>JAZQWG010000015.1:0-20297 GCA_045632265.1 Candidatus Scatosoma sp.
GGTTAGAATCGGCAATTACCAAGCCGTCTTGCAAACGCACGATACGGGTGGAATATTGTTCGGCAATTTCAGGGTTGTGCGTGACCATGATAACCAAACGCTCGCCTGCAATCTCACGGATAAGTTCCATAATTTGCAAACTCGTCGTCGTATCAAGCGCGCCCGTAGGCTCGTCAGCGAGCAAAATTTCGGGGTTGTTTACAAGTGCGCGCGCAATCGCCACACGTTGCATTTGTCCGCCCGAAAGCTGGTTGGGGCGTTTGTGCAATTCGCCGCCCAAGCCCACCTTTTCAAGCGCTTCTTTCGCCCTTTGTCTTCTTTCCGCCTTGGAAATGCCCGCAATCGTCAAAGCAAGTTCTACGTTGCCAAGCACCGTTTGGTGGGGAATCAAGTTATACGATTGAAATACAAAACCGATACGGTGGTTTCTATATACGTCCCAGTCCCTATCCTTGTAATCTTTCGTCGATTTTCCGCAAATCACCAAATCGCCGTCCGTATAATGATCAAGCCCGCCGATGATATTAAGAAGCGTCGTCTTGCCGCAACCGCTTGGACCAAGCACGGACACAAACTCGTTTTTGCGGAAATTGAGCGTGACGCCTTGCAAAGCGTGCACGACGTTGTCAGCTACTTTATAATCTTTGATAATATTTTTTAATCGCAACATACTCTCTCTTCTCCTTATCTTTCTTCTTCACGCATTTCTTGCACTACGTCGTTGGCTAAATAGATAAACTTTTCAAAATCGTCGCACAAACGGAAAAATCTATCTTCGCCAAACTTGCCCACCGCCTTATTCAAAAAGCGGAAACATTTTTCCAAATCTTCCCCGTATTGTTCCATGACGTTTTCCGCCATAACGATATACGCAATTTTTTTATCCACGCTGTCCGCCACACGCTTGACAATCCCTTGTTCTTCCAAACGATTGACCATTTGCGACACCGCCGAGCGGGTTATCCCAAGCAAATCGGCAATCTGCGTGGAAATTAAACGCTTCCCTTCGTACGTTGCGGAAACGATTTCACTTATCATACGCAACTCCGTGTCGTTAAAATGCGTTTTTCCGTCGTGAAAAACGATACGATTTCTCGCTTTCATGATAGAAAAAATTCTCGCAAGGTACGCTTCTTCCTTGCACGCAATCACCCTTTTCAATTCCATTGCACCCACTTCCTTTTTCATTGGCAAGCTCCTTGCTTAAGTATTTAACAATATTATAAACACCACAAATAATTTTGTCAAGTGGAAAACAAAATTTCCTTGTCACCAACGCAAAAATTTCACACAAAAAAGATTTTTCGATTATTTTTTGCAAAAGCTTGTCAAAGCGGTGAAAAAGTGCTACAATAGGTAGGAATAAACGTTGCGCCGTCGCGCGCATATATATAAATAGGTGTTTTATATGTCTATCACGGAAAAATTGTCAAACTTTTTAGAAAAATCACTCACGGCGTATCACGCAAGAGACAACGTCAAAGCGCAGCTTCTTGAAAAGGGCTTCGTTCCCCTTTCGCAAACGCAAGACTGGGAACTTTGCCAAGACGGAAAATATTTTGTAGAACGTGGCGCAAGCATCATCGCCTTTACCATCGGCGAACTTGACCATTTCAGCTATAAAATCGTAGCAGCGCACCTTGATTCCCCTGCGCTTAAATTGAAGGAAAATCCCGAAACGGTGACGGGCAATACGGTGAAACTCAACGTCGAACGTTATGGCGGCGGGCTTTGGTATTCCTTCTTTGATAGACCGCTTAAAGTGGCAGGGCAAATCGTTGTAAAAGAAGAAGGCAAACTTGTTTGCAAGACGGTGGAAGCGCCCTTCCTTGTTTCTATCCCTTCGCAAGCGTTGCATATCAACCGTGAAGCGAACGAACATTTTAACGTGAGTATCCAAACGGATTTGCAACCCATTTATTCGTTTGTAGGTGAAGAAGAACAATCGTTTATCAAAACTGCTTTTGCGGGCGAAGAAGTTGTTTCGTACGATTTGTTTGTCGTCAACGGCGACAAGCCGTACGCTTTCGGCAAAGACAATGCTTTCCTTGCTTCCCCTCGTATCGACAATTTGACAAGCGTGTTGGCTACCCTTGAAAGCTTGCTTTCCGCAAACACCAGCCGTGGCGTTTGCGTAGCCGCCTTTTTCGACCATGAAGAAATCGGCAGCCGCACGGCGCAAGGCGCAGCGGGAGATTTCTTGCAAAAGACTCTTCGTAGAATTGCCTTTGCGCTTCGCTTTGACGACAACGAATTTGACAAAGCGCTTGCTTCCTCTTTCTTTATTTCCGTGGACAACGCACATGCGCAACACCCCAACCACCCCGAAAAAGGCGACCCTACCAACAAGACGGTTTTGGGCGGCGGCATCGTCATCAAATACCATGCTTGCGGAGCGTACTGCACCGATGCAGTATCGAGCGCAACCTTGAAAACGGTGTTTGACAACGCAGGCGTTGCGCACCAAGCTTTCTTCAATCACTCGGATGCAAAAAGCGGCTCTACGCTCGGCGTAGCGGTGCTTCCACAAATGGGTATGCTTGGTGCGGATATCGGCATTGCCCAACTTGCTATGCACTCCGCTTGCGAAAGCTTTGCTATCAGCGATTATCAATCGCTCACGGACGGTTTAACCGCCTTTTACTCGTCCGATTTCTTTATTGAAAACGACACGGTGACCATCGAATAACTTATATAAAAAACAAAAAAGACGCAACCATGGTTGCGTCTTTTCTTTTATTTGCTCTTATTTTACAAACGCTTTGAAAGCAAGGTAAACTTCGTACACGTCCGCTTTGGAAACAAGTTCAAAAGGCGAGTGCATGGAAATTACGGGAACACCGATGTCAATCGTATTGATGTTCATGTTTGCGATATATTTCGCAACCGTCCCGCCGCCGCCAACGTCAACTTTGCCCATTTCGCCCGTTTGCCAAATTACGCCGTTTTCGTCAAAGAGCTTGCGAAGATAGCCGATAAATTCAGCATCGGCATCGTTGCTGCCTCCCTTACCACGAGAACCCGTGAACTTGGTGATACCTGCGCCGCAAGATACGTATGCGGAGTTAAGCTTTTCGCAAACTTCGGGGAAGTTGGGATCATAACCAGCGTTTACGTCTGCGGAAAGGCACATAGAGTTTGCTCTAATAGCCGCCGACGTCGCACCAAACGAACGCGCGATTTCGTCAATCAAATCGGTGAAGAGTGCGCATTGCATACCCGTCGTGCCTTCGCTGCCGATTTCTTCTTTATCCGCAAGGATAACCATAACGGTGTGCTTGCTGTCTTCTTCGTCGAAAAGCGCCGTAAAAGCGGGATAGGAACATACTCTATCATCGTGGCCGTACGCACCCAAAAGCGCTCTGTCAAAGCCGATGTCTTTTGCCTTAAACGCGGGCACTACGCAAAGTTCCGCACTCAAGAAATCTTCTTCCGCCATGCCGTATTTTTCGTTAAGGATTTTCAAAAGGTTTTCCTTAACCGTCTTATCCTTATCGTCGCTTGCCGTCGTGTACGGAATATTGCCAAGCCAAATATTCAAATCTTCGCCGCCAAGACCTTCGCCAAGCGGTTTTGCGTTTTGTTTAGCCGCCAAGTGGGGAAGCAAATCGCTGATATAGAATACGGGGTCATTTTCGTCTTCGCCAACTTTTACGTTGATTACGCTGCCGTCTTTAAGCGCAACTGCACCGTGCAATGCAAGGGGCACAGCCGCCCATTGATATTTACGGATACCGCCATAGTAATGCGTTTTTGCAAACGCAATGCCGTCGCTTTCGTAAAGAGGCACTTGCTTGAAATCGATACGGGGGCTGTCGATGTGCGATGCGAGAATACGAATACCGTTTTCCGCAACGTCTTCGCTGCCGATTTTGATAAGATACAAGTTTTTGCCACGATTGTCGTAGTAAACTTTATCCCCTACGTTCAATTTTTGACCAAACTTAAAAGGCTTATAACCCTTTTCGATTGCAGCCGCTTTCGCCCAAGCGCAAGCTTCGCGTTCCGTCTTCCCTTCATCAAGGAATACTTTGTATCCTTCCGCATAATCGAAGATTTCCTTCAATAATTTTTCGTCCGCCTTTTCATAGACGTTCGTTCTTTTGTACGATAAAGCACTCATTTATATAAACCTACCTTTATTATTTTTCAATGTTGTTATTAAACAAAGCAAGATACGAGCAAGCCAAGGCGCGCGAGCATTTTTCGACGGGACGTTTACTTGACGTAAACGAGCGAGAAAAAGCGGAGCGCAACGCAGGATTTGCGACGTATTTTCTTTGTTTTTAGTGTAAGAAGCCTTTAATAATCTGTTCTTCAGCTTCTTTTTCCGAAAGACCTAAAGTCATCAACTTAATAAGCTGTTCGCCTGCGATTTTGCCGATTGCCGCCTCGTGGATAAGTTCCGCATCGATATCGTTTGCCGACAAGCAAGGCGCAGCCGTGACAGCCGCCTTATCCATAATAATCGCATCGCACTCGGTATGCCCGTAGCAAGGTGCGTTGCCGTTCATTGTCGATACGAAGCGTTGCACCGATTTATCCGCCGCCACCGAACGGGAAACGACGTCCGCGCGACAGCCTTCGCCGTTCATATCAATTACGAAATCGGTGTCCGCCGTTTGATTGCCGTGCGTGTACAATTTTTCCTTGACGATAAAGCTTGCGCCCGCCTTCATATCCGCGCGAGTAATACGCTTCGTCGAATCCACGCCCTTGATTTGCGTAGTTTCCATTTCCATGTACGCATTTTCGTCCAAATGCACCACCGTTTCGGGGTTCATGACGTTTTTGCCTTCGCCATCGCCCGAGCCGTAGTGTTTTTCCACGTACTTAACCTTTGCGTTTTTGCCAACGTAGAAGGTGTGTACGCCGTCGTGGCGAGATTCCACTTCCTTGCCGCCGCAGTTGTGGATTCCACAACCCGCCACAATCACTACGTCCGCATCGTCGCCGATATAGAAATCGTTATACACCATTTCTTGCAAACCAGCTTTGCTGATGATTACGGGAATGTGCATACTTTCGTTTTTCGTGCCAGGTTTGATAATAATATCAATGCCCGATTTGCCGTCCGTCTTGGTCACAACGTCGATATTCGCCGTCGTGTTGCGCGCCGCTGACTCACCGTTTTTGCGGATATTGTACGCGCCGTCGGGTACGCCGTGCAAATCAGCTATTTGCATAAGTAAATCTTTCTCGATTGCGTCCATACCCTTTCTCCTTACATTTTATCCGTCAACACTCGGCAAGCTTCCGTGCCCAAAAGTTTGGGCAATACGTCATCCTTTTTGCCTTCTTCACGCACTTGTCCGTCCGCGATAACAACCACTTTGTCCGCAATGTTCAAAATGCGTTCTTGGTGGGAAATAATCAAAATATTCCCCTTCGTCTTTTCGTGCATTTTTTCAAACACTTTGATAAGATTGCCAAAACTCCACAAGTCGATGCCAGCTTCCGGCTCGTCAAACACCGAAAGTTTGGTGCTGCGTGCCAAAATGGTGGCAATCTCAATTCTCTTTAATTCCCCGCCCGACAACGAAGCGTTCACTTCACGGTCGATATAATCGCGCGCGCACATACCCACTTCGGAAAGATAGGCGCAAGCATCGGCGATTTTAATGTTTTTGCCCGCTGCGATATTGATTAAATCGCGCACGGTCATGCCCTTGAAACGCACGGGTTGTTGGAAAGCATACGAAATGCCTTTTTTCGCTCTTTCAGTAATCGACAACGAAGTGATGTCTTCCCCGTCCAAGTAAATACTGCCCGACGTAGGGGTTAAAATGCCCGCAATAAGCTTGGCGAGCGTGGATTTACCACCCCCGTTAGGGCCCGTGAACGCAACAAAACGCTCGTCCAAGGTCAAACTTACGTCTTTGATGATATATTTTTCTTTGCCGTCTTCTTGCACGGCATAGCTTACGTTTTTAAGCTGCAACATACTTTTGTATTTCCTTCACTTTCTCTTATACTAAATATACCGCTTTTTCTATCCTATTAAACGCACTTTCACGCACTTTTTTCAAATTGTCGTTTCGCTGTCCGTGCGATTGGAAGAAAAGGTACTTTTCTTGATTTGATAACCGTTTGTATTTATGCTCGGATACGTCCAAGCAATATCTTGCAAGTAAACTTCCCCGCCAAGCACTACGCCGTTTGCCGAGCGCATATCGAGCACCACCGTATTCTCTCTCAAGCCCACGAAGGTGAGTTTTCTAACGTTTGGCAACTGTTGCGTTTGCATTTCCACCTTGTCTTGGTGAAGTTTCATTTTCATTTCCACTTGCATAATCGTCGTCTTGGGGTGCAACGTAATCGTGTATTCCGCTTGTGCGTTGTTTATCGAATCCAACGCTTCGTCAATGGAAATATACGTCTTAACCGCGCCGTTTCCTTCCCTTAATTGTACGGGCGAAACGGAATTTTCCGCAACCGTCGGCATGGCGTATTGCCACTCTTTGCCAAAACCTTCCAAGGGCAAATCAAGCGTGTGCAAGCTGTAAAACTCACGTCCACCTTTGCCAAACCATTCTCGGCAAAGATAGCCCGAATATTCTTGATCCCCCCAAGTTGCATCGACCGTGTACCAAACGCCGTCGATTTTCACCATATTCCAAGCATGACCGAAAATTTCGTCCGCTTTTTGTCCTGCCATGCCCGTCACCGTCATGACGTCAAACCCCACGAGCGAACAAAGGTATTCAAACGCTTTTGCGTACGTTTCGCAAACCCCTTTGCCCTTTTCCACAAGCCCGACAAGGTTGTGCGCCCAAACGGCGTCTTCGGGTGTCACGTTGTCAGCTTTATAAGCGTATTTCGTGGACAAGATAACGTAATCGTAAATGGTGAGCGCAAGTTCCGTTTCCGTCATGTCTGCCGATAAATAATTTCGACAATCGTTTGCCAAGTTTTCAATCTTATCTTGCAAGCTCGCGCGCACGCTACCCTTTGCATATTCTTCGTAAATTTGCAAATTCAAGGTGAAAGTGCTGTACGTCACTTCATTGTGTAGCCAGTAAAATTCGGGATATTCGCCACGGAAAGTTTTCCAAACCGCCAACGCTTCTTCCGCCGTAAGCGCATACTTGCCATAGTTAAGCGTTTCCACGATGTACAAATCGAGCTGATACGTACCGCCCGACGATTGTATGTGGTGCGTTTGCGCCGCCACGTCTTTATCTTCCGTCAAAGCGCAACAAGCGTTGTATAAATCGGTGTAAAACGCGCAATATTTATCCCCTTTTTCCATTGCCGAAAAATAGCGATAACCATATTGCATGCTGGGCGAATCGGGCGTAAAATCAAACGTTTGGGGAAGAGCAACTTCCACGTCGATATCAGGCACGCTTGTCACAACTTCCGCGCCGTCGCTTACGCTGCCGCCGCCGTTGCCACCGCCGTTATTGTCGCCGCCTTGCTCGCCACCGCCCGAGAAGCCAGCGAAAAGGTCGGAACAGCCACCAAGGGCAAAAAGCGAACAAGCCAGCAATCCGCAAAGCCATTTTTTCATACTTTTCTTCATATCCCAACCCCCTTTTTCTTAAAAAATTTCCATAAGCGCGCCGTGGTCTTTCAGCCATTTTCTACGGCTTTTCCAGTCGGGCACGTATTTTTCCACTTCCCGCCAAAATAATGCGGAATGGTTTTTGTATCGCACGTGCGACAACTCGTGCACGACGACGTATTCTATCACTTCTTTGGGTGCATACAACAAACGAAAGGTGTATCGAATTTTGTTATCGCCCGAGCAAGTCCCCCAACAAGTTTTTGCGCTGGAAATGCTTACGCTTTGATAGGCAAGCCCCATTTCCTTTGCTTTTCTTTCCGTGACGGCGCTAAAGATACGCTTTGCGTTATCTTTCAGCCATTTCAAAAGCCGTTCTTTCGCCCCTTTACAAGGCAAGCTCAAAAGATGATTTTCTTCGTCGAATAAGACGTTTCGCCCTTCGTATAAGCGAATTTCGCACGTCTTTCCAAGCAATAAAAAGCGATACCCGTCCAAATTTTGTGGCGGAAGCGTAGGCAAAACGCTTTTGCATTGCGCCTTTTTTTGCGCTATCCAGTCTTGTTTTTCTTCCAAAAACGCATAAATGCGTTTCTCGTCCACGCACTTTGGCGCGCGCACGATAACTGCGCCGAAACGATCGACACATACTGCAATCGAACGGCGGGAAGAACGGATAATTTTATCGGGTAAAATCATATCGACTTATTTTTCTTCATAACCCATAGGGTTGCCGCTTTGCCAACGCCATTGATCGGCGCACATTTCTTCAATGCCAAATTTTGCTTCCCAGTTAAGTTCTTCTCTCGCTTTATCGGGACAAGCGTAGCAAGCCGCAATATCCCCGGGACGGCGAGCGCAAATTTTGTAGGGCAATTCCTTGCCGCAAGCCTTTTCAAAGGCGTGAATCATGTCAAGCACGCTATAACCTTTGCCCGTGCCAAGGTTGTAAATATGCACGCCGTTATCGTTGCATTTTTCAATCGCCGCAATATGCCCAAGTGCCAAGTCAACCACGTGGATATAATCGCGTACACCCGTACCATCGGGCGTGTCGTAATCGTTGCCGAAAACGTTGATACAAGCAAGTTTTCCACTTGCCACTTGCGCCACGTACGGCATCAAGTTGTTGGGAATACCCTTAGGGTCTTCCCCGATAAGCCCGCTTTCGTGCGCCCCTACGGGGTTAAAGTAGCGAAGCAAGATAATGTTCCACTCGTTGTCCGATTTGTACAAATCTTGCATAATCATTTCCATCATGAGCTTGGTGCTGCCGTAAGGGTTGGTGGTGGAAAGGCGGCAACTTTCGTCGATAGGCAATCTTTCAGGATCGCCGTAAACGGTTGCGGACGAAGAGAAAATAATCTTCTTCACGCCGTATTTTGCCATCACCTTCAAAAGCCCAACCGTGCCCGAAATGTTGTTTTCATAATATTTCAAGGGCAATTTACAGCTTTCGCCCACCGCTTTGTATGCCGCAAAATGGATAACTGCATCGATTTTATGCGTAGCAAAAATTTCCGCCATCTTTTCTTCGTCACGGATATCCGCTTCGTAGAAAATCACTTCTTTGCCCGTGATTTTTTGCACTCTTTTAATGCTTTCAAAACTCGAATTGCTGAAATTGTCAACGACAACCGTTTCATAACCCTTATTCAAAAGTTCCAAAACGGTGTGCGAGCCTATAAACCCTGCACCACCAGTCACCAAAATTTTCGCCATTATTTCTCCTTTTTCTCTATGCGAGGTTTTTCCTCGTCCTCTTCTTCGTCGTCCACTTCCATAAGTTTTGCACGAAGTTTTAACACCTTTTGCTTGGTCGCTTTCAGCACTTTCACTTCAAAGCCCCCCATTTTCAACTCTTCCCCAACGGGTGGAATACCGCCGTAGCATTCGGTTGCCCAGCCGCCCACCGTATTCGATTCGTATTTCTCGTCCTCGTCTTCCATGTCGAACTGCTTGAAAAATTCGCAAAGTTCGCATTTGCCGTCCACCCAGTAAGCTTCGTCGTCAATCTTACCAAAAAGCACTTCTTCTTTGTCGTGTTCGTCCCAAATTTCGCCAACGAGCTCTTCCAAAATATCTTCCAGCGTGACGATACCGACAAGCCCGCCGTATTCGTCCGAAACCGCCGCCATGTGCACTTTCTTCTTTTGAAGCTGTTTCAAAAGGGTGGAAATGCGGGTGTACTCGGTCGTGAACTCAATTTCTTGCACAAGGGAAGAAACTTGCTTAATGCCACGGATATACGCTTTGAAGAAATCTCTTTCATGGATAACGCCGATGACGTTGTCAATCGTGTCTTTATACACGGGCAAACGAGAGAATCCCGTCTTTTCAAAAAGTTCCAGCACTTCGCCCATCGTAAAATCTTCTTCGACAGCCACCACGTCCACGCGGGGCACGAGTATATCTTCCACTTTCAAATCGTCGAATTCAAGCGCCGAACGAAGAAGTTCCGATTCGTCTTCTTTAAGCGTGCCGCTTTCTTCCGCTTCGTCCACGAGCGACATCAATTCTTCATCCGTAATGCTTTCGTCTTTCTTAAGCTTAAAGATTTTCGCAAGCAACCACTTAAAGCCGTCGAAAAGTTTGCAAAGCGGAATCAAAATCCAGTAGAAAAGCTGCATTAACGGATAAGCGATAAAGCAAAACTTTTCGGGATATACGCTTGCCAAATACTTGGGCGTAATTTCGCCAAACAACAACACGACCACCGTCAAGACAATCGTGGAAATGGTAGGCGCCAAATCGGGGTTGCCTATAATAATTTTTGCAAACAAAATCGTGCCAAGGGCTGACGCCGTCAAGTTGACGATGTTGTTGCCTACTAAAATTGCCGTCACCAGTTTATCGTATTTCTCGTCGGCAAAATCGTACACCGCTTTGGCGTTCTTTTTGCCAAGCGTCACCATGCTTTTCAGCTTGATTTTATTCGCGCACGAATACGCCGTTTCCGTGCCCGAGAAAAATCCGGACAACAAAACGAGCACTACGATAATGATAGATAGGGGCAAGGGCTCCATGATATAAACCATCCTTTCAAACAACTTTTATTTAAGGCTTTTAGCCTTACAAAAACTATTATAATACATTTCCCCCGTCCTTGTCAAGACGAAAGGAAATATATAATATATTTTCTTTCCCCTTTTTTCAATTTTCACACTCCCTTATCCACAATGTATGCAAAAAAGGAGCTTTTCGCCCCTTTTATAAAAACGCTTTCTTCACTTTTTCTTCCCTTGATTTTTTCGCAAAATGGCACGCCACCATTCTTCCTTCCCCCACTTCTTCTAGTTGCACCTGCCCTTGCGCGCAAATTTCTTCCGCCATAAAACAACGTGTGCGGAAAGGACAACCGCTTGGCGGGGAAATAGCGCTTGGGATTTGCCCTTCCAAAACAATCTTTTTTGCGGGCGTTTTGTCCATGGACGGAATAGCGCTTATCAAAGCAATCGTGTATGGGTGCAAGGGATTTTCAAACACTTCTTCCGTCCTGCCCATTTCCACAATCTTCCCTAAATACATCACAGCAATCCTATCCGACACGTGCCTAACCACCGATAAATCGTGCGAAATGAATAGATAGGTGAGCGAGTGTTTTTCTTTCAAACTTGCAAGCAAGTTTAATATCTGCGCTTGCACCGATACGTCGAGTGCGGAAACACACTCGTCACACACGACGAATTTGGGATTTAGCGCAAGCGAACGAGCAATGCAAATGCGCTGGCGTTGCCCACCCGAAAACTCGTGTGGGTAGCGATTGATAAGATGCGATTGCAACCCACATGCATCCATAATCGCCAAAACGTATTCCTTTAACGCCTTGCTATTTTTGGGAAAAAGCCCGTGCGCCCACACCCCTTCACCGATGATATTGCCCACACTCATGCGGGGATTAAGCGAAGAATACGGGTCCTGAAAAATCATTTGTAGTTCCCTTCTTAACGGTCTTAACGCCTTATTTTTACAAGCGGTTAAATCGTATTCCGTGCCCCTTTCGTCATAATAGGTCACCTTCCCAGCCGTAGGCGGATTGAGCGACAAAATCGCGCGTCCAAACGTAGATTTCCCCGAACCGCTTTCCCCCACAAGCCCAAACGTTTCCCCCCTTTTTATATCCAAGCTTATCCCGTCGTTTGCCCGTAAAAAACGTTTTTCTTTGGAAAATATCCGCTTTTTGGAAAGGGGAAAATACTTCTTCACGTCCCTAACGGACAATAAATTTTGCGTGTTTTGCACTTCTTCTCAACTCCTTTGACGGATAAAAACACCGTATTTGTTGCCCGCCTTGCACGTCATCAAGCTCGGGCTCTTCGTCTATACACTTTTGCGTGCAATACTTACAACGGGGCGCAAACTTGCAACCTTTAGGCAGATTATTTGGCGGGGGCACGCTGCCTGCAATTTGTTCCAACTTCTCCCCCTTTTCGTGCGTAGACGGCAGAGAAGCAAGCAATCCTTCCGTATAGGGGTGGGAATATTTTCCGTAAAAAATATCTTCCTTTTTCCCACTTTCCACAATTTGCCCGCAATACATCACGGCAACGTCGCTTGCAATTTCGTTGACTACGCCCAAATCGTGCGTAATGAAAAGAATTGCCGCCCCGCTTTCCTTTTGCAAATCTTGCATCAGCTTTAATATTTGCGCTTGGATCGTCACGTCGAGCGCCGTAGTCGGCTCGTCCGCAATCAAAAGTTTTGGGCGGCACGCAAGCGCCATTGCAATCATCACCCGTTGTCGCATGCCCCCCGATAGTTCGTGCGAGTAGCTTTTCAACACTTGTTTAGGGTTGGGAATACGCACGGAAGCAAGCATCTTTTCCGCTTCTATTTTCGCCTGCTTTTTCGACGTATTTCTATGCACGATAAACGGCTCGATAAGCTGTCGTTTGATAGACAATACGGGGTTTAACGCCGTCATCGGTTCTTGAAAAATGACGGAAATTTGATTGCCACGCACCTTTTCCATTTTCTCTTTGGAAAGGCGAGCCAAATCCATTTCTTCCCCGTCTTCCCCAAACAAAATTTCCCCGCTGGCGATATACCCGTTTTCGTCTAAAAGCTGCAAAATGCTCATCGCCGTCACGCTTTTCCCCGAGCCGCTTTCCCCTACGAGCGCAAGCGTTTTGCCACGCTCTAAACATAAACTTACCCCTTGCACACCTTCAATTTCCCCCTTACGTGTACGAAATCGCACGCGAAGAGAGTTGATTTTCAATAAAGACATACCACCCCCGTTTCCCTTTCAACGCATACCTGCCCTTACCTTTCCCCTTTGGGATCAAGAGCATCACGAAGCGCATCGCCCACCACGTTGATACAAACGACGGCAATGGATAAAAACAAGGCGGGAAACAGCCATTGCCACCAGTAATTTTGTATCACGATACTGCTATTGCTTCCGTTTAACATATTCCCCCAAGTGGGCTGGGGTTGTTGCACGCCAAAACCAAGATAGGAAAGGGAAGATTCAGTCAAAAGACAGCCCGCAAAATCGAGCGTCATACTCACCAAAATCACCGAAACGACGTTGGGAAGCACGTGCCGAAAGGCAATTCGCCCTTCCCTTAACCCTATCGCCCGTGCCGCCGTCACAAATTCCTTTTCACGCTCGGCAAGCACTTGTCCACGCACCATGCGGGCAAGCCCCGTCCACGAAAGCGCCCCTAAAATGAGCATGATGATAAATATTCTTGTCCGCTCGGATACGTTGTAATATTTGATAATTTGCGATAAAAGCATGGCAAAGGGCAAAAAGGGAATGGACGAAAAAATTTCCGTCACACGCATCAAAACCACGTCCACCACACCGCCGAAATACCCCGAAACACAACCCACGATTACGCCGATAAGCGTTGCGATAATCACCGCCACCCCGCCCACCGTCAAGGTCATCTTTCCGCCGTGTACGATACGAGTAAAAACGTCCCGTCCCCGTCCGTCCGTGCCCATGATATATCCACGCAACCCCACGCTTTTCACAATTTTGTTATCCTTTACAGCATAGCTTTGCAACGCCCCCGCAAACACCCTATCCGCCTTTATCCCCAAAAGCGTGCATTGTTTATAGGCGTTATGCCCCCAACCATAGGCGTTTTGCTCGTTCGTCACCCCGACAAAGTGTCGAGAACCGCCCGCAAGTGAAACAAAATATTCTCCCGCTTGAAGGGTTGGAAGCTCGTCTTCGCCGTTTTCAAAAACGCCCGTCACAAGCAATTCGCCGTCTTCTAAAAGCACCGCCAAACACTTATTCGTCGTCGCAATTTCAATCGCTCGTTTGCCGATAAGGTAGTTTTCTATATCTTCACCTTTGCCCACTTTACTGCTGACAAACGCCGAAAAAACCTTGCTTTTGCCCGTCGTTATTTTTCCGTCCTTGGTAAGCGCCACCGCCGCCGAGTTGGTAAACGCCACCTTCTCCACGTTTTGCGTAAAAGCCACGTCTTGAAGGTTTGCCGTGGCGTTCAAATTCCCCCACAAATACGCCCGTCCGTCTTGCATAACGAGCGCAGACGATTGATATCCACAGCACAGCTGTTTTACCTTTGTCACGTCCACGCCCCCTTGCAATTCGCTTGGCATTGCCACGGCGTTCAAAATAGGCGCATAGCCAAACTGCCCACAGCTGCTATCCCCCCAACCGACGATTTCTCCCTCTTTCGTCAAGGCAAGGATATGGTCTTTCCCTGCCGCCACCTTGCTCGCCCCTTGCTCTTTCACCTTGCTTGGAATTTGGTCGTAGCGGATTTTCAAAAGCTTATCTTTTGCGCTTCCCCAAACGAACACTTCCCCACTTTTGGAAAGCCCCACGCTAAACCCTGCAAAGCCGTCAATTTCTTCCACGTCCCTTTTTAAGCGTTTGGGAACACGGCGCAAGCTGTACACGGGCGCAACGTTTTGTTGCAAAGGGTCGGTGTAATTGACGTCCATGCGGATAAACGTAGGCGCAATAAACACGAATAAAAATAGGCACGCAAACGTGGTCAAGGCAAAAACAGCCGAGCGTTTTTGCATAAACGCCGTACGCAACGCTTTCGACGGGCTTTCAATACTTTTGGGAAGTCTTTTGCCCGTAAACGCCCGTTTCAGCCACTCCCACACACGCTTGAACATACAAGCTATTTTCCCAAAAAATCCTTTCACGAAAAGCTCCTTTTACTTATCCACACGCACGCGCGGGTCAACCAAGCCGTACGCCACGTCCATCAGCAAATTGCCAAGCAACGCCAACAAGATATAAAACATTTGCATTGCAAGCGCAATTTCGTTGTCCCCCGACACGAGCGCATCAAAATACACCTTGCCTATACCGTTAATGCCAAAGATATTTTCTATCATTATCGAGCCGGAAAACACCCCCACGAGCCAGCCTATTGCCACCGAAACAATAGGAATTAAAGCGTTTCGCCAAGCGTGCGTACGCACAATCAGCCTTTCCGAAAGCCCCTTTGCCCGTGCCGTGCGGATGCAATCAAGGTGCAAAGCGTCAATCATCGAAGCGCGCACGTATCTCGTCATGCCGCCAAGCGAACAAAAGGTCATCACAATCAACGGCAAGGAAAAATGATACAGCTTATCTATCACCGCACGAAAGCCCGTATAATCCTTCCCCACCGACGACATACCCGAAACGGGAAACAAATTAAGTTTCACCGCAAACAGCCAAATAAAGAGAATTGCCACGATAAAGGTAGGCAAGCTGTACCCCACAATCGTGCCGATTTGCACCGCCGTATCCCCTTTCGAGCCACGTTTTCTTGCGCAAAACACGCCGAGTGGAATGGTGATAGCAAAGGCGAAAAGGGTGGCAAGCACGTTGAGAAAAAGGGTGTTGAGAAGGGGCTGTTTTATCACTTCGACAACCGGTTTCCCATAGGCAATAGACGTGCCTAAATTGCCTTGCAACAGTCCGTTATGCCCGCCGTCGAAATAGGGCGCAAAACCTATCCAACGCAAATATCTTCGCAATAAATTTCCGTCCAAGCCAAGTTTGCGTTGCCAGTACAAATACCGCTCCGCATACACGAGATTTTTATTTGCCGCAATCTCTTGCATCGCCATATCCGCCGCCTTGTCCACGGGCAAAAGATTGTAGATGAGAAATATCACGAAAGAGAGCAGCGCCAAAACTCCCAGCATATACAAAATTCGTTTTAGAATATATTTGAGCATTTCACTTCCCGTCAACAAAGTCCGCTTCGTCCATTAAGAAATTGCTGCTGTAATTTGCATACAAGTCCTTGTCAATCGTCCAGTACAACGACTGATCGTACACCGCACTCGTAAAGCCCGTCGCGAAATTCACTACGCCAAACCTTGCCTTAGTAAAACCGTAAGCGGGCATTTGATAGTATTCCCCGTACAACGCCGAGTTCATATCCCCCGTAGCATACGTGATATACGCCCCTATTTTCTCGCCCGCATTAGGGTTATTTTGCCAAGCGGTGATAAGCTGATCCGTGACAGGGTTAGGCTGCGTGCCCATCCAGTTGATAACAAGCGGCATATAATATTCCCCGTCCACTTTCACCGTGCGGTACTTATTGTCAATGGAAGCAAAGGCAAGGTTGTTGTACGTTTTTTCATAACCTTGCAGCTTTTTATAGCGCACCCCTTTGCCCTCTTCGTACGCTCCGCCCTTGTCGTTGTACACCCAGCCACCTTCTTCAAGCGAGCGTTTGGCTTTGTCCACGCTGTATTCGTATTTATTCAGCTTGAGTTTATCTTTCACGGCGATATACGCATCCAAGCCTGCATGATAAGGCGCATCAACTACGCTACCATACCCACCCGTGAACGTCTGCGCGAACTCGTTTCTATCAATCGTGTACGCCACCGCACGGCGCACTTCCTTAAACTGCGTAGGCGAAAAATCGCAACGGAAAGCAAGTTTGCCATACCCCGCCCTATCGTAATGCGTTTCCTTAAATTTCACGTTATCGACGATGGCGAGCGCCGCTTTCGTTTCTTCCCCGCCCGTCACGCCTGCAAGCACGTCCACTCGGCCTTGCTTTAGCTGATCAATTTGCGTTTCGCCCACGATTTTCACGTAGGAAATGCGCTCAATCGAAGCCTTGCCCCGCACGTCCCCCTTATATAAGGGGTTGCGCTTTAACACCGCCGTCCGTGCGCTTGCGTCGTAATTTTCCACGTAATACGGCCCCGAATAGGGAAAACGGCTTGCGCTCACTTCGCCCATATTTTTGACAATCGTGTCGGCAAACGCATACGTGCTCACTCCGTTTTTGTTCGTCTTTTGGTAAAACGCACGTTCGATATACGCACCCTTCCCGTCGTCTTTTATCTTGCAATCGCCAAGATAAAGCGCAAGCGGCTCGGGGGCAAACGCACCGTATTTCAAGGCGTAATAATAATCGGCGTATTCCCCTTTCACCGTCACCGAAAAGGTGTGTTTGTCAAGCAATCGCAACCCCGAAAAAGGCACTTCTTGCCCGTTGCCATCATAAGCGTTAAATGCTTCGTAGCCAACGAAATTAAGCCCCGCGCCGTCCGCCCCGCCCGCACTTTTCATGACGGGCGTACTGCCCGCCAAGATTGCGACCAAGTAGTTTTCCGCCGTAATTTCTTCGCCGTTTGAAAAGCGTAAATCGTCCGCAATTTGGATTTTATACGTCTTTGTGCCGTCTGCGTTTTCAATTTCTTCATGACTTCGCACTATACCCGTATCCGACCATTGAAATACGCCGTTGGGGTTTGTGACGACGGTGGAATACCCACTCGTCAGCGTTTGTATGGCTAAATCCGCCGCACCCGGGGAAGACTTGCCAAAAGCGGCGTTTCTAAACGAGCCGGAAAGCTCGGTGTTGCTACCAAGCACGACGGCGTTTTCCCCCGTCTTAATTTTTGCGCCCACAATAGCATCCGTCACTTGCCAGTACGGGCTTGTTTGCAACTTATCAATCTTGGCGTTGTACACGTCGTAATACTGGTTGGAATAAAGGGGCACTTCGGGCATAAGATAATTCCAACGCTGAATAAATAACCGCCACCACTCGTTGTACACGTCCGTCGCCGTCGCATACGCCCCTACGGGGCGAGTGTTGTACACCATCGCCATGGAAAGAAAGTCCATGCCAAGTTCATATTCCTTGTCATCCACGACAACGTGCGCCAAGCCCTTTTCGTCTTCTTGCACCATTTCAATATCCACGCTTTTGCCGATGATAGAGTACAAAGAGCGATAATCCCCCCTTGTCACAACGTCGGATAAAAAGTCTTCACTTGTTTTTCCACAGCCACCGCAAGCGGAAAGGAAACTGATTGCGCCTACGGCGCAAGTTATTGATAAAATTCTCTTTGTTTTCATATCCGTTATTTTGTGCAAGGAAAGAGTTTTTATCCCGAAAATACTTGACGAAAATCCTTTTCCCGTGTTATACTTAAATGAAAGATAAATCCGCGCGTGAGCGTGATAGGAGTATGACTTATGAAAAACAAACAAACCCGTATCGAAACTACTTGCGTACAAGGCGGCTATACCCCTGGCAACGGCGAACCCCGTCAAGTACCTATTATCCAAAGCACTACTTTCAAATATAACACCAGTGAAGACATGGGCAAGTTGTTCGATTTGGAGGCAAGCGGTTATTTCTATTCCCGTTTGCAAAACCCCACCTGCGACACCGTAGCGGCTAAAATTTGCGCTCTTGAAGGGGGCAGCGCCGCTATGCTTCTTTCGTCTGGACAAGCAGCTTCCTTCTTCTCCGTTTTCAACATCGCAACGTGTGGCGACCACGTCGTTTCTTCCGCAAGCATTTACGGGGGCACGTACAACCTTTTCGCCGTAACGATGAAGAAAATGGGCATCGAATTTACCTTCGTTGACCCCGATTGCACGGAAGAAGAATTGAACGCAGCGTTCAAACCCAACACCAAAGCCGTGTTTGGCGAAACGATTGCTAACCCCGCACTTACCGTGCTTGATATTGAAAAATTCGCAAAGGCGGCGCACGCACACGGCGTTCCCCTTATCATCGACAATACGTTTGCAACCCCTATCAACTGCCGTCCTTTTGAACACGGCGCTGATATCGTCACCCATTCCACCACCAAATATATGGACGGCCACGGCGTAGCTGTTGGCGGCTGTATCGTGGATTCGGGTAAATTCAACTGGATGGCGCATAAGGAAAAATTCCCCGGTCTTTGCACGCCTGACGATAGCTATCACGGCATCACGTATGCGGAAAAGTTCGGTCAAGCGGGCGCATACATTACCAAAGCAACGGCGCAACTTATGCGTGACTTTGGTTGCACGCAATCCCCTCAAAGTGCGTTCTATCTCAACCTTGGCTTGGAAAGCTTGCACGTACGTATCCCCCGCCATTGCTTGAATGCGCAAAAGGTTGCCGAATTTTTGGAAAGCAACGACAAAATCGCTTGGGTAAACTACTCGGGCTTGCCTTCTAATAAATATCATGCTCTTGCGCAAAAATACTTGCCTAACGGCTCTTGCGGCGTTGTAAGCTTTGGCGTAAAAGGCGGCAGAAAGGCGGCGGAAAAGTTTATGAAAGCGCTTAAAATTATCGCAATCGAAACGCACGTAGCGGACGCACGCAGTTGCTGTTTGCACCCCGCAAGCGCAACGCATAGACAAATGAACGAACAAGAATTGATTGCCGCAGGCGTACCTGGCGACTTGGTTCGTCTTTCTTGCGGGCTTGAAAATTATCAAGACCTTATCGACGATATTGCAAACGCACTTGAAAGCATCTAATTTGATTTTGCAATCGTTTTTTCTAAAACTTTTACGCTATGCGTAAAAACTTAAAACACGAAGGAGCATTTTATGCCTATTAAAATTCCCAACAACTTGCCCGCCGTGAAAACGCTGACGGATGAAAATATTTTCGTAATGACGGAAACGCGTGCTATCACGCAAGATATCCGCCCGTTGCGAATCCTTATTCTCAACCTTATGCCCAAGAAAATTGAAACGGAAACGCAGCTTGCAAGACTTTTGGGCAACACCCCTTTGCAAGTAGAACCCACCCTTATCCGCACGGAATCCCATCAATCGAAAAACGTTGCGGAAGAACACTTGCTCGCCTTTTATAAGACGTTCAAGGACGTTAAAAACGAGAAATTCGACGGCATGATTATCACGGGCGCGCCCGTAGAACATTTGCCCTTTGAAGAAGTGGAATACTGGCAAGAACTTTGCGAAATTATGGAATGGAGCAAAACGCACGTCCACAGCACTTTGCATATTTGCTGGGGCGCACAAGCGGGGCTTTATTACCATTACGGCATACAAAAACACGGCGTACCCGAAAAGATGTTCGGCGTATTCCCCCACGAAGTGGAATACAAATCGTCTATCCTTTTCCGTGGTTTTGACGACGTATTCTACGTGCCTCAATCCCGCCACACGACGGTGAATAGAGAAGACATTGAAAAGGTGTACCCCTTGCGTATCTTGGCTTCGTCCAAGGACACGGGCGTGTATGCCGTCACCACCAAAAACGGCAGACAAATCTTTATCACCGGTCACTCGGAATACGATGCGGACACCCTTAAAAACGAATATCTTCGTGATTTGTCGCAAGGCAAACCGATTAAAATGCCCGTCAACTATTTCCCCAACGACGATGCTACCCAACCCCCGCTTGTCACGTGGCGCGCGCACGCAAACCTTTTGTTTAACAACTGGCTTAACTACTTTGTTTACCAAAGCACCCCTTACGACGTGGAACAAGTGAAAGCGGAATAAAATTGAACAACGAAAAACGCCCGTGCGGAGAAACCCCCACGGCGGTTATGTTTT
>JAZQWG010000016.1:0-27846 GCA_045632265.1 Candidatus Scatosoma sp.
CCAAACTTGAATGTTACAATTTCTAAAGAACACCCTGTAACCTACTTTCAAGATATCTAAACATGTAAAAACTTTGGAAAAGTGGACAAATGAAATGATTCTTCCATGTACCATATTATAATAGAAATACAATATTGATAAAAAAAAAAATAAAAACCCCGCTTGGCTTATCGCCAAGCGGGTTTTTTATGCTTTGAAAAATTATTCTTCTTTGTTTTCGTCGTTGTGTTTCGCTGCGGGCATTTTCATTGCTACCAAGAAAAGCACCAAACCAACTGCGAAAAGGATGGGCAAGGGAATCAAGCTGATATTAAGCCACGTGCCTTCGGAAAGGGGGAAGAAAATCCCCAAAAGGCTGATTAAGCCAAGACCAAGGATAGCGGCGCTCTTGCCGAAGATGTCGTACACGCCGAAGAATTCGCCCGTTTTATCGGAAGGAACGAGTTTGGTGAAATAGGAACGGGACATCGCTTGGATACCGCCTTGGAACATACCAACGGACACAACTAAAATCCAGCATTGCCATTCTTGACGAAGGAAAACGGCAAACACACCGATCGCGGTGTACGCCGAAATTGCTACAAGCAACAATTTTTCGCAAGGCATTTTCGCCGAAAGTTTCCCAAAGATAAGCGCACAAGGGAACGCAACGAATTGCGTGACGAACAACATGATAACGAGTTTTACTTGGTCAAAGCCCAAGTCCGTACCAAGTGCGGTTGCCATTTTAATAATGGTATGTACGCCGTCAATATAGAAGAAGAACGCAAGCAAGAACAAAAGCGCTTTTTTATTTTTCGCAAGGTCTTTGAAAAGTCCGCCAAGACGCTTAAACGTTTCCTTAACGATTTTCTCGGGTTTGGGTAAGAAATGGGTTTGCTTATAGTTTTTGTACAAGGGCAAGGTAAAGCAAAGCCACCAAGCCGCCGTAATCAAGCAACCAAGCGAGAAGGCATAACCTTCAAACCATTCAAGACCGGGCACCATCGTACCAAGCACGTAAAGTCCCAAGCAAAGAGCGAAGGGAATACAGCTGCAAATATACCCCCAAGCAAAGCCGTTTGCGGAAACTCTGTGCATATTTTCTTCGCTGGTAATATCGTTGAGCATGGAATCGTAGAAAACGTTTGCCGAAGCAAAGCCCACTTCCGTCACGATATAAAGGACAAGGAATAAGATACCCGCAATCGTAAACTTAGGAACAAACGAGAACAAGGACAGCACCGCACACGAACAAATGCCTATCAATGCAAACGTCATAAAGATGCCGCGCTTTTTACTAAAATCGGCGTACGTGCCAAGGATAGGGCAAAGTACAACGGCAATCACCGTCACGATAACGTTGGTCAAACCCCAAACGGACGTAAGGTTGTCCGAGGGGGAAAGGAACTTAAAGTAAAGAGAAAGCAGCGCCGTTGCAAGCATTACGTATGCCGAGTTTGCAACGTCGTACATAATCCAACTCTTTTCCTTTTTAGTAAAAGGCACTTTGCCTTGTACCTGGTTGGTGGTTTCTTCCATGAGAATTATTCCTCCGTAATTTTTACACCGCTATAATTATAGCGGAAAATTTCGTTTAACTTGTTGGCTTGTACAAGGGCAGGAAGGGAAGAAAAATATTCTTCAATCAAACTTGCGCCCAAGGGGATTGCCTTTTCAAATTTATCGTTTAACACCATGCAAATCTCTTTGCAAAGGGGGTCGTCTTTCTTATGCACGAACATATCCCCAAACTTTCTTTCCATGCCCGCAATTTTCAAAACCAAGTGCGCCAAGCAATGGAAAAGCTCGCATTTTTTCGTGAAATAGCGGTTGATTTTGCGGATAGTTTTTATCGCTGTGGAAATATTTTCTTGCGGTACACCCAAAGCTTTTGCGCAAGCCTCGCTCGTTCCGTTTTCGTCTTTTATCGGGGTGGCTGTATTATAGCCACGGATAGGCAAGCCGTCCTTTTTAAGAAGATATTTATCAAATTCCGATTCGATTTTTCCGTGCGTAGGGGGGACAAGGGAATTGTCGTCGATATATTTATGCGTGGAAACGTCCAAGGTGAAATGGCACAAAAATCCGCAAATATAGGCGGCAAAAGCTCCGTTTTTTGTAAGCACTTCTTCTGAGCTTTCCCCGTTGGCGTTTTCCAAAAGCAGTTTTGCCATATCCAAGTAAAACTGCTCGGCGGCAAGAGAGTGCAAATACGTGCCGTAGCTTCTAATTTCGTTCTTCTTCATAGGTTGATGATAGAACAAAATATCAGGGCCTTGCGTGCCGAGTGCAAACGCTTGGGGATATTTTTCCACGTGCGCCGAAAAACAATCGGGCAGGGATTTCAAAACTTCTTCGCCAAAGCGATAATGCGCGTACAGGGCAGGCATAAATGCTCCTTTTTTTCAAATTAGGCGTTTTCAAAAGCCTATCACCACCATTATATCACAAATTTCGCAAAAAAGATAGCGTTCAAGCGAAAAAATTTCTCATAAAAAGGGGGATATTTACAAAAACTATGGGCGGGGTAGCGTAATAAAAGGCTACGCCTTCTTTTGAAAAAATCTCGTCAAGGGGTTTACATTTTCAAAAAAAAATGCTATAATTAAACAAATGTTTGAAAACGGGAAAAAGGAAATGGAATTCAAATTACACTCTGCGTTTGCGCCCACGGGCGATCAACCGCAAGCGATTGAAAAATTAACGGAAGGCGTGCTTGACGGCATGCGCGCGCAAGTGCTTGTTGGGGTGACGGGCAGCGGCAAAACGTTTACGATGGCAAACGTCATCAAAAACGTTAACCGCCCCACCCTTGTTATTGCGCACAATAAAACGCTTTCCGCACAGCTTTGCAACGAGTTTAGAGAATTTTTCCCCGAAAACCGTGTCGAATATTTCGTTTCCTATTACGATTATTATCAGCCCGAAAGTTATATCCCCACCACCGATACGTACATTGAAAAAGACCTTTCCATGAACGACGAAATCGACAAACTTCGCAACAGCGCAACGGGTTCGCTGATGGAAAGAAAGGACGTCATCGTGGTTGCATCCGTGTCGTGCATTTACGGGCTTGGTGCGCCCGAAGAATACTTCCGCTTGTCCCTTTCCTTGCGACCTGGTATGGAATGGGAAAGAAACGAACTTATCCGCAAACTTATCGAATTGCAGTATAGTAGAAACGACGTCGATTTCAAGCGTTCCACCTTCCGTGTACGGGGGGATAGTTTGGAAATTTTCCCTGCTTCCAACTCGGAAGTGGCTATTCGTGTGGAATTTTTTGGCGACGAGATAGAGAAAATTTACGAAGTGGAAGCGTTGACGGGCAAGAAACTTAACGAGCTTTCGCACGTGGCGATTTTCCCCGCAAGCCAGTACGCCGTAGGCACGGAAAAATTGAAAAACGCGCTTGCGATGATTGAAGAAGATTTGCAAGGGGAAGTGCGTGCCTTTGAAGAAGAAGGCAAAATTTTGGAAGCGCAACGGCTGAAGCAACGCACCGAGCACGATTTGGAAATGATGCGTGAAATAGGGTATTGCAGCGGCATTGAAAATTACAGTAGATATTTTGACGGAAGAAGCCCCGGCGAGCCGTCGTTTACCTTGCTCGATTATTTCCCGCAAGGAGAATTTTTGGTGTTCATCGACGAAAGTCACATGACGATTCCGCAAATCCGCGCGATGTACCACGGCGATTTGTCGAGAAAGAAAAACCTTGTCGAGTACGGCTTCCGCATGAACGCAGCGTACGACAACCGCCCGCTCACCTTCCCCGAATTTGATGCAAGAGTGCCGCAAGTGGTGTACGTATCCGCAACGCCTGCTCCGTACGAATTAGAACAAGCGGGGCAATGCGTAGAACAGCTTATCCGTCCTACGGGTTTGCTTGATCCTGAAATTACCATCAAGCCCACGAAAGGGCAAATTGACGATTTGCTTTCGGAAATTCACACCGTTGTAGGGGGCGGGGGCAGAGTGCTTATCACGACGCTCACCAAAAAGATGGCGGAAGAGCTTACCGATTATTTGA
Organism: Candidatus Scatosoma sp.; assembly: GCA_045632265.1. Taxonomy (GTDB): domain Bacteria; phylum Bacillota; class Clostridia; order Christensenellales; family Borkfalkiaceae; genus Scatosoma. Next base: position 4,013 of record JAZQWG010000016.1, read on the forward strand.
AAGAACACGGCGTAAAAGTGAAATACATGCACAGCGACATCGACACGTTGGAGCGTATCGACATCGTAAACGGCTTGCGCCTTGGCGAGTTTGACGTGCTTTGTGGGATAAACTTGCTTCGTGAAGGGTTAGACTTGCCTGAAGTGAAGCTCGTTGCTATTCTCGATGCGGACAAGGAAGGATTTCTTCGCAGCGACACGTCGCTTATTCAAACGATAGGGCGTGCGGCAAGAAACGCCGAAGGTAGAGTTATTATGTATGCCGACGTAATTACGGATAGTATGAAACGAGCTATCGGTGAAACCAACCGTAGAAGAAAGGCGCAAGACGAATATAACAAGGCGCACGGCATTATCCCCAAAACGATTGTAAAAGAAGTAAAATCCACGCTCAATATCACCAAAAAGAGCAGCGGTGACGATATCAAAATGCAAGATATCCCCGACGAGATTGAAAAGCTGAAAGCGCTTATGAAAGTGGCAAGCGGTCAGCTTGATTTCGAGCGAGCGATTGAGATACGTGAAAAGATTGCGGAACTGAAAATGAAACTCCGCAAAGCAGGAAAATAATATGCAAGAAGAAATAGTAATCAAAGGCGCAAAAGAGAATAACTTAAAAAATATCGACGTGAAAATTCCCCGCAACAAACTCACCGTTTTGACGGGGCTTTCGGGCAGCGGGAAAAGTACGCTTGCGTTCGATACGATTTTTGCGGAAGGGCAAAGACGGTACGTGGAAAGCCTTTCTTCTTATGCGCGTCAATTTTTAGGACAAATGGAAAAACCGGACGTCGAGAGTATCGACGGGCTTTCGCCTGCCATTTCAATCGATCAAAAAACGACTTCTCGCAACCCCCGATCGACGGTGGGCACGGTGACGGAAGTGTACGATTATTTCCGTTTGCTTTTCGCCCGTATCGGCATTCCCCATTGCCCTAAATGCGGTAGGGAAATTCGCCGTCAAACGGTGGACGAAATTTGCGATAGAGTAATGTCCTTGCCAGAAGGTAGCAAAATTTTAGTAAACGCACCCGTTGTTCGTGGTAGAAAGGGCGAATACGTCAAGGAATTAAACGGCTTCAAAAAGAGCGGTTTTGGCAGAGTTAAAATCGACGGAATCGTTTACGATTTGCAAGAAGATATTAAACTTGAAAAGAACTTAAAACACAACATTTCCGTCGTTGTGGATAGATTAGTGGTGAAGCCTACCGTGCAAAAACGCTTGACGGACAGTTTGGAAACGGCGTTAAAGCTTGCCGAAGGCTTGGTGGTGATTGATTGCGACGGGGAAGAAACGCTTTATTCCGTCAACTACGCTTGCCCCGATTGCGGCATTTCGATGGAAGAAATCGAACCGAGATTGTTCTCGTTCAACACGGTGTACGGTGCGTGCCCGTCCTGTTCGGGCTTGGGCATGAAACAGTTTGTCGATCCCGATTTGATTTGTCCCGATAAGACGAAAACGCTTCGAGAAGGCGCAATGAAGGTGACGGGGTGGAACTTGGGCTCGCACACCATGTCCATGATGGAAGTTGCCGCCGTAGCAAAGGCGTACAATTTCTCGCTTGACGTGCCCGTGCAAGATTTGTCCAAAGAAGCGTACAACATCTTGATGTACGGTGCGGACGAACGTGTGGAAATGGAATACAACACTCGCTCCTTTACGGGTAGTTTCAAAAAGACCTGGGAAGGGTACGTGAACAACTTGCAACGTCGCTACGCTACGTCTACGTCGGACGGGGTGAGAAGCGATATCGAACGGCTTATGCGCAACGCGCCTTGCGACGATTGCAACGGCAAACGCTTGAAAAAGGAAGCGTTGTCCGTACACGTAGGAGGCAAAAATATTTGGGACCTTTGCGAAATGTCCGTGGATAAGCTTTGCGATTTTATGGACGAGTTGAAAACAACGCTCACGCAAACGGAACACTTAATTGCCGATGCAATTATCAAAGAAATCAACAATCGTTTAGGCTTTTTGCGAAACGTGGGGCTTAACTACTTGACGCTTGCTCGTACGGCGGTCACCCTTTCGGGTGGGGAAAGCCAACGTATCCGCTTGGCAACGCAAATCGGCAGCGCGCTCACGGGCGTACTCTATATTTTGGACGAGCCGAGTATCGGTTTGCACCAAAGGGATAATGAAAAACTTCTAAATTCGCTCAAAGGCTTGCGTGATTTGGGCAATACGCTTATCGTCGTTGAACACGACGAAGACACCATGCGCGCGGCGGATTATATCGTGGATATAGGTCCTAAAGCGGGCGTGCACGGCGGGGAAGTGGTTGCGTGCGGTACACCCGAAGAAATTGCAAAGTGCAAGCACTCTATCACGGGCGATTATTTGGCAAGACGAAGAAGAATTGAAACGCCCACCGTTCGCAAAGAAGCGGGCGATAAATGGCTGAAAGTGAAGGGCGCAGCGCAAAACAACTTGAAAAATATCGACGTGGATATCCCCGTAGGCTTGATTACGGCGGTGACGGGCGTTTCGGGTAGCGGTAAATCGAGCTTGGTTAACGAAATCATTTATCCCACGCTTGCCAACTCTCTTAACGGCGCAAAACATGCGCTTGGCAACTGCGCAGGGATTGAAGGTGTGGATTTATTCGATAAGGTAATTGATATCGACCAGTCCCCGATAGGCAGAACGCCGAGAAGCAACCCCGCAACCTATACGGGCGTGTTCAATTTGATACGTGATTTGTTCTCCGTCACCCCCGACGCAAAAGAAAGGGGTTATAAAGCGGGGCGCTTTTCCTTCAACGTTTCGGGCGGGCGCTGCGAACATTGCTTTGGCGATGGCATTATCAAGATAGAGATGCACTTCTTGCCCGACATCTTCGTGCCTTGCGAAGTGTGCGGGGGGAAACGCTATAATAGAGAAACGCTGGAAGTTAAATACAAGGGCAAGAGCATTGCCGACGTACTCGATATGACGGTGGAAGAAGCGTGCGAATTCTTCGCGCCTATCCCCAACATCTATAATAAGATAAAAACGCTCAACGACGTGGGGCTTGGGTATATCAAGCTTGGACAAAGCTCGACAACCCTTTCGGGCGGGGAAGCACAAAGAGTGAAACTCGCCACCGAGCTTGCTCGCCGTTCGACGGGCAAAACGCTGTATATCTTGGACGAGCCGACAACGGGCTTGCATAGCTACGACGTGGAAAAGCTGATTAAAATTTTGACGAAGCTACGTGAAGGCGGCAACACCGTGCTCGTTATCGAGCATAACTTGGACGTTATCAAAACAGCCGATTATATCATCGATTTAGGCCCCGAAGGTGGCAACGGCGGCGGCACGGTGGTGTGCGTAGGCACGCCCGAACAAGTGGCAAAGGTTGAACAAAGCTATACGGGACAATTTTTGAAAAAAGTTTTAGCGGAATAAAATAACAAACTCGTCGTAATGGAAACGTTACGGCGAGTATTTTTAGAACCTACTTATACATAAAAAGCAAGTAAAAAAAGACTTGACAAGTATTTTTTGACTTGGCGGGTGTATAATATAGGTATGGGATTTGGGGAAATTGTAAAAGAATTGCGTTTGCAAAGAAATATGAGCCAAATGGATTTATCCAAGGCAACGGGGATAAGTCAATCGGCAATTGCCAAATGGGAGTTGGGTAAAACAGAGCCCACCGCATCGGCAATTGTTATGCTTGCCAAGTATTTTGATGAAAGTAGCGATTATTTATTAGGATTATCGGAAGATTAAAACCCAAGGCAAACGCCTTGGGTTTTATAAACAAAAATACTGCGTTTCACAACGCAGTATTTTTTGTTTTGTTTGTTGTCGATTATTTCTTGTAGATAACCTTCATGCTGCTTGCGCCAAGGCTACGTTCCATAATCAATTTGTTGCCATCTTTCGTGAGTTCCATGGTTTCGGTTTCAGCTTCTTCGCCTTCGCCGTAGGTCATCGTGATAACGATTTTACCATCTTTTTCTTCCCACGTAGCGCCTTCCATGTCAACGATCGTGCCATCTTTGTTCAACGTGATGTCTTCAAAATCTTCAGCGGTGATTTCTTGACCCATGAAGGTATCGCCGAGCTTGTATTCAACGCCAAGAACTTCTACTGCATAGAATTTGTACGTACCAGCAGCACCGCAACCTGCAAGCATGAAGCAGCAGAATACAAGGATAGCCGTCAAAGAAGTGAGCAAAAGAGTTTTAAATTTTTTCATTTGGATTCCCTCCCAAAATATTATAGTATCATCATTATACCAATAAAAAAAGGGGGGAACGCAAACAAGTCTTAATTGACTTGATTTTTTCACAAATTTAACACATTTTTTCACAAAGTAATCGTTGAAATACTTTACAATTTTTTAATTTTGACGTTTCCGCAAAGCAAATCGGAGTAAGAATAGGCGGTTTTGCCTAAAAAATCTTCATCGTCGGGGGTGATTGTGAAAAGAGCGGGGTACACGCCTGTCAATACGCCGTGATAACTTATCGTTTTGTTTCTTCCTAAATTAACACGCACGGACACGCGCGAAGAAGCGCAATCTTTCACCATTTGTTTTACGTCGGAAATTCGTTTGGTCGGTTTAATCATACGTTTAGTATTGCCCCGCTTTTGGAAAAATATTCCTAATAAAAGGCTTCTTTTTCGCTTGCGTTCTATCTTTCTTATTTGCGGCATACGATAAAAGGGCAGTAAAATAAAAAGGGAGATAGGATATGGTTATTGAGCCGAAATTTGAAACTTACCGTTATACGGGCGAAATCGATTGTTTGCGTAGTCAATCTATGGTGGAGTGTAGGCTTCCGGGGAGCGAGATAGGCGCAATCTTGGCGGTGCAAGCAAGCGCCGTGCCTACCGAGTGCGTTTGCGCGGACGGGGAAGTGCGCTACGGGGGAAAACTTTTGTTGTGCGTGGTGTACGAAGACGTGGACAAAAAGGTGTGCCGAGTGGAACGGGGAGCGGAATTTTTCCACAAAGCGGAAGGCAAAAGCGTTTCGCCCGCTTGTTTTGCAAAAGTGGGTCTTTCTATTGACAACGTCACGCATAGACGGGAAGGCTCGGGTTTGTACGTCAGCGTGGTGGTTGGTGCAAACTTGAACGTGTACGGAAGCAAGCAAATCGAGTATTTGACGGGCGGCAAGCATTTGGAAGTACGTGGGGAAGAAATTTCTGTCGCAAAAACGGTGTGCGTGACGGGCGAAAAGGAAATGGAAGACGAGTTCGATATGGATTACGTGGGGGATATTTTGCTTCACAGCGAAAGTGCCGTGGTCACGCGCGTAGGCGTGGGTGCGGGCTTATTGAACGTGGAAGGGGAATTATCGCTTAGCGTATGCGTTTTGAAAAGTGACGATAGCGTTTGCTCGTACGAGCGGTTGTTGCCCTTTGCGATGGAAATTCCTTGCGAAGAAGCGTTTGGGGACACGAAAGCTTGGGCGCGGGTGCGTGTGAAATCGGCGCAGCTTGTGTGTGCGGTGGACGAAGAGAAAGGGAAAAGCAAAGTGGGCGTTTCCTACGCCTTATCCGCCGATTGTTTCCTTTCGCAAACGGACGGTGTGGCGGTGGTAAGCGATTGTTTTTCCCCGCTTGTGAAAACTACGCCCAAAAAAGAAAAAGGCGAGGGTATGTATTTGACGAGCGGCGTGAAATGCACGGAAAGAGTGGGCGGAAACGCGCTTCTTTCCATACCTACCGACGGGGAATACGCTTTAGAAGCGGCAATTTCGCCGAGGGCGGAAATTGTTTGTAAGAAAACGGATAGAGGCGTAGAAGTGGAAGGAGCGGTGCTTGCCGACGTCCTTTTGCGGAGTGCAGACGGGGGAAGAAAGACGAGCGTGCTTTCCTTGCCTTTCCTTTTCCCTATGGATATGGACGGCGATACTTTTGACGTGGACGCAATCGTTTGCGGATTGAACGTACGAAAAAAGAAAGGGGAAGTGGAAGCGGAAGCGACGTTAAAGTGCCACGTTAGGGGGTATAAGCGGTGCGTTTGGGAATATATCCACGATATTGAAGAAGGGGAAAAGATAGAGAAAAACGATGCGGCGGTGTCCATATTCGTGCCCGCCAAAGGGGAAACGCTTTGGGAAGTGGCGAAACGGCTTTCTCGCTCGCCCGCCGATTTGCAAAAGAGCAATCCCGATTTGACCTTTCCCGTCAAGGACGGGGAACGAATTTTCGTCTATCGACAAATCAAATAAGCCTTTACTTAAAAATTAAGTAAAATTATTAGGAAACGATTGTATTTTGGAAAAAACTGTGCTATAATGGTATGCGTAAGGGTGCGGTGGGCGCAATGCCTATCGCATACCGACGTATTTTGGGTGGACAAGCTATGGCAACGGTGAAGATAAAAGCGCACGCAAAAATCAATCTCACGCTGGAAATTACGGGCGTTGAGAATGGTTTTCACATGCTTGATTCGTTGGTGGCAAGTTTGGATATGCACGATATCATCGTATTAAAAAAGCGCAAGGACAAGCTTTCGTCTATCACGATGAAAGGCTTGGGGAGTGAACATATTCCCCCCGAAAACAACAACGCCTTAAAAGCGGCGGAAGCGTTTTCTAAAAGGTTTTCCACAAACGGCGTAGATATCACGGTGTATAAAAATATCCCGCTTGGCGGTGGGCTTGGCGGTTCGTCGGCGGACGTAAGCGGCGTGCTTAACGGCATGGCGAAGCTGTACAAGATAGAAGACGAAGCGGTCTTGGAAGAAATTGCTGACGAGCTTGGCAGCGACACCAAATATATGTTAAAGGGCGGTTTTGCCCGTATGCAAGGGCGTGGAGAGAAAGTCGATTTTTTGGATATCCACGAGCAGTTGCATTTTTTAATGCTTTGTCCCAAAAGCAGCGTGAACACGAAAGAGTGTTATCGTAAGTACGACGAGCTGCCTAAAACGCTGGAGTGGAAGGAAAGCCAAACGGAAGGCTGTATCCGTGCCTTGCGCCAAAAGGATATAAAAGGTGCGGGCATGTACTTGACGAACGATTTATATATCCCCGCTACGCACTTAAATGCGGACGTGGAACAGGCGTATAAAGAGTGCGAAAGTTTTTCTCCGCTTGGTACGTTTATGACGGGCTCGGGCAGTTGCGTGCTTGCGCTGTTTGAAACGAAAGAGCTTTGCGAGTGGGCAAAGAGTCGTTATCGGGGCAAATGCGTTGCGAAAGTTGTAAAAACGATAATACCGAAAAAGGAACGCAAGGGACTTAGAAGCCCTTGGAGTTTGGAAGAATAAGGAGTGATATCATGGAAGAAAGAATGATTGACGACGAATACGGCAGAGGGATTCGCTTAAAGAAGACGGAAGACGGATACGTTGACGTGACGGACGAGCTTGCGGAAATGGAAAGCGAAGAGATTGAAGAACAAGGGGAAGAAATGGCTTTTGAATTCCCCGTGTTGGACACGGACGAGGACGATGAAGACCTTGTTGGGCTTTCTCCCGAAGAAGCGATGAAGCTTCGCGCGCAAAAGGAAGAAGCGGCAAAACTTCGCCGTGAAGAATACGAAGCGGTGTGCGAGCAAGGCAAAAAATTGCTTGAAGAAGGCAGCTTCCACGCGGCGGAAATCGAGTACGAGAAGGCACTTTCCCTTGATATTACGGCAACGGAAGCGTCCGTTGGGTACTGGAAAGCAAAGACGGAAAACTTTGCAAATCCCGACGTGCTCGTGGGCGAATACGCCGATTCGAGCATTGAAAGTTTGGAATACGACTTGGGCGTAGAAGCGGTGGAAGAAATTAAAAAGGAATTCAAGCCCCAGCTTCAAAAACGTTATGACGAGCTTGCGGAAGAAGAAAAACCGCTTGCCGAAAACGTGACGGCGGCGCAAGAACGCAGACGTGTCATTTTGTCTAGCCGTGTGAAAAAACGCGCCATTTTCTTTATGGCGGTGCTTGTGCCTATGATTGTTATGTTGTCGCTCGGCATTGTGTACGCATTGAAAATTTTCACGCCCGATGGGGATAAATTCCTCACGCTTACTGCGGTGTGCGGCGGCGTGTTCTTCCTTTTCTTCTTGGTGTTTATCGTTGCGACGAACAAACTTATCAACGCCTTGCGTATGAAAGCGAAAAACGAGCGTTTGGGTGAAACGGAAGAGGGCGCAAGATTGGTGGAAATCCGTGATTATATGACGATTTACGCTTGTCTTTTGGATATTCAATAACGAAAAAACGTGGAAAAGCGGAGCAAAAAAGCTCCGCTTTTTTTATTTGTTTACGAAAAAACGTTGCTATTTTTCCGTTTTCTTGCTATAATAGTACAAAGCAGACATAGTCTGCTTGCTTGGCATACGCTAAAAAATTGATTAGGTTGTTATGAAAAAGTTGTTGCATTATTTCAAAAACTACAAATTGCAAAGCGTTTTAGGGCCTTTTTTCAAGCTCTTGGAAGCGCTTTTCGAGTTGTTTGTCCCTATCGTTGTCGGGCTTATCGTCGATAGGGGGCTTGGCGCGCCTATAAACGGGGCGTACCCTAATGCAAACGGCGGTTATATCATCAAAATGTGCTTGCTTTTGGCGGGCTTTGGCGTGGTGGGCTTGCTCTTTTCCGTGACGGCGCAATTTTTTGCGGCAAAGGCGGCGACGGGCGTTGCGGCGGATATGCGACGGGATTTGTTTAGAAAAATTCAATCGCTTTCGTATAAGGATTTGGACAAACTTGGCTCGGCAACCATGCTCACTCGTATGACGAGCGACGTGGATAGATTTCAATCGGGCGTGAACTTGGCGCTTCGCTTGTTTTTGCGTTCCCCGTTCATCGTGTTCGGCGCAATGATTACGGCGTATTTCGTTGACCCCGCTTCTATCGGCGTGTTCGCCATTGCGATTGCGGTGCTTGCGGCGGTGGTGTTTGCCGTCATGTTCATTTGCATGCCCCTTTATAAGAAGACGCAAGAAAAGTTGGACAAAGTGCTTCTTTCCACCCGTGAAAACTTGACGGGGGCAAGGGTAGTGCGTGCCTTTTGTTTAGAAGGTGAAGAAAAGGAACTTTTCGACAAGCGCAACGAAGAATTGAACAAGGGCAGAAAGTTTGTGGGTGCGATTGCGGCGATTACCAACCCCCTCACCTACGTGCTTGTCAACCTTGCGATTATTGCGCTTATCTATTCGGGCGCAATTAGGGTGAACCTAGGCAATCTCTCGCAAGGCAGTGTGTTGGCTCTCTACAACCTTATGAGCCAAATTTTGATAGAACTTATCAAGCTTGCCAACCTTATCGTCACGGTGACGAAAGCGGCGGCGTGTGGCAGCCGAATTTCCGCCGTGCTCGAAATGCAGCCGTCCTTGATTTTGGAAGACGATTGTAGGGAAGAAACCACCGATTTCGTTTGCTTGAACAACGTGACGGTGCAATATAACGACGAAGCGGAACCCGCTTTGGAAAACGTATCTTTCTCGGCAAAAAAAGGACAAACGGTGGGGGTTATCGGTGGCACGGGCAGCGGCAAAACTACGCTCGTCAACCTTATTCCGCACTTCTACGACGTGAAGACGGGGGACGTATTCGTCGACGGGAAAAACGTGCGTGAAAGGGCGCACCAAACCTATCTTCGTGAAAAAATAGGCGTAGTGCCGCAAAAAGCGGTGCTCTTTAAGGGCACGGTGCGAGAAAACTTGCTGTGGGGGGACGAAACTGCCACGGACGAACAGCTTTGGAAGGCACTTTCCATTGCGCGCGCGGACGAGTTCTTGAAAGAAAAACAAGGCTTGGACACCGTGGTAGAACAAGGGGGCAAAAACTTCTCGGGCGGGCAAAAACAACGGCTTACTATTGCACGCGCGCTCGTGCGCAACCCCGAAATTTTGATTTTGGACGATTCGTCTTCCGCGCTCGATTATGCGACGGATGCCGAACTTCGTAAGGGCATACGTCAGTTGCAAACGACGACGTTTATCGTTTCCCAGCGTGCTTCTTCCGTGCGTGATGCGGATAAAATCATCGTGCTGGACGATGGAAAAGCGGTGGGCGTTGGCACGCACGAACAGCTGATGAAAGATTGTGAAGTGTATAGAGAAATTTACTTCTCGCAATACGATAGCGGGGAGGTGGGCGCATGAGAAATTCTAAACCGACCACTTTGCGCCGCATCTTGCGCTACGTAGGCAAATACCCCTTCGCCTTAATCGGCACGATTCTTTTCTCGCTCGTATCGGTGGCGGCCATGCTTTGCGTGCCCGTATTCTTCGGCGATGCAATTGATTGCATTATCGGCAAGGGCAATGTGAATTTTGCGGGATTGAAAGAAGTATTTATCAAAACGGCAATAGCCGTTGGGGTAGCGGCTGTGGCGCAATGGCTTGTCAGCGTTTGCAACAACCGCATTTCTTGCAACGTCGTACGCGATTTGCGAAAGGATGCTTTTGCGAAGATTAGAAAACTGCCCTTGCAGTATATCGATACGCATGCTCACGGCGAAACGGTAAGCCGTATTATCGCCGATGCCGAACAGTTTGCTGACGGCTTATTGATGGGCTTTACGCAATTCTTTACGGGGATAACGACTATACTTGGCACGATAGCGTTCATGCTTTTGACCAACTGGAAAATCGGCTTGGTAGTTATTTTCCTCACCCCGATTTCGGTGCTTATCGCTCGTTTCGTGGCGACGCATACGCATAAATTTTTCGTGCAACAAGCGGCCACGCGTGGGGAACAAACGGCTTTCACGGAAGAAGCGATTGCGGGCTTAAAAACCACGCAAGCGTTTGCGCACGAAGACGAAAATGAAGAGAAGTTTGACGAGATTAACGCTCGGCTTAAAAAGGCTTCGATGAACGCTACGTTCTATTCTTCGCTCGTCAACCCGTCCACCCGTTTCATCAACAACATCGTGTATGCGGTGGTGGCGCTTATCGGTGCGCTGGACGTGGCAAGCGGAGCAGTTGTGGCAGGTGCGGCGTTCACCGTCGGCGGTTTGACGAAATTCCTTTCGTACACCAACCAGTACACCAAACCGTTCAACGAAATTTCGGGCGTGGTGACGGAACTCAAAAGTGCGTTTGCTTGCGCTTCGAGAATTTTCGAGCTGATTGACGAAAAGGAAGAAGTGAGCGACGAAGACAAAGCGGTGATGGGGGAAGCGGAAGGGAACATTACCTTAAACGACGTTTCGTTTTCCTATTCCAAGGACAAAAAACTGATTGAAAACTTGTGCTTGCAAGCCAAAAAAGGTCAACGCATTGCCATCGTTGGACGGACGGGCAGCGGAAAGACGACGCTCATCAATTTATTGATGCGGTTCTACGACGTGGATAAAGGCGGCGTGGAAATGGACGGCGTGGATATCCGTGACGTGACGAGAAAATCGCTTAGGGAAAACTACGGCATGGTATTGCAAGAAACGTGGTTAAAGAGCGCAACCGTACGAGAAAATATCAAAATGGGCAAGCCCGATTGTACGGACGAAGAAATGATAGAAGCGGCGAAAGCGGCGCACGCCCACGGCTTTATCAAGCGTATGGAAAAGGGTTATGACACCGTGCTCGGCGAAGAGGGTGGCGGACTTTCCGAAGGGCAAAAGCAGCTGCTTTGCATTACGAGAGTTATGCTTGCATTGCCTCCCGTGCTTATTTTGGACGAAGCGACTTCGTCGATTGACACGAGAACGGAACGCAAGATAGGCGATGCGTTTGATAAGCTTATGAAAGGGCGCACGACGTTTATCGTGGCGCATAGACTTTCCACTATCGTAAACGCCGATTGCATTTTGGTAATGGAAAACGGGCACGTAGTCGAACAAGGCACGCATACGCAACTGTTGCAAAGCAAGGGCGCGTATTTTGAACTTTACAACAAACAATTTGCTTAAAAGAGAGAAATGATGGCAGAAAATAAGACGAAACAAAAGAAAACTCGGCCAAGTTTTTACAGCAATATTTTGCAGCTTATCTTGGTGGGTATCGTGACGGGCGTGTTCGCAGGGACGATTGCGACGGCGTTTGCGTTGCTTGCGGAAAAGGGGGAAGAAATTTCCCACGGCGCATACGCGTTTATCCGCAACAATCCCGCTTGGATACCCCTTTGGCTGTTCACGCTGGCGGCGGGCGCATTTTTGATAGGCGTGTTGGTGCAAATATCCAAGCTTATCCGTGGTTGCGGCATTCCGCAATCGGAAGGTGCGGCGCGCGGGGTGTTGCGCTTTAAGTGGTATCGAGAACTGACGGCGAACTTCGCCGCTTGTATCGTGGCGATTTTTATGGGGTTGTCTATCGGCTCGGAAGGGCCAAGCGCTTTCCTTGGCTCGTGCGCTGGCGATGGCGTAGCAACAATGCTCAAACGCAACGAAATGATTAAAAGATACCAAATCACGGGCGGCGCTTGTACGGGGCTTGCGGTGGTTAGCAACGCGCCTTTGACGGGCATTATCTTTGCCGTTGAAGAAGCGCATAAACGTTTCACGCCCGAAGTGTTCATTTGCTCGTTCACGTCGGTTGTGTTCGGTATGCTCGTTCGCTTTGCCGTGTATTCCTTGCTCGGCATGGAAATTAGAAATGCGTTCAGCTCGTACGTCTTCCACGAAATTCCGCTTTCCACCTACGGCGTAGTTATCGCAGCGGGCTTAATTTGCGGGGTGCTTGGCGTGCTGTTCCATAAATGGGTGTTCGGCATGCACGCACTCTTCCAAAAAATCCGTATCAAACACCAAAAATACGTGCACTTTGTTCAAATCTTTATCGCCGTAATGCTTGGCGGGGTAGTGTGCTTGCTTGCCCCTGGCGTTATGGGTGGCGGGCATTCGTTTATTGAAGATTTGGGCACGTTTGGCGGTACTGGAACGTCCAGTTTGGAAAGTACGTTCGGTTTGTCCTTGACGTGGGCATTGCTCATCGTGCTGTTGCTTCGTTTCGTGATTACGGGCGTAAACGTAGCTTCGGGCTTGCCTTGCGGCATATTAATCCCTATCGTCGCCATGGGCGCATGCGTAGGAGGCGGATTGAACCAGCTTTGGTTGTCGCTTGGCATGAATCCGCAGTATTGCGATTTGATGATTATGATTTGCATAGCGGCGCTCTTTACGTCCGTCGTGCGTGCACCGCTTACCGCTATCGTTATGATTTGCGAGTTCACGGGTAGTTTCGCACCTTTGCTTCCCGCAATCATCGGCGTGGCGATAGGGTATATCGTAGGGGAAGTATTCCGTACGGACGGCATTTACGACGATTTGTTAGAAGCGTTTGAAAGAGAAAACGGCTTGCATATCCGTTCGGTACGCGAAGTGTTTACCATTACGCTTGCCAAAGGCGCGCTTGCGGAAACGAGAGAAGTACGCGACGTGTTGTGGCCTGCGGGCGCAAGAGTGACGGAAATCCACCGTGGGGAAGACGTGATTATGCCTGACGGGGATACCGAATTGCAAGCAGGCGACACGCTTACGATCGTGTGCCGTACCGATGCTCCTGAAAAGGTGAAGGAAGACTTGTTGCATATCCTTGAATAATCGTGAAATAACAGTTAAATAACAGTCGAATAACCGCCGTAAAGGGCGCAAAAGCATATCTCATTTTTCGCCGTCATATACTAAACAAAGACGGAAAAAGGGAAGTAGGGTATGCGGTTATACGACGAAATTTTCAAAAATACGGACGCTTTGGCAAAGTACAGCGTTGTCGTGGGCGGCGGCGGGTACTTTGAAGGCGTGAAGACGGTGGGGGATTTTTCCCCGCAAAAAATCATCGTATATTTCCCCCGCTACGGTTTGGAAATCGAAGGGGAAAGCCTTGTCATCAGCAAGTACTGCGAAGGGGATTTACAGCTTTCGGGGAAGATTTTTTCCGTCAAGCTGTTGGATAACCACGGCGTAGTAGGTGTAAAATGAAGGGCGGGCTGTTTACAACGTACGCGCGTATGGAAATTCGTGGACTTCTTCCCGAGCGGGCGCTTATGCGTTTGCGCAAGGCGAATATTCCCCTTTACGACGTGCGAAAAAAACAAAAAGATTTGCTCACCTTTTGCGTAAAGGACAAGGACAAAAACAAGGTTTTTGCCGCTTATCAAAGCATGGAAAACATCACTCATTACGCCGTGCGTTCGCTTGGAAAAAAGGGCGTGGGCAAAGGCGTGGACTGGGCGAAAAGACGGCTTGGGTTTATCTTGGGCGGGTGCTTGTCTTGTATCGCCACCCTTTTTATGGACGGTGTGGTGCTGGGCGTGGATTTCACGGCTTCCAACGTTTATCAACGGGAAGCGCTTGCTATTTTAGAAGAACATGGCGTAAAGACGTTTGCCTGCTATAAGCGGGGCAAGGAAGATTTGATTTGCGCACACCTTCTAAAACTCGACGGCGTAGAGTTTTGCTCGATTAAAAAATCGGGTTTGCGTTTGCAGGTGGAAATGCGTGTGGGAAACGAGGTTGCAACTACCTATCAAACGGGGGATATGCAAGCCAAACACACGGGCACGCTTCTTTCGTTGACGGCGCTCAAAGGCGAAAGAAAAAAGTCGGTGGGCGATAGGGTGAACGTAGGCGAAACGCTCGTTGGCGAGTGGATAGAAAGCGAAACGGGTGGAAGAAAAACGCAGGTGATTGCGCGCGCGTCCATTGCTTGCGAGTACGAGTGCGTAGTGGAAGTCGACGACGAAAGGACGGCGTTTGCTCTTGCCTATTTTGAAGCGGGGATAGAAAGCGAAGATAGGCTGATAGAAAAGCAAATTGCGGCGACGGAAAAGGGATTTCAAGTGAAATTATCCTATATCGCCGTGGAAAGTTTTAATTTATAACGTAGCAAACCGCCGCAAGGCGGAAAAGGGGGATAACCTTGAAAAAGACACGCATTAGCGAAAAAGTGGATATGGGTTCGTTGGACAAGCTCGCCTTGGTGCTTGGCGCGTTTGACGAAAACTTAAATTTCCTTGCCCGTGAAACGGGTGTTATGGCGTACGTGGACGGCGTTAAAATTCGTGTGGAAGGGGGCGTTGAAGAAGTGGCTTTGGCGGTCAAAGTGCTTCGTGCGCTTTCCAACCTTGCTGCGCAAGGGGAAACGATTGACGAAGGGCGTACGGCGTATTGTATCGAGCTTGCCAAAGACGGGCGCACGGAAGAATTGTCCACCCTTTCGGCGGGCGCAGTTGCCGTGACGGCAAGGGGGAAACAAATCAAGTGCAAGACGGTGGGGCAAAAGGCGTACGTGGACGCTATCCGTAAAAACACGGTGGTGTTTGGCGTTGGCCCTGCGGGCACGGGGAAGACGTATCTTGCCGTATGTATGGCGGTGACGGCGTTTAAGGCAAAGCAAGTGGAGAAAATTATTCTCACCCGTCCTGCCGTAGAAGCGGGGGAAAAGCTTGGGTTCTTGCCCGGGGATTTGCAAACGAAGGTCGATCCTTACTTGCGCCCCCTTTACGATGCCTTGCAAGAAATGCTTGGTTTGGAAACGTATGCCAAACTTATGGAGCGTGGAGCGATTGAAGTTGCGCCCCTTGCGTACATGCGTGGTAGAACGTTGTCCAACGCATTTATCATTTTGGACGAAGCGCAAAACACGACGAAGGAGCAAATGAAAATGTTCCTTACTCGTATGGGCGAAGGTAGCAAAACGGTGGTGACGGGGGACGTCACGCAAATCGATTTGGACGGTAAAGCAAGCGGACTTGTCCACGCTACGCAAATTTTGGACGGAGTGGAAGGGATAGCCGTTTGTAAATTGACGTCTAAAGACGTCGTTCGACACCCGCTCGTCATGCGCATTATCCGTGCGTACGAAAAGGCGGAAGATAGCCAAGATAAACCCAAGCGCAAAAAAATCAACGTGGAAGAGAAAGACGTAGAAGGAGTATAACCAAAGATGGAAAAAAAGGAATTTGTCAACGAGTGGACGAAATCACATACGCTTAAAAGCGTAATGTGGTATTTAATGCACTACGTAATTTACATCGTGTTGGCGGCGTTGTTGCTCATCGGCGATAAACTGCCCAACTTGAAGGAAAATTTGGCAAACGAAGGGGGGAATTATTTGTACACGATTTTCAGTACGCTGTTGCTGTTTATCATCATGTACTTGTATTTCTTCTTTGAAAATAGGGAAATGCTTTTGAACGGCAAGAAAATCGCCCTTTTGTTTACGGTACTTGATATATATCTCGTGGCGGAATGCTTAATCGGTTACCAAATCGATATTTACGCTCGCCCCGTTGCGTTTGTGGCGTTGATTTTCTTCGTGTTGCTTGGTAGAAAGGAAGCAATTTTTATGAACGTTATGGCGGCGTTGTTCGTGTTCGTTATCGATGCGTTCGCTATGCCTAATGCAGTTGTGCCTATCAAGGAATGCTGCTCGTCCCTTCTTATCTCGTTCACGGCGGGCATGTTCGCAATCTTCTTTGCAAACAAGGCACGCACCCGCTTGCACGTCGTTGTTATCGGGCTTTTCATCGTGCTTCCTATCGCCTTGATTATCGTGCTTTTGGAGCTTCCCACCTTGCTCGAACGTCAAGTGCTTGGCGGACCTGCGCCTTTTGACGGCTTGCTTATGGAACTTGGCTTTGGGCTTTTCGGCGGCGTTATGTCGGCGGTTATCTTCCTTGCTTTGTTGCCTATTTTCGAGTGGATGTTCAACTGCCTTACGGCTTTCCGTTTGCGTGAACTCGTCAGCTCGGATGCACGCATTTTGAAGAAATTGAAAGCGGAAGCGCCCGGCACGTACAACCATTCCATGATGGTAGCGCAGCTTGCGGAAGCGAGTGCGGCAGCTATCGGCGAAAACGTCGATTTTGCCCGTGCAGCGGCGCTTTACCACGACGTTGGTAAGTTGCATTATCCCGAACATTTCACCGAAAACCAAGGGGAATACAACTTGCACGACGAACTCACGCCCGAACTTTCCGCAGACATTATCCGTTCGCACGCACGTGACGGGTACACGCTTATCCGCAACCACCACTTGCCTCAATTTTTGGCGGACGTTGCGCTTGAACACCACGGCACGATGCCTATTCGTTATTTCTACGCAAAGGCGTTGAAGATGTCGGATGGGGAATTGAATATTGAAGATTTCTCGTACGCCGGACCTAAACCCCAAACGAAAATTGCCGCAATCATCATGATTTGCGATGCTTCGGAAGCGGCTGTTCGCGCGGTGAACGCACGTAGCCCCGAAGAAACGGAAAAGGCTGTTCGCGCGGTAATTGAAGAACGTATGGACTTGGAACAATTTGCCGAATGCGATATTACGATGGCGGATTTGACGAAAATTCGTCTTGCCCTTGTAAACTGTTTGTCGGGCGTATATCACCACCGTATCAAATATCCCAACATTAAGTATCACCGCACGGCAAGCGGCGGCACGAAAGGGGAAAACGATGAATAAGTTTTTTGTGTACACGGACGAAGACGAACTTTCGCAGTTGCAAATAGACGCTCTTTGCAAGGCGATTAGCGAAACGGTGGAAACGGATGTGCCGTTGGCAATCGAATATCTTTCCGTTTCGGAAGAAGAAATTCAAACGCTCAACCGTGAAACGAGAGGAATTGATAGGGTGACGGACGTATTGAGCTTCCCCACCCTTGACGGCATAAAAGGCAAAGCGATTAGCGGAAAAGATTTTCCTTACGATATCGACGAAGAAGGTAGGCTTTTGATAGGCTCTATCGTCATTTGTAAAAAGCGTGCCAAAGAGCAAGCGGAAGAATACGGACATTCGTACGAAAGGGAATTGCATTACTTGTTCGTGCATGGCGTTATGCACTGTTTGGGCTACGACCATATCACGGACGAAGAACGCGCTGAAATGCGTGAAAGAGAAGAAAACGTACTTAATAAGCTCGGCATTACGAGAGTGTGATAGAAAAAGGAGTAAAAGAAACAGAAATGAGAAGCGGATATATTGCCGTAATCGGCAGAGCAAACGCAGGTAAAAGCACGTTAATCAACGTTATGGTTGGGGAAAAGGTGTCTATCGTATCCCCCAAACCCCAAACCACGCGTGATAGAATTTTGGGGGTGTTGACGGAAGACGATTATCAAATCGTGTTCGTGGATACGCCCGGGATTTATAAGGCGAGAAACGCGCTTACCGACATGATGATGCGTACGACGGAAACGAGCGCAAAATCGGTGGATTATATTCTCTACGTGGTGGACGGTCACGACGGGATTAGCGAAGAAGATTTCGAGCTTATGAAGAAATACAAAGCGCTTGGTATCCCGATGGCGATTGCCTACACGAAAATCGACATTATGCCCAAAGAGAATATTCCCCTTGACATGGCGAAGTTTTCAGATGCAGGGCTTGATCTTGACGTGTTCCCCGTATCGGCAAGAAAGGGCAAAAACGTACGCGAATTGAAAGAATTTCTCGTTTCCAAAATGCCCGAAGGCGACAAGGTGTTTGAAGAAGACATCGTTTCGGACAAGAGCGAACGCTTTATGATTTCGGAGATAATGCGTGAAAAAATCTTGCTGAAATTCGATAAAGAAATTCCCCACGGAATCGCTATCGTCATCAACACTTTTAAGCGCAACGACAACGGCGTGTACGAAGTCAATCTCGACATCGTTTGCGAAAGGGCAAACCACAAAGCTATCCTTATCGGTAAGCAAGGGAAAGCGATTAAAGAAGTTTCTTCCTTTGCTCGTCAAGATATGGAAAAATTCTTGGGCGCAAAAGTGTTCTTGACTACCTACGTAAAGGTGAAAGAAGACTGGCGCGAACGCCCTAACCTTATCCGTGAATACGGATATGAAGATTTGAAGCTTTAAGCAAAACGAACTATCTTTCATAAAATTCCCCCCATTCCACAAACTATCAAAAAAGGGGGGATTGTATGCGGGATAAGTATGAAGAAAGCGAAGCGGCAAAAATGGCTTGGCGGCTGTTTGAAGAAACGGGCAGCGTCAGCTATTATATGCTCTATCACGAACTTATTAGGAAAAGATAAACGAAAGGGAAGACGGGTATGGACGTAAAGACGGAGGCAATCGTATTGCAAGCAATCGATTACAAAGACAACGACAAACTTTTGACGTTGTTTTCGCCTTCGCTTGGCAAAATCACGGCAGGGATACGTGGCGTGAAAAAACCGAAAGCCAAACTCGCCTTTTGTGCGCAACCCTTTTGTTTTGCGGAATATATTTTGGCGGAAAAGGGGGGCAGGTACACGGTGACCAACGCGTACTTGCACGAAAGCTTTTTCTCCCTTCGCTCGGATATAGACCGTTTTTACGCCGCTTGCGCTGCGGCGGAAATTTGTCGTACGCTCGCTCAAGAAAACGAGCAGCACGAAGCGTTGTTCATCGGGTTTATCGAGTGCTTAAAATCCCTTTGCTTGGCGGGGGAAGACGAAGCGGAATCGCTTATCGCCTTCTCGCTTATCGCCCTTAGGGAAAGCGGTTATCCCCTCGACCTTAGCTATTTAGAAGAGTGCGACGGGGATATCGGCGACAAACTTTGGTTCGATTTTGCCGACGGACGATTTACCACTTTTGAACGCTGTGTACAAGGGGAACGTGCCAGCGTATCAACCTACTACACCTTGCGCAAATGCGCGGGACTTTCCTATGACGAAAAAGCGATGGAAGGGGGCAAGAAACGGGCGCTTCGCCTTATCAAAGCTTTCCTTTGCGACAAGACGGAATCGCGATTTGACGGCATAGGGGAATTTATTCGCTGCTTGGGAGAGTAGCGAGTTTTTTGGAGCTAAAAAATTGAATAAAAGCGGGTTGCTCCACCGCAAAAAAGGAACGAAATTGTTATGGAAAACAAAACGGAAAAGCCCACCGTCACCCGTGCAGAAAAGACGGATGGGGCGAAAAAGCTGATTCGCTCTTTGTTAGAGAAATCGGCTTTGAAAAGCAACGATTTAATTGACGAAGGCGCAAAATTGTACGCTGAAAAATTTGAAAGCGACGAAGCGCCCAACAGCGTAAAGGGCCGTATCGGCTCGGTTATCGACGTGATGAAAAAAGACGGCGAAATCCTAATCGAAGGGGGTAAGTACGTGTTGAAAAAAGCGGACGCGGAAGAAAAACAAGCGGACGTGGCAGCGGAAAAACCCAAAAAAACAACCAAAACCAAAGCAAAAACGGAAGAAAAAGCGGAAAATGCGGAAACTCCCGTAGAAGAAAAACCCAAGAAGAAAAAAACCACGAAAAAGACGAAGACGGAAGAAGTGAAAGCGGAAAAAACGGAGGATAAAAACGAGCCGTTGCCCGCCGAACCTATTATGCCGATTGCGCCCGTTGCGCCCACCACGCCTGAAAGTGCGCCCACGCCCGAAAAGGAAGAAAAACCCAAAAAGCGTGGTAGAAAACCCAAGGCGGAAAAGATAACGGAAAGCGTAGAAAAAACGCAAGAAATCACGGTGGAAAGGGTGGAAGAAAAAGCGGAAGAAACGCCTACGCAAACACTCGCTTTGGAAGAAAAAGAAGAAGAGAAAATTGCGCCTATCAAGGCGGACGTGGTGGATATGAGCTTCCTTTTAGGCAGTGTAAAGACGGCGAAAAAGGAACTTCCCGCCCGTGAAGCGCCCAAGCAAATTGCGCAAAAAGCGGAAAGCCTTGCGCAAAAGGAAAACGCCCCTTTAACAAGTGTAGAAAATAAAAAAGCTACGAAAACGTCCGTGAAAAAGAGCCAAGTAGAACGCATGACGGTGAAAAAGCCCACGCGCAACTTGACGGCGGACGAAAAATTGCAAGAAGCGTATTTGAAACGCTTGAGAAAGCTTGGCGGCGATTATTTCGAGTATTATTCGGTGTACTTGCTCGAAAGATATTCCCGCTTGAACGGTAGAAGATTAGAAATGCTGAAAATCACGGGTGGCGAACACGACGGTGGAATTGACGGCGAAATAGAGTTGACGGATAGACTTGGATTTAGAGAAACCATCTACATACAAGCGAAAAACTGGGACCCCGATAAGGGCGACGAACGTTTGTGGGTGGTAGGCGAAACGCTTTTACAACAATTTATCGGCGCGTGCGTATGTAGGCAGGCAAAGGACGGTAAACAGCATTGTCGTGGCATATTTATCACCACGTCTCGCTTTACGACGGAAGCGAAAAAGATACTTGACAGCACGTCGGATAAATTCGTGGGCTACGACGGGGCGGATTTGTACGAAGCGGCGAAAGAATGTCAATTCGGGCTTATCAAACGCAACGGCGAGTGGGCGCTCGACGAAGAACTTTTATCGGGCGAAAAAGCCTTCTTCAAAATGAATTAACGTACACGAGTACACCCCAAAAGCGTTCAACTTTTGGGGTGCTTCTTTTTTTGTCTATTTTTGTTAGAAAAATCTGTAAACCCCTTGACAAAATGGGGTAGGGTAGTGATATAATAGTATTACTATTATACACATTAAGGAGAAGAATATGGTTTGTCAAAAGTGTGGAACGCAATGTGCAGACGACGCAGTATATTGCGGGGCGTGTGGAAATCGATTAGACGGCAAAAAGCGTTGTCCTTCTTGCGAAAAGTGGGTTGACGGCAATTTTGCATATTGCAGTTATTGTGGCGTGCGTATTGATGGAAAGAAAACTTGCCAAAGTTGCGGTACGGTGTACGAAGGAAAGTTTTGTGTTAACTGTGGCACAGCAGCGGAAAGCGTTGTAAAAACGGGGTATGCAAACGTGGCTACGCCCAGCACGTCCACGCCTAAAAAAGAAAAACGTTTATCGGCAAAAACTTCGGCGTTTAGTGCAAGTACTTTTGCACTCGTTGGTGCTTTGTTTGCCTTGATTTTTGTTTTTTGTATCGGCATAAAATCGGTGGCATTAGGCATGGATATGGGCGAAAAAACCTCGTTGTTCTATTATTTTAGCGACTATTTTGAAGAAATGGAAGCCCTTGAATTAAGCGAACTTGGGTTTACTCCTTGGTATGAAAAAACGGTTGCGGCGATGCTCAATCAAGTGGGTGTTTTCGGTGCAATCATCGCGGGGTTTGGCTTGATTTCGGTTGGCGTTTTGTCTATTGTCACGATTGCCGTTTATGTAAGAAACGTGCTTGGCTATTCTGAAAAGAAAGCGGATGTTTGGGGCATTGCAGCGATGGTTGCGTATTTGCTCTGCTCCTTGATGTTTATCGGTTATCACAAAGTATCGGCGGATTACGAGGGGTTGGAAGAAATGGCGACAATTCAAGCCAACGGCGCAACTGTTGCGGGTATAGTGCTTTGTAGTATAGCTTTGGCTGGTTGTGTAATCAATCGTATGATGACGGACGTTATTGAAAAAGGAAAATTGCTTTTCACGAGTAGATATATTACAAAAGTCGTATGCTCTATCATCGGCATAATTTGCGTATCCGTTGCTCTTGCTTTTGCGAAAAATATCGGCGTTTCCTTGCGCTTTACCGTGTTGGGCGAAACAACGAGCATAGCAGGTTGCTATCCGTTAGCAAGCGCATCGTTTGCGATGGCGTTTGGTGCGTATGGGAAAGAACTTCCTAATTATTATGCGGTATCGGACGCAATATATACAATGCATCAATGGAACCTTACAGCACAAATCTTCCTTATGATTGCTATGGCATTTATGGCAATGGCACTTATTTGTTTGCTTTCTTCTTTCTCGTCGAAAAAGAAGACTGGGTTGATAGTCGTTGCTTTTTTTGCTGTATGTGCAATGGTGTTTGTGTTGGTGTCGGGCGTAATGTCGATGGAAGCCGCTAAACAAGCTTTTAGCTATTCGGTTGATAGCGCGAGAACGTTTAAGATGGACAGTAAGATTGTTCCGCACATTATAGCGCTTGTGTGTTCCGTTCTTCTTATCGCAGTGTCTATCGCTAATATTGTATTGAGAAAAAGAGAAAAAGAAGCGGAAGAAGCGGCAAAGTATGTATTTAACGGCTATTAAGAGCTGATTTCAAAAAATTTCTCAAAAGAGCAAAAAAATTACATAATTTCAACCCGACGTTTGACGGCGTCGGGTTGTTTCTATATTTTTTTATAAAAAAATTGAACGAAAGTGAAAATAATGATAAAAAGACGGCGTGAAAGGCTTGATATTTTTTGCGATTTGTATTACAATGATATATGGTGATTTGCGGGTATTCCCTAAAAGGGAAAGAAAAACGGAAACCACTCACGAAAAATTAGGATAAAAAAGAAAAAATAATTCTTGGAGGAAATAAACATTATGGCAAAAAAATATTGCTATCTCTTCACCGAAGGTAATGCAAAAATGCGTGAAATCCTCGGCGGTAAAGGCGCAAACCTTGCGGAAATGACCAACATCGGTCTTCCCGTACCTCAAGGCTTCACCATCTCTACGGAAGCTTGCACCCAATACTATGAAGACGGCAGACAAATCAACCCTTCTATTCAAGCGGAAATTATGGAATACATCGAAAAGATGGAAAACATCTGCGGCATGAAGTTCGGTGACAAGGAAAACCCCTTGCTCGTATCCGTTCGTTCGGGCGCACGTGCATCCATGCCTGGTATGATGGACACCATCCTTAACCTTGGTTTGAACGAAGAAGTAGTAAACACCCTTGCAACGAAATCGGGCAACCCCCGTTGGGCTTGGGACTGCTATCGTCGCTTTATCCAAATGTTCTCCGACGTAGTTATGGAAGTTGGTAAAAAATACTTCGAAAAACTCATCGACGAAATGAAGGAAGCTAAGGGCGTTACGCAAGACGTTGAACTTGACGCAAACGATCTTAAAAACCTTGCTAACCAATTCAAAGCAGAATACAAAAAGCAACTTGGTAAGGACTTCCCTTCCGATCCCAAAGAACAACTCTTTGAAGCTGTTAAAGCAGTATTCCGTTCTTGGGACAACCCCCGTGCAAACATCTATCGTATGGACCACGACATCCCTTACAGCTGGGGTACCGCAGTAAACGTACAAATGATGGCGTTTGGTAACATGGGTGAAACGTCCGGTACGGGTGTTGCGTTCACGCGTG
>JAZQWG010000017.1:0-50704 GCA_045632265.1 Candidatus Scatosoma sp.
ATGTTGATTCGTGCAAATAAAAAGCATAAAAACACTTTGTCTTTGTCCGATCCCGTGGGCACCGACAAGGATGGCAACGAGCTGACACTTATGGATTTGCTCTTTGAAAAAGAGGACACCGTATTTCAAGAAGTAGAAAAAAGCGTTCAACGGGAACGATTGCTTAAAGAAATCAAAGCGATTTTAACGGATAGAGAATATACGATTATATGCCTTCGATACGCCTTAAAAGGTGGGATTCCTTTGCCGCAACGAGAGGTGGCGAAGGTGATGAAAATATCTCGTTCGTACATATCGAGAATTGAAAAACACGCGCTTGAAAAGCTGCGAGAAAAACTTACCGCGGAAGATTTTTTGGATTAAGCATAGCCTACAAGGGATATTTTTATAAAAAGGGTGCAATTTTTTCCACAAAAAGGCAAAAAAAGGACAAAAAAATGCCTTCGCACACTTGAAATTTCTTTTTAAATATGTTATACTGTATTAAGTTTATGCGGTAAATTCGTTTATGCGTGCGTCAATAATGCGTGCGTGTAAACGAATCGTCTAAACGGTTGAATTTAGGAAAAAATATTTGGAGGAATTTCACAATGACAATATCTCAAGATGTTGCACAAATGTTCTGCGTTGCGAAAGGCGCAGGCGTTGCTCGTCACGAAAACGCTGCTATTCCCGAAGAAGGCAAGTGGATTCATGCGAAAGAAATTAAAGATATCAGCGGTTTCACGCACGGTATCGGTTGGTGCGCACCTCAACAAGGCGCTTGTAAACTTAGCTTGAACATCAAGCAAGGTATCATCCAAGAAGCACTCGTTGAAACGATCGGCTGCTCGGGTATGACGCACTCTGCGGCAATGGCTGCGGAAATTTTGCCCGGTAAGACGCCTTTGGAAGCGCTCAATACCGACCTTGTTTGCGACGCAATCAACACGGCAATGAGAGAACTTTTCTTGCAAATCGTTTACGGACGTTCGCAATCCGCATTCTCCGACGACGGTCTTGCAATTGGCGCAGGTCTTGAAGACCTTGGTAAGGGCCATCGTTCGCAAGTTGGTACGATGTACTCCACGCTTCAAAAGGGCGTTAGATACCTCGAAATGGCTGAAGGCTACGTAACCCGTCTTGCACTTGATGCAAACAACGAAGTTATCGGCTACGAATTCGTTTCGCTTGGTAAGATGACCGACTTCATTAAGAAGGGTATGGAACCCAACGAAGCATACGCAAAATCTATGGGCCGTTACGGCAGATTTAGCGCGGAACAAGGTGCGGTGAAGTTCATCGACCCTCGTAAAGAATAAGGAGGACACGTAAAATGGCTTTATTCGAAGGTTATGAAAGAAGAATTGATAAAATCAATGCAGTTCTTAAAGAATACGGTATCAATTCCGTAGAAGAATGTAAAGAAATTTGCCTTGCAAAGGGTGTTGACTGCGACAAAATCGTACGCGCAGGACAACCTATTTGCTTTGAAAACGCAGTTTGGGCTTACACGGTAGGTTCGGCTATCGCTATCAAAAAAGGCTGCACGAAAGCAAGCGACGCAGCTGCTGCAATCGGTATCGGTTTACAAGCTTTCTGTATCCCTGGCTCCGTTGCTCAAAACCGTCAAGTAGGTCTTGGTCACGGTAACCTTGGCGCAATGCTTTTGTCCGATGAAACGGAATGCTTCTGCTTCCTTGCTGGTCACGAATCTTTCGCAGCAGCAGAAGGCGCAATTTCCATCGCGCTTAACGCAAACAAAGTAAGAAAACAACCCCTTCGCGTTGTATTGAACGGTCTTGGTAAAGACGCAGCGTATATCATTTCGAGAATCAACGGCTTCACGTTTGTTGAAACGGAATTTGACCACGCAACCGAAACGGTTAAAGTTGTATATGAAAAGGCGTTCTCCGACGGCGATAGAGCAAAAGTTAAATGCTATGGCGCTGACTCCGTATCCGAAGGTGTTGCTATCATGAAGCTTGAAAACGTTGGCGTTTCCATCACCGGTAACTCCACGAACCCCACGAGATTCCAACACCCCGTTGCTGGTACGTACAAGAAATGGTGCGTTGAAAACGGCGTGAAGTACTTCTCCGTTGCTTCTGGTGGTGGTACGGGTAGAACGTTGCACCCCGACAACATGGCAGCAGGTCCCGCTTCCTATGGTATGACGGATACGATGTGCCGTATGCACTCCGATGCACAATTCGCAGGTAGCTCTTCCGTTCCCGCTCACGTAGAAATGATGGGCTTGATCGGTGCTGGTAACAACCCCATGGTTGGTATGACGGTTGCTTGCGCAGTTGCTATCGAAGAAGCAATGAAAGCGTAAATTCTTTATTGTTGCGTAGAAATTAGTAAAAAATTGTTGGACACGTCGTTTGACGTGTCCAATATATTTAGAAAAATACGAATAAGGAAAAAGGGAATTTGATTATGGAATATCAAATGAATGGTTCGCAAAAATTATGTGCAACGTGCGAATACTGGATGGGGACAAGACAACCCAACTGGATTAGTACGCACGTAATTCTTCCCGACCAAAGCATTAAAGGCAAATGTTGGTGCTTAAACGGTCCACACGCCCGCGCGGAAAGACTTAGCAATCATACAACGTGTAGTTGCTATAAAAAATGGTCGGTACTTAAATAATTCTTAAAACTTAAAAACCCGTGTATGCTACAAGCAAACGCGGGTTTTATTATACAACAAAAAAACACCCTGTTAGGGTGTTTTTATTTGGTGGACGCGAGAGGTCTCGAACCTCCGACCTCTACCATGTCAAGGTAGCGCTCTAACCAACTGAGCTACGCCTCCAAGCGATTACTTTGTTATTATAACAAATTATAAATGTATCGTCAATCGTTTTTTACGGCAAATAAAAAATCCCTTTGAAAAAACAAAGGGATTTTTACGTTTGTGTTTTAATTTCTTTCCTTGCTTTCTTTCGTGGAAAGTAAACGGAAGAAGATAGCGAAGAAAAGGATATTCGTCAAATACACTACGGGGAAGACGATAAAGGAAAGAAGTTGCGAAGGGTTGGACATTTCCGCTTTGCAATATACGGCAATCATTGTCGTAATCAAAATGCAAATGACCAAAATCACTGCCGCCGTCAAAAGATAGGGGGCGTGTTTTTTACGTCTTGCACGGGGACGGAAACCGCAAGCATTCAATACGGCACATACGATAAAGAGAGTGAAACCGATACCAAAACCAACTGCGGGGTATGCCACCGAAACGCCTAAAAGGTCTTTCAAGAAGAAAGCCAACAAACTTTCAAATACGATAATGCAGAAGATGATAAACGACGTTCTATAAAGCGTTTTGCCTAAATTATACACGCCGCCACCGCTTGTAGGTTTGCTTTCTTTCGCTTCCGCATAGCTTACGCCGTGCATATTGCCCGCAATGTTAAGTTTAATGCCTTCCGCTTGCGCACGTTCTTTCAAATCAAGTTGTTCGCTCGCTTGAGAAACGGGGGAGTTTTGCGTATAGTTGTAAGCGTTTTGTTGATATACGCTTGCCGATTGTCTATTTTGCAATTCTCTTGCCGCAGCGTTTACGCTGTTTTCTCTTTGCGTAAGTGCCATTTCGCGTTCTTGCAATTCGCCTATCTTGCGTTGCAATGCTTGTTGTTCTTCATTGGCAAATTGTTGGAATTCTTCACGAGTTTTTTCCGCTTCTTCCAAGTCCTTTTCAAACATAGCTTTCTTTGTTTCAAAAGCGGCTTGTTCTTCTTCAAGCGCACGCACGCGTTCAGCGTACAAGGCTTCTTCCTTTTGGAAGTCTTCTTTTTCCTTTTCAAACGCCGCAAGACTTTCGTTGAAAAGTTTTACTTGTGCGTTGTAGGAACTTAACTTTTCAGCAAAGTCAAATTGTTCAGCCGAAAGGGCATTTTTTCTCGTAATAAAATCGAGTTGTTGTTGATTGTAGATGGATTGACGAGCAGACAATTCTTTTTGTTGTTGTAAAACAACTGCCATTTCGTCTTGCAATTTTTGATGACTGATGGCTAATTCTTCTTCACGAACTTCCAAATCAGCGTTCTTTTTGTTGTATTCTTCTTTTGTTGCGGCGGTCACCGTTTCTTTCGTGTCAATCTTTTGACGTTGTTCGTCCAAACGATATTCAAGTTGCGCAATTTCGTACGTTTTCTTGTCGATTTCCGTTCTTTCCGCTTGCAAACTGTCACGAAGGGCGCTCAATTCCGCTTTTTCCGCTTCAAGTGTTGCACGTGCTTCTTCCAAAGCGGCGTTGTCGCCACGAAGGGTATCTCTTTCTACTTGTATAATATCAAGTTGCGTTTGCAAATCTTCTTTTTCTTCTTCCAAAGCAGCTTTTTGCGCTTCAAAGTCGGATTTTTCAGCTTGCCAGCTTTCGTATTCGGTTTTGTATTGCGCAGCAACTTCTTCAAGACGGCGTTTTTCAAGCTCAATCTTTTCTTTGCTTGCTTCAATCTTTGATTGTTGCGCACGGATTTCCAAGTTGCGGTTGTAGAACTCGGTGGTGCGCATTTCTTGCTCGTTTTTAAGGAGCGCAATCGTATTTTCTTGCGAGGTGATCGCTGTATTTAAGGAAGCGATTAACGCTTTTTGGTCTTCAAGTTCGTTTTGTGCAGCCGCAAGCCGTTCTTTCGCTTCTTCAAGTTGTGCATTGTCCACAAGTTGCGAATTATTTGCTTGTTCTTTTAATTGCGCGTTTTCTTCTTGTAAGGTGGAAAGGGCGTTTCGTGTGTTCGCCAACTCTTGTTCCTTTTCGTTAAACGCAGTTGCTTGGACTTCCAAAAGTTGTTTCAATTCGACGATTTCTTTATTTTGGATGGATAAAGACGTTTTTGCTTGTTCAATTTCCGCTTCCTTTTGAGCGAGCAACGCTTCTTTGTTGGCAATATCCGCTTCCTTTTCAAGCAACGCGTTTTGTTTTTCTTCAAGTAGCTTGGATTGATTTTCTACTTGTTCTTTCAATTCCAAGAAATCGCTCTTTTGGGAAACGATTGAAGAACTTTGCGTAGCAAGCAATGCTCTTTCACGCTGCAATTCGTTTTTAAGGCTGTTAAGCGCAATTTTTTCTTCTTCTAAAGCGCTTTCTCTTGCTGCAAGCGCACGCTTTAGCTCAGTGAGTTCCGTTTGCTTGTCGGTAATAAAGGAGAAATCGTAATGTGCGCTGCCGTCGGAAATAAGGCTGTCGATAATCGTTCTCGAATATTCCCAAGCCGTAAGGTTTTTCTCGGTGAAAAGTTTGCCGTCTTCAGTAAGCGAGAAGTATTTTCTTCTGCCACCGTTGGAATAATCGCCGTAGTAAGATTGTACGTAGGAAAGACCTTCCAAACGCTTCAAAGCGCTGTAAAGGGTAGGCTCTTTGATGATGTACAAGCCGCCGCTTTTCTTCTTAATTTCGCTGATAATGTCATAGCCGTATTTGTCGCCGTCGTAAAGACTGCGTAAAATAATCGTATTGATGTGGCCACGAATAAGGTCGGCGCTAATGCCAAGGTTTTGTTCTTCGCCACCCGTCAACGCATTATTTTCCGCCACTAAAAGTTCTTTTTCTTCCATTGCTTTCTCCTATGTTTTAGAGCTATTTCAGATAGAATACACTTAAAATCTAAAGGGTGCACACGTTTTCACATATACACATAGTATTATATCACAAATAGATAATATTGTCAACTGTATCAATGAAAAAATAGACGTACACAAAGCTTTTTTCTTCTTTTCACAAAAGGGGCTTGACTTTTTTATAAAAAAGTCTTATAATGGTTTCACTATGGAAAAATACGTACACACAAGAGAATTTCAAATCAAATATAGAGAAGCGGATTTCAAGGATAATTTGAAGCCGTCGGGTGCGCTTGCATACATGGAAGAAGTGGCTTCTTCGGGTGCGGACGATATTCATCTTGGCTATCACGACATTGCGCCAAAGGGCTGGGTGTTTATCATCAGCAACACTTGTTTCGAGTTTTTGCGCCCTATGAAAGTGGGGGAAAAGTTGTCAGCGCAAACGTGGCCGTCTATTCCATCCTACGTCATTTTTGAAAGACAATATCGTTTTTTAGACGAGCAAGATAACGTCACCGTAAACGCCGTTTCTCGTTGGTGTTTGATAGACGTAAACACGGGCAAGGTATTGCCGTCCAAAACCATTGACAATCAAGATTATTCTACGTATAACACCGATAAGGTACTTACGGATATTCAATGGAAAATTCGTTCCTTTGCTTGGCAGGAAGAAAAGCCTCGTTTCGTGATTACGATTGCTAATTCCGAATACGATCATAATATGCACGTAAACAATACTCGCTACGCCGATTATTGCATGAACACATTTAGCGTGGAAGAATTGAAAGAAATGGCGGTGAAACGCTTTTCCATTTCCTATGCAAAACAATGCAAGGAAGGGGATATTTTGCGCTTTTATCGTAAAAAAGAAGACGAGAAAAATTATTTGATGCTTGGCGTAAACGAAGCGGACGAAATCGTCGTGCAAGCAAGCGTTTTATTTGAGTAAAAAAAGGAAAAAGTATGCGAAAGAACGGTGTAAATAGAGAATTAACGCCGATAGATGGTGGAATTTGTGCGCCTTGCGGGTTTTACGCGAGCGACGTTTATTGCGCAAACGTAGGGGAAGAAAAGCCCTCTTTTGCCGTAGTTTTGGCGGAAAAACGTTGCGAAACGGCGTATTTGCCTTCCCTTTCGACAAACGTAAGCGCATTTGTTTCTCTTTCGCAAATCCATACGCAAAAATGCCTGTCAAGCGCCGTGCTTGTGTACAATGTCGCGGCTTCTACGCAAGGGGAAAAGGAAGACGATTTAGCGGAAAAGATAAGCCGTTTTTACGCCCCTGCGCTTAAAATAGATAGAAACGAATTGTTGCTTGTTTCCACGGGTGAATATGGTAAAAAATTAGAGCTTTCCACCTTTGAAAACGTTGCAAAAACGATTTTGAAAAATAAGGGAATTAAAGAACAAAATTCTTTGGCGGTGGCAAAGGTTTTAGACGAAAATAATGCAAATCAGCTTGCTTTTTCCTTTGAACTTGGCGACATCGTTTGTAAAATCGGCGCAGTATTTTGCGGTGGAATTGACGAAACCAAACCTTTGGTTTGTATGTTGACGACGGACGTCGATATTTGCTCGAAACTCTTGCAAAAAGCGTTAAAAGCGGCGTTTATGGACGGGTTTAATATGCTTGGTGGTAGAATTGATACGCCCAACGATTGCGTGTTTGCTTTGGCAAGCAAGCGTGCGGGAAACTGGCGAATTTCCGAAAACAACAGCGATTATCAAAAGTTCGCTTATGCGCTTAACGAAGTTGTGAAAAGAATTTGTGAACGTATGGCAAAAGCGAAAGGAAAGGTGCTTTCTTGCAAGGTTTTGGGCGCAAAATCGAAAGTGTCGGCAAGAGAAATTTCCAAAGCCGTCGTATCGTCTTCGATTGTAAAAGACTCGCTTGAAAAAAGAAATATGGACACGCAAGCCGTGATTGCTTTGACGTTGTCGTGCAATGAAAAAGTGGCGATGGACAAGCTTTCCATTTCCTATTCGGCGGGCGATTTAGAAATCGTTGCGTTTGAGGATAATAGGGAAATTGCGATTGCGGAAAATATCACCGAAACGCTGTTTGGAAATGAAAAATTAGAAATAATTATCAATCTCAACGAGGGCAATTATTCGGCGAGCGCAATCGGCAGTTTTGCTTAACGATAGCGCGCGTGTATATATAGTTAAATTTAGTAAAAATTTTTTTCTAAAAAATGTCGCAAAAACCCGTTGAAAGGTTGACATACAAATTCGTGTATGATATAATGATAAAAATTGACAGGTGAACTTGAAAAATGTTGAAAGATTACGGTGTAAAATTGCATGAAACCGCTCACACGGAAACGATTGTGAACGGCGGTGCTCGTTTTTCCATTTTTCAAATTATTTCGTTTTTTTCTAAAGGGGACTGATTTCAAAATCAGTCTTTTTTTTCGGAATAGGCGTAAAGTTTATCCGTCCTTAAATGCGTAAAAAAATAAAAATTAAGATACAAGGGATTGCTTATGAAAAAGAAGAAAGTGTATTTGACGTTGGCAAACGGCAAGGTATTCGAAGGGTATCGCTTTGGCGCAGACAGCGAAGCGGTTGGCGAACTCGTTTTCTCGACGGGTATGGTTGGTTATATTGAAACGCTCACCGATCCTAACAATTACGGTCAAATCGTCGTGCAAACGTTTCCTTTAATCGGTAATTACGGCGTAATGCCTCAAGATGCGGAAAGCAAGCGTGCTTGGGTGTCCGCATACGTTGTGCGCGAAATTTGCGAAACGCCTTCCAACTTCCGCTCGGAAGGTACTTTGGACGCATATCTTAAAGAACAAGGCGTAGTGGGTATCTACGGCGTTGACACACGTGAATTGACGAAGATTTTGCGTGAAGAAGGCGCAATGAACGCTAAAATCAGCAGCAAGGCTGCCAATGAAGACGGGATTGAAGTGATTGCCGCATACGAAGCGAAAAACGCTGTACAAGCGGTGGCAAACAATCAAAAAGCTTTCTACGAAGCGGAAAATGCAACGTGTAGCGTAGCCGTTTGGGATTTTGGTGTAAAACGCAGCACGATTGAAAATCTCCTTGCGCAAGGCTGGAACGTTATCGTTATGCCCGCAAATTCCACGGCGGAAGAAGTTTTGGCAACGGGCGCACACGGCGTTGTATTGTCGGACGGCCCTGGCAACCCCAACGACAACGAAGCGATTATCGCTGAAATCAAAAAGCTTGCCGGTAAAATTCCCGTGTTTGGCTTGGGCTTGGGACATCAACTTTTCGCCCTTGCACTCGGCGCGGAAGTTCAAAAACAAAAATACGGACATCGTGGTGGCAATCAACCCGTTAAATGCGTAAAGTGCGGTAAAGTTTACATCACGTCGCAAAACCACGGCTATGAAGTGGTAAAAGAAACGGTAAAAGAAGGTGTTGTTAAGTTTATCAACGTAAACGACGGCTCTTGCGAAGGTATCGATTACGATAACTACGATGCGTTCACGGTGCAATTTGCGCCCGAAGCATGCAGCATCGGCAACCCCGTAAATCCCTTGTACAAAAAATTCTTTGCCCTTATGAAAAAGGAGAACGAAAATGCCTAAGAGAAGTGATATTAAGAAAGTTCTTGTAATCGGTTCCGGTCCTATCGTTATCGGACAAGCAGCTGAATTCGACTATGCAGGCGCGCAAGCATGCCGCGTTATGAAGAGCGAAGGGATTAACGTTGTACTTTGCAACTCGAACCCCGCAACCATCATGACGGATAAAGCGCTTGCCGATGAAATTTATCTCGAACCTTTGACGGAAGAAAGTTTGAAACGTATCATCATCAAGGAAAAACCCGACAGTTTGTTGGCTTCGCTTGGTGGTCAAACGGGTCTTACCATGGGTTGCAAGCTTGCTAAATCTGGTTTCCTTGATCAACACGGTGTAAAACTTATCGGTACGACGCTTTCCGCAATCGACCGTTCGGAAGATAGAGAACTCTTCAAGGAAACGATGGAAAAAATCAATCAACCTTGCGTTCCTTCCGATATTGCTTATACGGTTGAAGAGTGCGTAGAAATCGCAAATAAGCTTGGCTATCCCGTAATTATGCGTCCCGCTTATACGCTTGGCGGTGCCGGCGGTGGCGTAGCGTTTAACGAAGAAGAACTTCGTTTGATTTCCCACAACGGTTTGATGCTTTCGCCTATCACGCAAGTTCTTATCGAAAAATATATCGCGGGCTGGAAAGAAATCGAGTTTGAAGTTATCCGTGACCGTATGGGCAACTGCTTGACGGTATGTTCGATGGAAAACGTTGACCCCGTTGGTATCCACACGGGCGACTCTATCGTAGTAGCTCCCGCAGTCACCCTTTCCAACAAAGAATATTCGATGCTCCGTACGGCGGCGCTTTCGATTATCACCGAACTTGGTATCGAAGGGGGCTGTAACGTACAATTTGCGCTCAATCCCGATTCGTTTGAATATTCGGTTATCGAAGTTAACCCCCGTGTAAGCCGTTCTTCCGCGCTTGCATCGAAAGCAACGGGTTTCCCTATTGCAAAAGTGACGTCTAAAATTGCGCTTGGCTATACGCTTGACGAAATCGTAAACGACGTGACGGGCAACACCTACGCTTGCTTCGAGCCTACGATTGACTATTTGGTTGTAAAAATGCCCAAGTGGCCTTTTGATAAATTCTTGTACGCAAAACGTGAATTGGGTACGCGTATGAAAGCGACGGGCGAAGTTATGTCTATCGGTACGTCGTTTGAAATGGCTATCATGAAAGCCGTTCGTGGTGCTGAAATTTCGACGAGCACGATGAACTACAAGAAATTCCTTAACTGGACGAAGGAAGAATTGTACGCGCAACTTTCCGAAAAGACGGACGAACGTATCTTTGCGGTGTATGCGGCACTCAAAAAGGGCGTGACGGTTGACGAAGTGTTTGAAGTCACCAAAATCGATAGATGGTTCTTGAATAAGTTCATGAACTTGATTAACTACGAAGAAGCGCTTAAAACGCAAAAACTCACCCGTTCGCTTTACGAAGAAGGTAAGCGTTTGGGCTATCTCGATAAAGATATTGCCGCAATCAGCGGACAAAAAGTGCCTTATAGAAAGAAGGTTGCTTACAAAATGGTTGACACGTGCGCAGCGGAATTCCCTGCAAAAACGCCGTACTTCTATTCGACTTTCGATCCCCACGAACACGACGAAGCAAAGCCTTTCCTTGAAAAGAGCAATAAAAAGCGTATCGTAGTAATCGGCTCTGGTCCTATTAGAATTGGGCAAGGTATCGAATTCGACTATTCGTCCGTACATTGCGTTTGGACGTTGAAAGAACTTGGCTATGAAGTAGCCATCATCAATAACAACCCCGAAACGGTTTCTACCGACTTCGACACGGCGGATAGATTGTATTTTGAACCGCTTACCCCCGAAGACGTACAACACGTTTTGGACGTTGAAAAACCTTACGGCGTAATCATCACGTTCGGTGGTCAAACGGCTATTAACCTTTGTTCCTATTTCGATACGCACGGCATTCGTATTCTCGGTACGTCGGCGGACAGCGTTGATAGGGCGGAAGATAGAGAACGTTTTGAAGAACTTTTGGAAAAATACTCTATTCCTCGTCCGAAAGCAATCACCGTTATGACGAAAGATGACGCGCTTGCGGCAGCTGAAAAGCTTGAATATCCCGTATTGCTTCGTCCTTCCTACGTAATCGGCGGTCAAAACATGACGATTGCGTTCACGCAAGAAGACGTATGCCGTTATATGGACGTTATCTTGGCGCAAGGTATTGAAAACCCCGTTCTTTGCGATAAGTACCTTATGGGTACGGAATTGGAAGTTGATGCAATTTCCGACGGTAAAGACGTGCTTATCCCCGGTATCATGCAACACATCGAACGTACGGGTATCCACTCGGGCGACTCGATTGCAGTTTACCCGCCTTTCAACCTTGACGACACGATGCTTGAAAAGATTATCGAAGTTTCCACGCAACTTGCACTTGAGTTGAAGACGAAAGGTCTTATCAATATTCAATACTTGATTTACCGTGGTCAATTGTACGTAATCGAAGTGAACCCTCGTGCATCTCGTACCGTGCCTTACATTTCTAAAGTTACGGGCGTGCCGATGGTTGAACTCGCAACGAAGATTATCACGGGAGCAAAATTGAAGAAACTTGGCTTTGGTACGGGCTTGTATCCTTCCTCGCCTTACGTAGCGGTTAAAGTTCCCGTATTCAGCTTTGAAAAACTTAACGACGTAAACTCGCAACTTGGTCCTCAAATGAAATCGACGGGCGAAGTTCTTGGTATCGGTAAAACGATTGAAGAAGCAATGTTCAAAGGTCTTGTTTCAGCGGGCTTTAAGATGTGCCATCCTTCCGAACGTCGTCCCGTTGGCGTATATATGACGGTAAACGACCAAGATAAGCTCGATTTGCTTACGATTGCAAAGAAATTTGGCGATTTGGGTTGTACCATGTACGCAACGAAGGGTACGGCAAAGGTTATCAACGACCTTGGCTTCAATTGCACGGTAGTGGATAGATTGTCCGCAACCGATACGGTTATCAAACTTATGGATGAAGGCAAAATCGATTACCTTGTTTATACGGGTAAGACGGACATGGAATCCATCAACGACTTCATCAAGCTTCACCACCATGCAATCTTGCTTGGTATTACGGTACTCACCGCACTTGATACGGCAAACGCTTTGGCGGATATTATCGCAAGTAAGTTCACGGAAGACAACACCGAACTTGTTGATATCAATGCGCTCCGTACGGAAAAATTGAAACTTAATTTCACGAAGATGCAATCTTGCGGTAACGACTATATCGTATTCGACAACCGCGACGGCAAAATCACTTGTCCCGAATCGATTGCCGTAAACTACGTATTGCCCCATTACGGTATCGGTGGCGACGGCATCGTTTTGATTGAACAATCGTCCGTTGCTGATGCGAAAATGCGTATCTTCAACTGCGATGGTAAAGAAGCTCCTATGGGCGGTAACGCTGTACGTTTCGTGGGTAAATACCTCTATGAAAAGAATATCGTTCGCAAAAACGATATGAAGATTGAAACGACCAACGGCGTAATTTGCGACGTTAAGGTATATCCTTTCAGCGGCAAAGTAAACACCGCAAGCGTAAACTTGGGCAAAGCGGAACTTGCTGGTAAGAAGATTCCTTCCGTTTGGGACGAAGAACAAATCGTAGGCAAGGTTATCAACGTAGGCGGCTTGGATTATAAAGCAACGCTTGTCAACGTAGGTAATCCCCATTGCGTAATCTTCAGCGACAAAGTTGACGCTGTAAACGTTGCGCTTATCGGCCCCGAATTTGAAAACTGCGAATATTTCCCCGAAGGCATCAACACCGAATTCGTTCGCGTGGTAAACAAAGTGACTTTGAAGATGCGTGTTTGGGAACGTGGTAGTGGCGAAACGTGGGCTTGCGGCACGGGTGCTTGTGCGGCAGTTGTTGCAGCGGTGCTTGCGGGCTATTGCGAAAAGGATACGAACATCACCGTAAAACTTCGTGGTGGCGACTTGACGGTAAACTATCATTCCGACGGAACGGTAGAACTTATGGGCAACGTAAAAACCGTTTACGAAGGCACGCTTGAAATCTAATTTTAGGAGAAAATAATGGACGTTTTTTATGAAGAAAGCGCCGTAAATAGCAATGCGGAAAAGGGAATGAAGATATACAAAGTTCTCCATATTATTTCTTTGATATGCTTAATCCTTTTCTTCATTTGTGCGGTTTTAGTATTAACGAACATTCCTAGTTGTGCGCCCAAAGAAGGGAATTACACGGATATTGCATTGTTTGAGCAGGCTCTTGCAGGCTATTCATGGCGTCTTTTTATCTGTCTTTTCTTTTTGGGCATGGCTATTCTATTTTTGTTTGGTTGGTTTTTATTCTATCAGTTGAAAAGAAGAGTAAACATTAGCTACGATTATATTTTTGTCAGCGGCGAACTTCGTATTGCTAAAATTTTCAATATCAATAAAAGAAAGTTTTTAGAAAAAATTGATTGTGAAGATATTGTTCAAATAGGTGATACCGAAAATCCTTCGTTTGAACGTTTTGCAACTGCGCCCGATACGAAAGTGGTGTATTATACGCAAAATATGGAAGCGGCGGAAGGGAAGTTCTTCATGTATATCCTTGTCAATAGCAACGGCAAACGCTTGCTTGTTTTGGAAGCGAGAGAATTGCTTTTGATGAACATTTTGAAGTTTACCCGTCGTGGCGTACTTGAAAGCGACTACGTAATGCAAGAAAAAAAGCAAAAATAATATGATTTATTTGGATAATGCGGCAACGACGAAGCCAAGCGAAAGCGCATTTCGTAAGGCGGAAGCGTTTGCACTCCAACAATTTTATAACCCTTCGGCATTGTACAAAGAAGGATATGCGTTGCAGAGCGAGCTTAAAAAAGCACGCTCCGCTTTGCTTTGCAAGGTTGCTGACGAAAGTGCGTTTGAGTGGGTTTTCACCTCTTGCGGCACGGAATCGGACAACCAAGCTATCTTTTCCTTTGCTCGTCGTGGCAATGCTGTGACAAGTGCTGGGGAACATTCGGCTGTGTCGGCTGCGTTTACGGAATTAAAAAACCGTGGCGTGGTGGAAACACGTATCGCTCCGCTTACCAAGGATGGCAAAGTGGACGTTGAAAAATTGTTGTCGCTTGTGGACGATAAAACGAGTTTTGTTTCCGTCATGCACGTCAACAACGAAATCGGCGCAATCAACGACGTAAACGCCATTGCAAAGGCGGTAAAGGCGAAAAATTCGCGTGTTATCTTCCATTGTGACGGCGTGCAAGCATACGGTAAAATTCCTTTCAAGCTTTGTAAGGAGATTGACTTGTATTCGGTAAGTGCGCATAAAATCGGCGGAATGAAAGGCGTTGGCGGGTTAATTAAGCGCAAATCTTTGGTTCTTCCACCCTATTTAATCGGTGGCGGACAAGAATCGGGCAAGCGTAGCGGCACGGAAAACGTATTCGGGATTAAGCAATTCGAGTATGCCGCCGAAGAAAAGTTTGCGACGATGAAAAACGATTACGCTCGATTAAAAGCTTATCGTGAAAAGCTTTGGGAAGGCTTGGATAAAGACGTGTTCGTGCGTTTGTCGTCCATGGACGGCACGCCGTATATATTGAGCGTGTCCGCAGTTGGCTTGCGTGGGGAAGTGCTTTTGCATATTCTCAACGATAAAGGCGTTATTGTTGGCACGGGTTCTGCTTGTTCGTCAAATGCAAAAACAAGATACAGCAAAGTGGTTTTGGCGTGCGGACATGACGAAAAAACGGCGGATGGGGTGCTTCGTTTAAGTTTTTCGCCCCAAACGACGGAAGAAGAAATCGAACAAGCGATTGTGATATTAAACGATGCTGGGCGTGAATTAAAACGCCGTATGCAATAAGGTGTAGTATGAAAAAAGTATTGATTATTCGTTATTCTGAAATTTGGCTCAAAGGTAAAAATAGGGGCTTTTTTGAACGTGCTTTTGAAACGAATTTAGCACGTGCAATTAAAGATTTCTCTTGTACGCTTATCAAACAAAGCGGCCGATACCTTGTCACCGAGTTTGAAGATTATGAAACGGATGAAATTATTGATAAATTGAAAAAAGTATTTGGTGCGCACACCATTTCGCTTGCGTATGAAACGGATTCGGATATGGATTCTATTTTTGAAGCGGCAAAATTGATTTGTCGTGAAAAGGGTACGTTCAAGGTTGAATCGCACCGTGGGGATAAAAAATATCCGCTTACGTCCGTGGAAATCAGCAAAACGCTTGGCGGAATGATTTTAAGCGAGTTTTACAACTTGAAAGTGGACGTTCATAACCCCGATTTCACCGTGCGTGTGGATATTCGTGAACGTGGCAAGGCGCTTGTATTTGGCAACTATATTGAAGCGGCAAACGGCATGCCCGTTGGTACGGCAGGGAAAGGGCTTTTGCTTCTTTCGGGCGGTATTGACAGCCCCGTTGCGGGGTATATGATGGCAAAACGTGGCATGAAGATTGATTGTTTGCATTTCCACAGCTATCCTTATACGAATATGCAAGCCAAAGAAAAAGTGGTTGATTTGGCGAAGATTTTGTCCGAATACACGTGCGGTACGCATTTGTACACCGTAAGCGTCACGCATATCCAAGAAGCTATCCACGAAAAATGCAAACCGCAACTTATGATTACGCTTTTGCGCCGTTTCATGTATAGAATAGCGGAAAGACACGCCCTTCGTATTAGCGCGCAATGCTTGATTACGGGGGAAAGCCTTGGTCAAGTAGCAAGCCAAACGATTGAAGGCATGACGTCGTCCAACTCGGTAGTGGAAACGTTGCCCGTGCTTCGTCCACTTGTCGGTTTTGATAAAAACGAAATCATTGACAAATCGGTAAAAATGGGCGCATACGAAACGTCGATTTTGCCTTTTGAAGATTGCTGTACGGTATTTTTGCCCGATTTCCCCGCTATTCGTCCCAAGCTTGACGAGATTCGTAGGGAAGAAGAAAAATTAGACGTAGAAGGCTTGATTGAAGAAGCGTTCTCGTCGATTGAAAAAATCAAGATTTAATAAGATTTTTTTCAAAATGCACGTTATTTTGGCTTGACTTTTCTATAAAATTTAACTATAATGTCATAGTAATGTGCAAGTGCTGCTATGGCTCAGTTGGTAGAGCGCGTCCTTGGTAAGGACGAGGTCGGCGGTTCAAATCCGCCTAGTAGCTCCAAAAGGATTTATAAGCCAATGGTTTATAAATCCTTTTTTCGTATAATAAAATAGGGGTGGATAAGTGAAAACGATTGACGTTTCATTGAATATGGCGGACTGCACGCCTGGTTTTTGGGATAATTATTGGGATTGCCCTATAGGGCGAAGCAATAAAGACCCCGATATACATTGTTTGATATTGCAAGAGTATCACGCTAAATTATGGAGTAGAAAACTCCCTAATGGACAAACAATGGGGTTGAAAAAAGGCGTTGGTAGCAATTATTTAACGTGGCATGATTTTAGATTTGGGAGCGATTCTATTCTTGCGAGCTTTCGCTATAAAAATAACGAGAAAATGATTAAAGATGTTATGAATAGCGTGCCAGATTATAAAGAATACATAAGCAGGTATTTAAGAGAATCTTATACAATTGGCGGCTTTGTCATATTTCCGAAATATCACGGCGGCATCAATCAAGCTAGGGGCTTTAATCGCTATATAAGAGATAGGTTTGACTTGACGTTAGATTGCATACGAAAATATTATATTGGCGAAACGTCGCCTTTATTTAGTGTTTTAGTGAAAAATAAAGTGTTTTTTGATTTATTTGTTGATTTTAGGGGGTACGTTGATTATTTCTTTTTGCAAGATTTGGTTTCAAGTGATTATAGCGAAATTAAATTTTTCCTAAAAAATAATGACGATTCGGAAGTTTTACCAAAAACGATTGAGGAATATTTTGCATTTATTGAAGCGCAATTACAGTTTGTTTCCAAGAGAAATCAGCGAATAAAAGAATTTATATCGAATAATACTATTTAGTTAAAAAAAGAACACCCAAGCGGGTGTTCTTTTTTTATGTCGTTAGATAAAAATGTTTTTTTCTTGTTCGCTTACCTTATACAAAATGTTGCGCACGTTTTCGGCGAATACGTCCTTGTCATAGCTTTCCTTTGCAACGCCCGTCAACGCCTTGTCGTCGTACGCTCTTGCAATCATGGGGAAAGAGCTTTGAGCAAGGGCGGACATTACGTCCGTGCGTTCTTTCTTGACGGCTAAAACACGCAAATACAAAGGGGATTGTAAGCATTGACGAATAAATTCTTCATGGATAGAAAGTAAATTTTGCAAGGCAATTCTGCGAATTCTCGATGAAGTATATCTTGCGGATGTCAAACTTTCGACAAGCGGTTGTGCTTGTAAAGCGGCTTTTTTGAAGGCGTTTTCCAAGCCTTCCGTGCAATCGCAAACCTTGGCGATTTCCGCATTTTGTTTGGAAAGTATAGCGTATTTTTCTAAACTATCAAGGGCGTTTTCAATGCTTGAAGGCAAATCTTCATACACGTAATTAGGCAAATTATTTTTGATGTTTTCGCCCGTTTTAATGCCTTCTCGAATAGCAGTTGCGGATGAGAAATTATCGGCAATTTCCGCTTCGTTGTATCCGCTACCTATACGCTGTATAGGTAAAATATCGATATTCGCGCCCTTTTCAAGGATTGCTCTTGTGTATTCAAGCCCTAAAATATTGTTGGGGGAAGCAAGCACGTCCATAGGGATAAAACTGGCGTACGCTTGTGCTCTTGCCTTTGCGTAGCTCATGCCTTCGCTCGTCAATTCTTTGATTGTGTTTGACACTTCTTTCGGCTCGTCGTTAAGATATCTTGCTGCGGAAATAAAAGCAAGTTTATCCGCTTGTTCCGCGCCAAAGCAAAGAGTGCTTACTGCGGGGATAGAAGACAGAAGATGGATTGCGCCTTTTGCAAACAATTCCGCGTTTGAAGTAGAGAAAATAGTAGGAAGTTCAATGACGGCATCCGCACCCGCCAAAACGGCGTGTTTTGCGCGCGTAAATTTGTCCATAACGGCGCTTTCGCCCCGTTGAACGAAACTGCCGCTCATAATGCAAACAACCGCATCAGCACCCGAGCGAGCTTTCGCTTCGTTGAGCTGATAAAGATGTCCGTTATGAAAAGGGTTGTATTCGCAAATTATCGCGCAAATTTTCATTTTATTTCCCGTTTTCCTTTACATTAAAAAAAATGTGTGCTATAATATTTAATAGCGTGTTTCACACGTCTTTATCAATATTATACACGAAAAGAAAAAAGAAATAAAGCGTTTTTAAGAGGTAAATTATGAAGAATATTTTGGATGAAATTAAGAGTAAAGCAAAAGCCCTTCAAAAAACCATCGTTCTTTGCGAAGGCGAAGACAGCCGTGTTGTAAAAGCTGCTGCTGATGCAACGAAAGAAGGGGTTGCAAAAATTGTTTTGCTTGGCAACGAAGCGGAAATTAAAAAGGCGAATCCCGACGTGGATTTGACGGGCGTTGAAATCGTTGATCCGCTTACGTCCGATAAATTGCCCGCGTACAACGCAAAACTTTGCGAATTGCGCGCATCCAAAGGCATGACGAGCGAACAAGCGGCAAAATTGCTTATGGACGGCACGTATTTTGGCGCAATGATGTTGAAAATGGGCGACGTTGACGGTCTTGTTTCGGGTGCTTGCCACTCGACGGCAAACACTCTTCGTCCCGGTTTGCAAATCATTAAAACGGCAAAGGGAGTTTCTTCCGTTTCTAGCTTTAACCTTATGATTTGCCCGCCCCAAGGCAATCAATATTGTCCCGACGGGTTGGTGGTATTCGCTGACTGTGGTTTGAATCCCACGTACACGAGTGAAGGCTTGGCTGATTGTGCTATTGCAACGGCAAATTCCGCGCAAGCAATTGCGGGTATTGACCCCAAAGTTGCAATGCTTTCCTTCTCCACCTTCGGTAGCGCAAAGCACGACAACGTCACGCTTGTTTCCGAAGCAGTAAAAATTGCAAAGGAGAAAGCACCCGATTTGAAGTTGGACGGCGAAATGCAATTCGATGCTGCAATCGTTCCTTCCGTAGCGGCTTTGAAAGCGCCTAATTCGCAAGTGGCTGGGCACGCAAACGTGTTCATCTTCCCCGACTTGCAAGCGGGCAATATCGGCTATAAAATTGCTG
Organism: Candidatus Scatosoma sp.; assembly: GCA_045632265.1. Lineage (GTDB taxonomy): Bacteria > Bacillota > Clostridia > Christensenellales > Borkfalkiaceae > Scatosoma. The sequence goes on from JAZQWG010000017.1 coordinate 19,279, forward strand.
AAAGACTTGGCGGTTTCATGGCAGTTGGTCCTATTTGCCAAGGCTTTGCAAAACCGATTAACGACCTTTCCCGTGGCTGTAAAAGCGAAGATATCGTCGCTGCTGTGGCGATTACGGCGTTGCAAACGCAACTTGGCTAATAAAAGACGTTAAAAGTTATAAAAAAACGGCAAAAACAGCGAAAAAAAAGTTGACAAAGCAGTTGAAATATACTATACTTGAAAGGCTGGTTTTATGATGACTATCGATATAAGAAAGCTGAACGTACAAAAGAAGTACACGGGCGAAATGGAATTCACCTATAATGCGCCCGCCGAATTGATTGAAATTCCGCTTGTAAAATTCGCTACTCCCGTATGCGTGCGTTTCTCCTACGAGTTGTTTGCTGACGATGCGTTGGAAATTCACGGGACGGTGTCGTATCGTTTGGAAGGACAATGTTCAAGATGCTTGAAGGATGCGAAAACGGACGTGGAAGGCGAACTTGAAGCGTTGTTCGAGCCGACGGAAGATTGCGAAGATTATTCTTATTCCAACGGAATCGTCGATTTGAAAAAAGCCGTAGACGAAGCAATTATGGCAAGCATGCCGTACGTGCTTTCTTGCGGTGATGATTGCGAGAGTATCGGTTATGTATCCGAACCTGCAAATGACTAAAATAAGAAAAAAATAACGAAGAGGTGTTAATATGGCAGTACCTAAGAGCAAACAATCTAAGAGCAGAACGAACAAAAGATTTGCAAACTACAAGGCAACGGCAGCAACGCTTGTAGAATGCCCTCATTGCCACGAATTGATGCAATCGCACAACGTATGCAAGAGCTGTGGCTACTACAACGGTAAAGAAGTAGTTGTTGAAAAAGAAGAAAGCCAAAAATAATTCGTCAATGCGTTAAAACAAGCAGGCGGGTTGCGTAAAGCACCCGTCTTTTTGCGTTATTAAGAAATAACGGCGTGCAACTTGTTTGCATGAAAACAAATCGGTTTATAATTATATTGTCAAAGTCACTTTACACGAGGTTGCTATGAAAGAAAAGTTTTCCGTAAGCGGAATGTCTTGTTCGGCATGTTCGGCGGGCATTGAACGTACGGTTAAAAAATTAAATGGTGTACAATCCGTTTCCGTTTCTCTTATGGGGGAATGTATGACGGTTGAGTATGACGAAAACGTAGTTGCTTCGTCCGTTATTTGCGATACCGTGACGGGGCTTGGCTACGGCATAGAAAAATTTGATGAAAACGTTTTCAAGGAAAGAAAACCGCAACCAAATTTATTGTTCAAACGCTTTGTTATTTCGCTTATCTTTTTGTTGCCGCTTATGTATTTTTCCATGGGTGGCATGATTTCTCTCCCGAAGCCTAACGAAATCGTAAGCGTAAGTTTGCAAATGGCGCTTGCGCTTGCCGTGATTATCGTTGATTTTAAGTTTTTTACAAGCGGCGCAAAAGCGCTTGCGAAGAAATCGCCCAACATGGATACGTTGGTGGCGCTTGGCTCGGGCGTGTCGTTTTTGTATAGCTTCGTCTACACGATTTTGTTATATCTTGGCAAAGTTTCGCACGTGCATTTCTTCTACGAATCAGCGGCAATGATTTTATCGCTCGTCACGCTTGGTAAATGGCTGGAAGAGCGTTCTAAACGCAAGACGGGCGACGAGATTGAAAAACTGATCAAACTTATGCCCGCCGTTGTCAGCGTAGAAAGAAACGGCTTGGAAGAAAAAATTCCTTTCTCGGCGTTACAAGTGGGCGACGTGTTGGTTGTAAAACAAGGGGAATACGTGCCCGTAGACGGCAAGATAATTGAAGGCTCGGCGTATATCGACAGAGCTGCAATTACGGGCGAAAGCATGCCGATAGAAGCGCAAGAAGGCGATTTAGTGACGGGCGCGGATATTGTCAAGAGCGGTTTTATAAAAGTTCTTGCGCAAAAAGTTGGTGCGGACACAACCTTGTCGCAAATTGTAAAAATGGTAAAGGAAGCGGGCGCAAGCAAAGCGCCTATCCAAAAGACGGCGGACAAAATTGCGGGGATATTCGTGCCTACCATTGCCTTGCTTGCAATCGCTACGTTTGTCGTTTGGTTTGTGCTTGCGGATATTGCTACGGCGGCAAATTACGCCATCAGCGTGCTTGTCATTTCTTGTCCTTGCTCGCTCGGTTTGGCTACGCCCGTGGCGGTTATGGCGGCGACGGGACGTGGCATGTCCTTGGGGATATTGTATAAAGATGCCGAAGCTTTGCAAAAGGCAAAGGATATAAATTGCGTGCTTTTGGATAAGACGGCGACGTTGACGGTTGGCAAACCGCAAGTGACCGATTTAGAAGTTTTGCACGGCGATAAAGACAACTCTTTGCGCCTTGCCTACGAGATTGAAAAACATTCTAATCATCCGATTGCCGAGTGTATTAAAAATTACGTAATTGAAAACTTGGATATGCAAAACGGCATGGCGATTGAAGATTATCGCTATGAGACGGGTAGGGGTGCAATCGCAAATTTTGAAGGCGAAACCTATCGTTTAGGGAATAGATTATTGCTTGGGAAATCGCTTGAAAAACAAGCGCAATCGATAGAAAAGAAATATTCTTCGCAAGGTAAAACGGTGGTGTTTTTGGCAAGTGAAAAGCAAATTTTGTGCGTGTTTGCCGTTGCGGACGTTTTGAAAGAAGAAAGCTGTTTTGCCGTTTCTCTATTGAAAGAAAAGGGCGTGCGAGTGGGTATGCTCACGGGCGATAATGAAAACGTTGCCGCTGCTATTGCAAAACAAGCGGGGATTGACGATTATTTTGCGGAAGCCTTGCCTAAAGATAAAGCGGAAGCGGTGGAAAGAGTGCGCAGCGTTGGCGGTGTAGTTGCTATGGTGGGCGACGGAATCAACGACAGCCCCGCATTAAAAGCAGCGGACGTGGGCATTGCAATGGGCAACGGCACGGACGTCGCTATTGATAGCGCGGACGTGGTGCTTTCTCGAGGTGATCTCACACTTGTCAATACGACAATCGAATTAAGCAAAGCGACCGTTAAAAACATTCACCAAAATTTATTTTGGGCGTTCTTTTACAACGTTGTGGCAATTCCTATTGCGGCGGGGGTATTTTCTTTCTTGGGATTGAAATTAAACCCTATGATAGGCGCGGCATGTATGAGCTTAAGCTCGCTTTTCGTCGTGACGAACGCATTGCGATTGACGAGATTTGCCCGTAAAAAAGACGAGAAAAAGGAGTATTCTATGGATAAGACGATTAAGATTGAAGGAATGATGTGTCAACATTGTGTTGCGCACGTAAAAAAGGCCCTTGAAAGCCTGGAAGGCGTTGAAAACGTGGAAGTAAACTTGAAAAAGAAAACTGCCACTTTGACGACGGAAGTTGAAAACGAAACGCTTATCAAAGCGATTGAAGAAGCTGGCTATACAGTAAAGAAAATTTCTTGATTTGCGACAAAATAAATAAAACTGTGACAAAATAAAACACGAAACAACGCTTGTATATACGTTATCATATTTCCATAAAACCATACGTGGAGGTGTGATATGCAACAAACGTTGCTTTTGGATAAACGCACGCGATGCCTTATCGAAGATTACGTCCCTAAAGGGGACGTCTTAGAAGGTGTCGTGTGCTTTTTTTCGGTGTTTTCCGATTATACAAGGGTAAAGATTTTGTCCGCTTTGGCGATAAGTGAATTATGTGTCACCGATTTGTCAAGAATATTAGAAATCAATCAAACAACGGTGTCTCATCAGCTTCGATTTTTGAAAAGCGCTGGCATGGTAAAAAGTGTCCGTCAAGGCAAAATAGTCTTTTATTCTCTCGTTGACGATACAATCAACGACGTTTTGTTAAAAGGGATAGAGTTTTTGGGCTGTTAAGCGGTATTTTTTTGCGTTATCCTATTGCAAAAATTTGTATTTTGTTATATAATAATGATAGAAAAACAGTAAAAAACACGGTGGGAACAAATTCCGCCGTTTTCGCTGTTGGAAATGGTAGTGTATGGGCGAATTGCAAGAAAAACTGAAACTACTTCCCGAAAACCCGGGCGTATATATTATGCTCGACAAAGACGGGGTGGTGATATACGTGGGAAAGGCGCGCGTTTTGAAAAATCGCGTACGTCAATATTTCCATTCGTCCATAAAGAGCGAAAAAGTGGCGGCAATGGTGGAAAATATCGCCGATTTTTCCTATATTATTACCAAGACGGAAATCGATGCTTTGGCGCTTGAAAACAACTTGATTAAAAAATATAAGCCCAAGTACAATATTCTTCTCAAAGACGATAAAACGTATCCGTATATCAAGGTGACGAAGGAAGAATTTCCCCGTGTATGCGTGACGAGAAAAATTAAAAAAGACGGCAAGTATTTCGGCCCGTTTATGGGCGGCGTGCGTTGCGGTGAAATTCTCGACATCGTTGAATCGGTTTACAACGTACGCACTTGTACTACGGCAATAGGCACAAAACCTAAAAAGCCTTGTCTTGCCTATCATTTACATCGTTGCACAGCCCCTTGTGCGCATTTGTGCACGAAAGAAGAGTATGGCGAACGGGTGAAAAAAGCGCTTTCCTTTTTAGACGGAAACTATGAAGAAGCGGAAGAAATTTTGCGTGCGAAAATGACGAAGTTTGCGGAAAACGAAGAGTTTGAACTTGCTATGGAATATAGGGACAAGCTGCAAATGCTTTCCAAACTCAAATTAAAACGTATTACGTCGTTAAATAGGGCAATCAATGCGGATATCATTGCGCTGAAAACAAATTATTTGTATTCTTCCGTCAACGTTTTGGTGACAAGAAGCGGAATTATGCAGGGGGGCAGCAACTTTGCCTTGGAAGATTGTTCTTTCTCGGAAACGGACGCTTTGACGGCGTTTATTATTCAATTTTATTCCACCCACGAAATCCCGCAAGAGATTATCACGCAAGACTTTTGCGAAAAGGAATTGCTTGAAAAATACTTTTTGGAAAAGTTTGGTAAAAAAGTGGTAATTTCGCTTGCGAAAGTGGGCGTGAAAAAGCAACTTTTGGAAATGGCGGAGAAAAACGCCGAAGAATATTTGTCGAAATCAATTGATAAAATTCGCCATAAAAACGACATGACGAAAAACGCTTGTCAGCGTTTGCAAGAACTGCTTGGGCTTTCCAAATATCCCAAGCGTATGGAATGCTACGATATATCCAACATCAGCGGCGTGGATAAAGTGGGTTCGATGGTGGTTTTTGTAGACGGTGAAGCGGAAAGAAGCAGTTATCGACGTTTCAAGATAAAGACGGTAGAAGGGGCAAACGATTATGCTTCCCACCAAGAAATGATGCGAAGACGGCTTGCAAAGCTTGGTACGGACGAAGAAGAACGTTTCCCTAAACCCGATTTAATTGTTATCGACGGTGGGAAAGGTCAACTTTCAGCTGTGAAAGAAGTATTTGACGAGGCGGGAATTACCGACATCGAACTGATTTCTTTGGCGGAAAAGGAAGAAGAGATATTTACGCTGTTTTCTGCCTTTTCCGTTAGAATCGACAAGCGCGATTACGCTTTGAAAATGCTCCAACGCTTGCGTGACGAAGCGCATAGGTTTGCAATCACCTATTTTAGAAGTTTGCACTCAAAACGCAATTTGGCGTCGGTTTTGGAAGAAATCGATGGCGTTGGCAAGAAAAAACAAGCGGCGCTTATGGCAAAGTTCGGCACGATTGATAAGATTATGTCCGCAAGCATAGAACAGCTGTGCGAAGTGGAAGGCATCGGTAAAGAACTTGCTGAAAAAATTCAAATTTATTTTAAGGAAAAAATCTAAATGCAAAAGCTTAAATATCCTTTGGTCGTTTCCGATTTCGACGGCACGCTTGCAAGACGGGACGGAACGATCAGCGAAAAGACGAGAAAAACGATTGATAAATTTATAGCTGATGGTGGCACGTTTTGCGTTTGCACGGGAAGAATGCCTTCCGCAATTTTACCCGAAGTAAAAGCGCTTGGCTTAAAAGGGCTTGTATGTTGCGGACAAGGCAGCGTTATTATGGACATCGAAAGCGGCGAAACGCTTTTTGAAGAGCGCCTTCCCAACGATTTGGCAGTTGAAATTTGTCAAAAGGTGGAAGATCTTGGTTTGCACACGCATACGTACGATTTGATGGACTTTTTCAGTAATATGGACGACGAGCCGCTTCGTATGTACGAAGAAGCCGTAAAGACGATTGCTATTCGAGTTTTGGATAAACCGCTTTGGAAATATCTTGAAGAAACGGGCTTAAAGCCTTTCAAGTTTTTGATGATGGTAAAACCCGAAGACAACGAAAAAATTATCAAGCAGTTGCAAGCGTTCAATTTTAGAGATTGTATCGTCACGAAAAGCGCAAACTTCTTGATTGAAATTTGCAACGAAAAATGTTCCAAGGCAACCGCTCTTGAATATTTGGCAAAATGGAAAGGGGTTTCGATAGATGAAACGATTGCGCTTGGCGATCAATGGAACGATATGCCCATGCTTCAACGCGCAGGCTTAGGGCTTGCCGTTGCCAACGCACAAGCGGAACTTAAACAAATTGCAACGGCTTTGCCTTACACCAACAACGAAGATGCCGTGGCTTACGCCATTGAACACTACGCATACGCTAAAGATTAAACAAGGAAAAATATGTTAGAAATACTCGCGCCCGCGGGAAACGCGCAATGCGCCAACGCGGCTATTGACAACGGCGCAAACGCCATATATTTGGGGTACAGTTCCTTTTCCGCTCGACAAAGTGCTGAAAACTTTGATGAAGCGGCGCTTTTGGCTGTCGTGAAAAAGGCGCATCTTTGCGGTGTGAAAGTGTACGTTGCGATGAATACGATTGTCAAGGAAAGCGAGTTGGACGATTTTGTTAAAGCTTTGCTTGCCGTTTGGGCGTGCGGTGTGGATGCGATTATTATGCAAGATTTATTGCTTGGCAAAGCGTTGAAAGAGCGTTATCCTCAGCTTATTTTGCACGCGAGCACGCAAGCGGGCGTATGCAATGAAAACGGGGCGATTTTCGCTAAAGAATGCGGTTTTTCAAGGGTTATCTTGGCAAGGGAAACGCCGATTGCGGAAATTAAAAAAATTTCGTCAATTATTGAAACGGAAGCGTTTGTGCAAGGCGCGCTTTGTACGTGTTTTTCGGGACAATGCTATTTTTCCTCTTTCGCGGGTGGAAACAGCGGCAACCGTGGCAGATGTAAACAGCCATGCCGTAAATTGTATGCCTATGATAGAAAGGGCAATACGGAAAAAAATTATGCACTTTCTTTGTCCGATTTGTGCGTGGGGGAAGATATCCAAAAATACGTGGATGCGGGCGTGACGTCTTTTAAGATTGAAGGCAGACTGCGTCGCACGGAATACGTAGCCGCCGCCGTGCGTTATTATCGTGCAATTTTGGACGGCAATGGCAATTTATCAAGTTCGCTTTCCGATTTGAAACGCACGTTCAATCGTGGCAATTACACGAAAGGGCTTGCATTTGGACAAGATACACGCTTGCTTTCAACAGCCATCCAAGGCCATATCGGCGAAAAGGTAGGCGTTGTAAAAGTAGTAAATGGCAAATATTACGTAGAAAGCGTATGCAAACTTCGTGAAGGCGATGCGTTCAAAATTTTACGTGACGGCAAAGAAGTGGGCGGCGCGTTTTTTGAAAAGAAGGAAAACAAGGGTTTTGTCATTTCTTCTAAACTTCGTTTGAAAAACGGCGACGGTGTATTTATCACTACCGACACTGCCTTAAACGAGCGTATGTTGACGGAAGAAAAGAAGGGCGAAATCTCTTTGCAAATTTCCTTTACGCAAGGCGAAAAGCCGATTGCAACGATCAATAATCTTCGTGTTGTAGGCGATAACGAGTTGCAAGAAGCGCAAAATAGACCATTAACCAAGGAAGAAATCAAAGCCTGCTTTGCAAAAACGGACGGATTGCCCGCCCTTGTGAAGTTTGAAGAAATCGAGTTAAAAGGCAATATCTTTATTCCCAAATCGGAATTAAACGGTTTTAGAAGAAAGGTGTACGATACTTATACTAACTACGTTGCAAGGCTGGGACACGAAGAATACGTGGCGCAATCGCTTGCAAAAACGATTGACGGAAGCAATAATAAATCGGCGATTATAAGCAACGATTTTACAAGCGTTTCGTGCGACATTGCAATCTATAAACCAAACGATTTCACAGATGGCGTGCCTTCGTCTTTTTTAGCTGGTAAGTTTGAAAAATTCGTTTATTATCCTGCGCTTTGCACGGAAGAAGACGAAACGCAAATTCTTCGTTTGTTGAAAGAAAGTAGTGCCGTGGGCGTGTATGCGGAAAGCTATGCGGGCATCTATTTTGCACGCAACCATGGCTTAAAAGCGTTCGTTGGCACGGGCTTAAACTTGACGAATACGGTGGCAGTTTCGCAACTTTTAGAAGACGAAAACGTAGCGTATTACGCTATGTCCAAAGAGTTAAACGAACAAGAAGCAAAACCGCTCGTAGGGCATAAATCGTTTGCGCTTGCAAGCGGCAATATTAAGGTGATGGACCTTTGCTATTGTCCGTTTGGAAAAACCTGCTCGGCGTGCGATAAAAAAGACGTTTATTCGTTGACGGACGAACAAAATCGTGTGTTCCCCGTTAAAAGATACGTTGACGGAAAAGGAAATTGCCGTTTTGAAGTGTACAACTGCGCCGATTTAATCGGCTACGGCGTGAAAAATGCGGGTAAATTGACGGATATTTGTTTACAAGAGAACAAAGCTGCTTGCGCGAAGGCGTTAGAAAGCGAAAATCAACAAAAACAAGTTTATAAAAACTATACTTCGGGACACGCAAAGCGTGGCGTGTTATAAGGATGAGCGTATGAACCAAAGAGCAATTGAAAGAACGGAACTGAATAAAATTCTTGCTTTGGTGGCAGAGTACGCCGTTTTGGACGGGGGCAAGGCATTGCTTTTGCAAACGCAACCGACAAAAGAATTGAAAGAAGCGAAAAGGCAATTAAAGACGACGGAAGAATGTGTAAAACTTCTTTTTACGCACGGCGTTTCCAAAATTGAGCATTTCCCGTCCTTTATTGACGAAATTTATCGTGCAAAAAAGGGCTCGGCGTTGTCTTGCGGCGAACTTTTGAAAGTAGGTGCGTTGCTTCGCAGTACCCGTATCGCTTATACGAGTATCAACGGCGTGACGGACGAGGAAATCGTGCTTATGCGTGATTTGGCAAATGCGCTTTATTACGACGAGAACTTGGAAGAAGATATCCGCACGAAGATATTAAACGACACGGACGTAAGCGATTACGCAAGCGATAAACTTTATTCCTTGCGTAAAGAAATTCGCTCGCTCAACGAAAGAATTCGCGTAAGACTTTCCGAATATTTGACGGGAAGTGAAGGGAAATATTTGCAAGACGGCATTGTCACTATGCGTGATAACCGCTACGTATTGCCCGTTCGCGCGGAATATAAACGCAACATTAAAGGGTTTATCCACGATAGGTCGGCAAGTGGCGCAACTTTCTTTATCGAGCCGGAAGAAGTTCTTGAAATGAACAACGAATTGCGTTCTCTTGCAATCGATGAAAAGGAAGAAGTAGAACGCATTTTAGGCGAACTTTCCCGCCGCAGCGGCTTTATCGGCGACGAACTTATCAAAGATATTTCCATTTTGGAAGAAATCGACGGGGCGTACGCTCGTGCGGAATATGCGTATAAACTTTCTTGCGTGAAACCCGAATTCAACGACAAGGGTGAAATTTTAATTGATAAGGGTCGACACCCTTTGATTGATAGAAAAAAGGTAGTACCCGTCAGCTTGTCACTTGGGAAAGATTATCGTTTCCTTTTGATAAGTGGACCTAACACGGGCGGTAAAACCGTGTCCTTGAAAATGGTAGGTTTATTCTCGCTTATGGGCATGTGCGGGTTGTTTGTGCCCGCAAAGCGTGCCGTGCTTTCCGTGTTCGATGAAATTTATTGCGATATCGGCGATTCGCAGAGCATTGAAGAAAACCTTTCTACGTTTTCGTCGCACATCACCAACATTATCGAAATTGTCAACAATGCAAATGAAAAGAGCTTGGTTTTGATTGACGAACTTGGCGGTGGCACCGACCCTGACGAAGGGCAAGCGATTGCAAAAGCAATTATTTCGCACTTGTTGCGCTGCGGTGCGGCAGGCGTTATCACTACGCACTATACGTCTTTGAAAGAATTTGCATTCTCGGCAAACGGAATTCAAAACGCTTGTATGGAATTTGATGCAAACACCTTGCAACCATTGTACGTTATGCACATCGGCTTGCCTGGTTCAAGCAACGCTCTTGGCATTTCTCGTCGCTTGGGTTTGAAAGAAAGCATTTTGGAAGAAGCGCTTTCCAACTTATCAAGTGATGCGCAAAAGTTTGAAAACATCGTGCGTAGTGCGGAAGAAAGCCGTATTGAAGCGGAAAAAGTGCTTTGCGAAAGCAATCGTTTGAAAGCGGAATGGCAAGAAAAGCTTACGCAATTGCAACAAGAAAAGGAAAAGTTGCAAAAGGAAAAGGAAAAATTGCAAATTTCGGCAAAAGCGGAAGCGAGAAGAATTATCAACGAACGCTCTGCGCAAGCGGAAGAATTACTTGGCGAAATGGAAGCGTTGTTTGCCAAGCAAACGATTACGGAAGCCGATTTAATTAGGGCAAGAACGCTTAAAAACAAGCTTGGAGACAAAGTGTACGACACGGAAAGCGAAGAGCTTATTCGCCCGCAATACAAGGACGCTACGGAAAAGGATATTGTCGTTGGCGGCAAGGTTTACGTTAAAAATATCAACCAAGAAGGTGTTATCCAAAGCGTTCGCGCAAACAAAAAGGAAGCGGAAGTGCTTTGTGGAAATATCCGTGTGCGTAGCAAGTTTTCCGATTTGTCGATTGTAATTAGCGCGCAAACGGCGCAAACTGTAAAAGCGAAGAAAAAGCCTTGGGAAAAAGCGGGTACAAGCAACGTAGAAGTGAAAAAATCGCTTGTACCGAAAAAAGCGCCTTCGCTTGAACTTAACGTCATCGGCATGACAGTGCACGAAGCATTGCCCGACGTTGCGGCATTTATCGATGCGGCTGTGGTGGCAAATTTGGAAGAAGTGCGTATTATTCACGGCGTAGGCACGGGTAAGTTGCGGGCTGGCATTCACGAGTTTTTGCGTGGGCATAGAAGCGTTGCCGAGTTCCGATTTGGGAAATACGGCGAAGGTGAAACGGGCGTGACGATTGTAAAAATTAAATAACGCAAAGCATATCTTCTTGGTAAAAGAAATAGTATATTACAAAACTTTTATCAAGGGGAAAGTATGAGAAGTAGAAAATCTATCGACTGGAAAATCAATATTTTGTCCAACTTAGTGCTTGGCATTGTCTTGATTTCCGTTTGTGCGTTTTCCTTGTTTTCTAAAAATGACTTTATGGAAACAAGCGCAAACGAAGCGGAAATTTATCGAAACGGCAAGGAAGAAAACGGCGGCGTTTCTTTGATGTTCAACGTGTACTGGGGCACGGACGAAGTGTATCAAATTTTAGATATTCTATCTACGCATAACGCAAAAGCCACCTTTTTTATCGGCGGCTCGTGGGCGGATGATAACGTAGAGTGCTTAAGGTCAATCAAGAAAAAGGGACACGAGATAGGCAACCACGGCTACTTTCATAAAGACCATTCGAAACTGTCCATTAAGGATAACGAAAAGGAAATATCTGCTTGCAATCAATTTATTCAGCTGTCAATCGGCGAAAATCCTACGCTGTTTGCACCGCCAAGCGGGGCGTACGGCAACGATATGATTTCCGCATGTAAAACGCTGGGCATGAAGATTGTGCTTTGGTCGAGAGATACGATAGACTGGCGGGATAAAGACGAGAATTTGATTTATAAGCGCGCCACGAAAGATATTAAAAGTGGGGAATTCGTCTTAATGCACCCGATGAAAGACACGTGCAAGGCGCTTGATAGAATTTTATCTTATTATGAAACGCAATCGTTGAAAGCGATAACCGTTTCAGACAATTTACAAAGTAAAAATAATAAATCATAGAGGAAAAATATGGTATTTGAAAAGAAATATGAAAACGGATTAAGGCTTGTTGTAAAGCAAATGCAAGGTTTGATGTCGGTGACGATGGGGATACTCGTTGGCACGGGCGCAAGTGCGGAAACGGACGAAGAAGACGGCATTTCGCATTTTATCGAACATATGCAATTTAAGGGCACGAGAAAGCGTAACGCTTTTGAAGTGTCCGATGCGTTCGATCGCCTTGGTGCGCAAGTAAACGCATTTACGGGCAAGGACCTTACTTGTTATTATTCTAAATGTACGTCCGATCATACGGCGGAATGTTTTGAAATTTTGTCCGATTTATTCTTAAACTCCACCTTCCCTGAAGATGAAATGGAAAGGGAAAAAGGGGTTGTATGCGAAGAAATTTCGATGAACGAAGATACGCCCGAAGATTTGTGTTTGGATTTGCTTGCTAAGGCGTTTTACGGCAAACAAAATTACGGTAGAAATATTCTCGGCCCGTCGAAAAACGTAAAGGGATTTACGGTTGCGGACATGCTTCGTTATAAGCGTGCAAGATATTGCCCTGAAAATATCGTCATTTCCTTTGCGGGGGCAATTGATAAGACGACTGCGCAAACGCTTGTAGAAAGCTATTTTGGCGGTTTGGATAAAGGCGAGTTTGAAAAACGTCCGAACATTTTAGGAGCAAAGAAACAAAGCCTTGTTAAGAAAAAGCCGATTGAACAAATGCACATAGGTATTGCTTATCCGTCCGTGGAAAGGGGCAACCCGCTTGAAAACGCCGTAAACGTTGTCAACGGCGTACTTGGTGGCTCGATGAGTTCGAGATTGTTCCAAGAAGTACGTGAAAAACGTGGGCTTGCGTATTCGGTGTATTCGTACGGCTCGCCCTATAACGATTGCGGGGCGCAAATTATTTATGCGGGCGTAAACCCCGCACAAAAGCAACAAGCGTACGATGCAATCAACGCTGTTGTGCAAGACGTGAAGAAAAACGGCATTACGCAAGAAGAATTTTTGCGTGCTCGTGAACAAATGAAGTCGGGGCTGTTCTTTAGCAACGAAAACAGCAATTCACAAATGCTTTTGTACGGTAAATATATGCTCAATTTCAACAAGGTTTTCAACTTTGAAGAAAGACTTGACACCATCAATAAACTCACGCTTGACGATGCTTTGGCGGCGATTAACGTGATGTTTGACGAAAATAACAAAGCCGTTTCGCTTGTCGGCAATACGGAAGATGCACTTTCTCTTTAACGATGGATACGCAAAGAAAAACGGGCTTTCCACCCGTGTATGACAGCGAAAGTAAAGTGCTGATTTTAGGCAGTTTTCCGTCCGTGAAAAGTAGAGAAATTTCCTTCTATTACGGACATAAGCAAAATCGGTTTTGGAAAATGCTTTGCGGGTATTTCAAAAAAGAAATTCCCTTAAGCGTGGACGGAAAAAGAGATTTATTGCTTTGCAATAAAGTGGCGCTTTGGGATATTGCAACAGCTTGCGAAATCGAGGGCTCAGCTGATGCAACTTTGAAAAACGCCGAAGTGGCGGATTTAAGCGAGATTATTAATAAGGCTAAAATTGAAAAGATTTTGCTCAACGGCACGCTTGCCTATCAGCTGTTTTTGCAAAGATACGAGGGTATAAAAATCCCGTATGAGAAAATGCCTTCGACAAGCCCTGCAAACCCAAGATACAAAGAAGAAATTTGGCACGATGCGCTTGATAGCGTGTTTGCAAAATAATCAAACGTAGAAAATAATGTAAGGATGATATTATGGATATTTTACAAACGATTACCCAAGAATTTAACTTAAATCCCACCCACACGAAGAACATCGTTGCGTTGCTTGATGAAGGGAACACCGTTCCGTTTATCGCTCGTTATCGTAAGGAAATGACGGGAGCGTGCGACGACCAAGTTTTGCGTTCGCTTGCCGATAGACTCACCTATCTTCGCAACTTGGAAAAGAGAAAGGAAGAAGTTGCTTCGTCTATTACCGAACAAGGCAAGATGACGGACGAGATTCAAAAATCGCTCGTTATTGCAACCACGCTTACGGAAGTGGAAGATATTTATCGTCCCTATAAGCAAAAACGTAAAACTCGTGCTTCGGTGGCGATCGCGAAAGGATTGCAACCGCTTGCCGATGCTATTTTTGCGCAAGATAAGGGATTAAACGTTGTAAAAGAAGCGGAAAAATACGTTGCTGGCGAAGTGAAAAACGCTAAAGACGCTGTCGACGGGGCAAGAGATATTATTGCGGAAATGATTTCCGACGATGCAGCAACGAGAAAGAAACTTCGTAACTTCTTTATCCGTCACGGCGAAATAACCGCTTGTTATGCAAAGGGCAAGGAAGAACTTGACGAAAAGAAAACGTACGGCATGTACGCTGCGTATAGCGAACCTGTTAGCGAAATTAAGGGGCACCGTGTCCTTGCGCTCAACCGTGGCGAAAAGGAAGAATTTTTGAAAGTGTCTATCGCTGTGGATAGTGATTTTGCAAAGCGTATTACGGCGGCAAACTTCTTAAAAGACGGGGGCGAAAGCTCGCAAATCGTGCGTGAAGCAGCGGAAGACGGGTACGATAGATTGATAGCCCCTTCCGTAGAAAGAGAAATCCGCGCGCAACTTTTTGAAGAAGCAAGCGAACAAGCGATTAAGACGTTTGAACTTAATTTGAAACCGCTTTTGATGCAACCGCCCGTTAAAAATAAAATTACGCTCGGTTGGGACCCTGCTTATAGAACGGGTTGCAAAATTTGCGTAGTGGACGGAACGGGTAAAGTGCTTGATAAAACGGTTGTATTCCCCACGCCGCCTCAAAACAAAACGGAAGAAGCAAAGCTTGTTTTGAAAAAATTGATTGCTAAATGGAAGGTGGAAGTTATTTCTTGCGGCAACGGCACGGCGAGCAAGGAAAGCGAAATTTTCATTGTAGAACTCATCAAAGAAATTAAAGCGGAAACTGGCAGAGACGTTGCGTACGTGATCGTAAATGAAGCGGGCGCAAGTGTGTACTCGGCAAGTGCGCTTGGTGCGGAAGAATTCCCCGATTACGACGTTACGGCAAGAAGCGCCGTGTCGATTGCTCGTCGCTTGCAAGACCCGCTTGCGGAACTTATCAAGATTGATCCTAAATCCATCGGCGTTGGTCAATATCAACACGATATGAACGAAAAACGCTTGGACAGCGCGCTTTCGGGTGTGTTGGAAGATTGCGTAAACAGCGTTGGCGTGGATTTGAATACGGCAAGCGTTTCCCTTTTGAAATACGTTGCGGGCTTGAATTCGGCGGTTGCTAAAAATATCGTTGCGTATAGAGAAGAAAACGGCAAATTCCAGTCGAGAAAACAGCTTTTGAAAGTGCCTAAACTTGGTGATAAAGCTTATACGCAATGCGCAGGTTTCTTGCGTATTGACGACGGTAAAAACGTGTTTGATAACACGGCTGTACACCCCGAAAGCTATGAAAAAGCGGAAAAATTGCTCTCTTTGTTCTCGTACACGAAGGAAGACGTGAAAGCGAGAAGAATTGACGATTTACGCCAAAAAATCAAGGCGTACGGCGAAGATAAAGCAGCCAAGGAAACGGATTTGGATAGAGCTACTCTTTTTGATATCGTCACCGAACTTATGAAGCCGGGTAGAGATATTCGTGATAGCTTACCTTCGCCTATTTTGCGTAAAGATTTGCTCAGCATTGCCGATTTGAAGGCGGGCATGGAACTTACTGGTACGGTGCGAAACGTGGTCGATTTCGGCGCTTTTATCGATATCGGCGTACACCAAGACGGTTTGGTGCACATTTCCGAAATTACCGATAAATATATCCGTCACCCGTCTGAAGCATTGAAGGTTGGTCAAGTCGTTCAAGTGCGAATTAAAGACGTAGACGTTAAGAAAAACCGTATTGCGTTGACGATGAAAAAGAATAAATAAGCGAAAGAATAATTTAAGAAAAAGTACTTGACTTTTTGTGATATTTATTATAAAATAAATATACAAAGTTAAACTTTGGAGAAAAGGAGATTACATACTATGTTAGAAAAAATTCAAGCTATGCTTGCAGAAGCACTCAATTTGCCCCTTGAAAAGGTAACGCCCGATGCAAAAATTGTTGACGATTTGGGCGCGGATTCGTTGGACGTTGTAGAACTTTTAAGCCATTTGGAAGACGAATACGGTGTTATGATTCCCGACGAAGACGTTGAAAAACTTGTTACGGTTGCGGACGTTGTGACGGCAATTGAAGGTCTTGTAAAATAATAAAACATAACCGATAATAAAAAGTCCTATAAAGGACTTTTTATTTTTTTATTATAACATCTTGACAAAAACGGAAAAACTGTTATAATAAATTTGTTTGATTTTAAAAGGAGCTAAAAATGAAGAAAGGGTTTATTATTCGTTTGTTAATAGCACTCTTCAGTATTTTCCTTTGCTTTGGTTTTATTGCATGTGATAAGGAAGAAGAAAAAGAAGAAACAATCACCCCTCAAAGGCTTGGCGTTGTGCAACTCATGCTTGAGGACAACGTCGTGTCGTGGGCGGAAATTCAAAACGCCGTGCGTTATGCCTACCAAATCAACAACGAAGAAATCGTAGAAACGACACTTCGCTACGTTGCTTTGGAAGACGGCGATAAAATCCGTGTAAAAGCGGTGGGGGATGGTAAATATTACATTGACGGGGGATATAGTTCCTACGTCACCTATCTTGCCCCCGATGCGCCTACGCCCGTTGCGCTTGGTACGGTTGTCGTATCGCTTAACGAAAACGTAGCAACTTGGTCGGCGGTTGCAAACGCAAGCCGTTACGCTTACCAAATCGACGATGGCGAAGTGATTGAAACGACGGCAAAAGCGGTTGTATTGCAAAACGGTGAAACGATTAGGGTGAAAGCACTTGGTGACAACGTGTATTATACGGACGGCGTATGGTCAAACAGCGTACAATACACCTACGTTGCGCCCGCTGATCCCGAAACGCCCAACTATAACGCAATCATCGTAGAAAAGACGATCAACGAAGGTGACAGCGTGACGCTTGCTTCCGTAGCTTTGCCTAGCGACTATACTTGGAAAATACCTACGGCGGCATTGACTGCAAGCGGCTACTACGATGCTTATTATAAGGGCGATATTGCGGCAACCGTTTACGTAGATTTGACGATTATTCCCGCCCCTGCACCCGTAATTCCCGAAACGCCCAACTATAACACCATTGTTGTAGAAAAGACGATCAACGAAGGGGACAGCGTAACACTTGCTTCTGTAGCTTTGCCTAGCGACTATACTTGGAAAACGCCTACGACGGCATTGACGGCAAGCGGTTTCTACGATGCGTACTATAAGGACGATATTGCGGCGAGAGTGTACGTAGATTTGACGATTATTCCCGCACCTGCACCTATTCAACCCGATCCAATCAAACTTGGCGACGTGGTCGTCACGCTTTCGGGACATAAGGCAAACTGGGATGAGGTGGATTACGCTTCCCGCTATGCTTATCAAATCAATAACGAAGACGTGGTGGAAACGACTCTTTGTTACGTAGTATTGTCCGCAGGCGATTCGATTAAAGTAAAAGCGATTGGCGACGGCGAAAATTACGCTGACGGCGATTATTGCGCAGCGGTTGTCCACAACACTATTTACGACGGACCTATCAACGACGGCGCGGTAGAATTGACTCTTAACGAAATGGATACGGCAACGTGTGCAACGGCTACGACGGATAGCGTGCACGGCACGTTTATCGACAGCGTTTTGAAAGCTACGGGAGAAGCTTCCTTTGGCGTATATTATCGTCAAACGGCTTCGGTGGTTATTCCGCTTGTGAGAAACGGCGAGCCTATGACGCAAGCAAAGCTTACGATTTACGACGAACTTCGTGTTTGGGTATTAGTGCCTATCGATAGTAATTATGCAAATATCGTACCTACGTTTAAGGTTGGCTCGCAAACGTTCGCTCCGTCCACGTTAAAAGACGGTTGGAATCAATTAAAACTCGACGTGGACACTTTGATTGCGGACGGATTTATCTCGTCTATTACCATAAACGTTTCGCAAAATACGGCAACAACGGACAACGCGCCGTATATTCTTCGTGTAGATAGCGTGTCGGGCGTTTACAATGAAAAACTTGACATCGGCAACGTAATGATTTTCGGCGACAGCTATTCAACGTTTGAAGGGTATTTGAACGATCCTCGTTTCTATTATTACGCTGAAAAACCCGTTGCTCAAACCGATCTTACGAAAGTTGAACAAACGTGGTGGGGACAAGTACTTTCCAACACGAACAGCAATTTGGTTATGAACAACAGCGTATCGGGCTCTACGATTTGTGGCACGACGTACGGTTTGGCTGATGCCCCGCAAGATACGTTTGTCGAACGTATGGATGCGTTGATTTCAAACGGATATTTCGAAAGAAATAGAGTGGACACCTTCCTTATCTTCGGTGGTACAAATGATTCTTGGGGTATGTCGCCTTTAGGCGAAGCGAAATACAGCGGTTGGACGGCTACGGATAAAACGCAAGTATTGCCTTCCATTTGTTATATGGTTGCAAAGGCAATGGAAGTTGCGCCCAACGCACAAATTATCGTTATTTTGAACACGTTTGAGAATCTTAACGATTCGCTTATCCCCGCATTTAAGCCCACGCCTTGCGATTATCAAACGCCGATTATTAACGCAGTAAAAGGCTTTGCAGAGTTTGGAACGAAAGTGCACGTTGTTGCTTTGAATGACCACGAAAATAACAATATCAATTTGATGGGCTTGCATCCCACCGTTTCGGGCGCAAACGCTATTGCCGACCAAGTTCTCAATATTATGTACGAAAGAGCATATCTTGCGCAAGAGGACTGGACGCATTTTGGCGGCGAAGTGCCGAGCGTGAAAGAAACGGTTATTCAAGATTTCTCGGTAGATATCGGTTATCACTACAACGCAACGGTTGAAGTGGTGAAAGATGCGGCTTATACGAAGGACGGCACGGGTTCTTGGAAGGTGACGGAACTTGATTCTTCGATTGGTGGTTGTTATCTTATCGGGCAAGTAATCAGCAGCCTTGATGCGTATTCGCAAGTGAAAGTCACCGTCTATGCCAACGAAGCGGCAGCAGGCACGAGCATTTATCTCGATTTGGCAAATCCTTTGCATCACGGGACACTTCTTGGTACGGTGCAAGCGGGTTGGAACGAGTTTACGATTGACGCAAGCGTTATTCAACTTACCCACCCCGACGCAGCTCCTCACATTCGTCTTGCTTTCCATATCGCAAACGTGGGTGGTGCGCTCTATTTCGATAGCATTATTGGTATCACGAAATAACGGATATAAAAAAAGAAAAGTCTTGTTTAAGGCTTTTCTTTTTCCGTTTAGACGGCGCAAACGATTGATTAAAAATATTTAATATGGTATAATTTTCTTGTTAGAAAAATTTTAGAGGTGTAATATGTTACAAGTAACGGGTGTATCGTTGCAATTCGGTAGTAAAAAACTCTTTGAAGACGTAAATTTGAAATTCACGAAAGGGAACTGTTATGGTATTATCGGCGCAAACGGCGCGGGTAAATCTACCTTTTTGAAAGTTCTTTCGGGTGAAATCGAGCCGCAAAAGGGCTTTGTTTCGTTGGATAAAAACGAACGTATGTCCGTTTTACAACAAAACCAAAATATGTACGATAACGAAACGGTTATTCGTACGGTTATGCTTGGTTATAAACGTTTAATCGAAGTTATGGACGAGAAGGATGCTTTGTACGCAAAAGCTGATTTCACGGAAGAAGACGGCGTTAAAGCAGCTGATTTGGAAAGTGAATTTGCTGAAATGAACGGTTATGATGCCGAATATCAAGCAGGTCAACTTCTCAACGCTCTTGAAATTGACGAAGGTTTGCATTATGCGCTTATGAGCGAACTTGATGCAAAACAAAAGGTGCGTGTATTGCTTGCCCAAGCATTATTCGGTGATCCCGACGTGCTTTTGCTCGACGAACCTACCAACAACCTTGACATTAAGACGGTTAGATGGCTTGAAAACTATTTGATGGATTTTGAAAATACCATTATTATCGTATCCCACAACAGACACTTCTTGAACAAAGTTTGCACCAACATTTGCGACGTAGACTTTGGTAAAATCAATATGTACGTGGGTAACTACGATTTTTGGTATCAAACGAGCCAACTTCTTGCTCGTCAACAAAAGGAACAAAACAAGAAAGCGGAACAACGCGCGAAAGAATTGCAAGAATTCATCGCTCGCTTCGCTGCAAACGCTTCCAAATCCCGTCAAGCAACGTCGAGAAAGAAGGAACTTGAAAAACTTACTATTAACGATTTCAAACCTTCCCTTCGTAAATATCCTTACATCGATTTCAAATTTGAAAAAGACATCGGCAACGATATTCTTATCGTAGAAGATTTGTGCAAAGAAGGTTATTTCAAAAACTTGTCTTTCACCGTTCAAAAGAACGAAAAAATCGGTATCGTATCGAACAAGAGCACGACGCTCACCATGCTTTACGATATTCTCATGGGTAAGGAACAACCGGATAGTGGTACGGTAAAGTGGGGTAAAACCATTTCCGTTTCCTATTTCCCTCAAAACAACAACGAATATTTCAACGGCTGTGATTTGAACCTTGTAGAATGGCTTTCGCAATATTCCAACGACCATTATGAAGAATATCTTCGTGGCTGGCTTGGCAGAATGCTTTTCTCGGGCGAAGAAGCTTTGAAAAAGGCGCACGTGCTTTCGGGTGGTGAAAAGGTACGTTGTATGCTTGCAAAAATGATGCTTGAAGGCAGCAACTTCCTTATCTTTGACGAACCTACCAACCACCTTGATTTGGAATCTATCACCGCACTCAACAACGGTTTAAGCAATTATAGGGGCTGTATGTTGCTTACCTCGCACGACCAAGAACTTATGAACACCGTCGCAAACCGTATCATCGAAATCAAAGATACCAAGGTTTACGATAGACAAGTGACGTACGACGAATATATCGACGAAACTACTTGATTATCGTTAAATTCCGCAAATTCGACAAAATAATCGAATATTTTACAATATTGTACAATAATATCGAAAATATTGAAAAATAATTATTAAATATTGTACAAAATGTATTTACAAATCGCAAATTTTGTAGTATAATACTGTTTGTCAAGTGAATTTTGACGAAAGAATACTATAAAAGGAGCGATTTTTTTATGAAATCGAGTGCAGTTATTTTATTAGAGTCTAATCAAGCGGTGTTAGAGCAGTTGTCCACGGCGATAAGGGATAGCCAAGATTTTCATTTATTGCACGCAAGCGACGACGGTGATTTGGGTATAAAGGCTTTATTGAATAATAAGCCTGACCTAATTATCGTAGGTATGTTTTTGAAAGGTACGGACGGGTGCGGCGTTATCCGCATGGCGAAAAAGACGTGGGCGGACGTGAAAATTATTGCAACGGGCGTTGCAAGTGATGATTTGATAGAGCGGGCAATTAGCGAAGGCGCGGCGTATTATTTGGTAAAGCCTTTCAGTGCGGAAACAGCGTTAGAACGCATGCGTGAACAGTTGAAAGATAAACCGATACATAAAGATAGCGGGATAACGAAACGCCAACCGATTACAATTGATGAGAAGATAAGTGAAATCTTCATTTCTATCGGTATTCCACCCCATATCAAAGGATACGGCTATTTGCGAGAAGGTATTAAGCTGATGATAGACAAGCCTTCTCTTATCAATAGTGTGACGAAAGAGTTGTATCCGTCCATTGCTAAAAAGTTCTCTACGTCCGCAAGCAAAGTGGAACGTGCCGTGCGACATGCCATTGAAGTTGCGTGGAATAGGGGCAGGATTGATGCAATCAACGCAATTTTTGGCGCAAGAATTTATTTGGGCGTAGAAAAACCGACGAATAGCGAATTTATGGCTCTTGTCGCAGACAAACTTATTCTTGAAAGTATGGTATAAATTTATCCCCACTGTTGTGGGGATATTTATTTTTTAGAGGGGAATTTTTTGGAAAGTACTTGCGGAAATCAATAGTGTATGTTATAATATCAATATTCTATATACTAAAGGAGAAACTGATGGAAAAGTCAGCGAAAACAGTCGGCGTTATCAACGACGACACGTACCGCAATAAAGGTGGATACGCCTATTATACGCACAGCCAACACGGCAAAAATACGATGCCTATTTGCGCATGGTACGCACCCCCGCCCCCTCAAGACGGTTATCCTATCGACCAAATAACGCTTGAAAATTATAAGATTATGGCGGAAAGTGGTATCAACACCATTTACGGTTTTCACGACGATATAAAGGAAAATGTTATTAAGGGCTTAAAGCTTGCAAATCAAGTGAATATGGTGTACTACGTGCACGATAAAAAGGCGATTGCTGCGTTAAACAAAAAGGGTACAAAAGCGGTTGAAGACTTTGCTTGGTACATGGAAGAGCCCGCTTACGGCGGTACGTTGCTCACCGACGAGCCGGGCGTTGGCGAATTTGACGAACTTGCTACGACTGTGAAAGCATGGCGCAATTCCAAATACCACGATATTAAAAATGCGTACGTAAACCACATGCCCGCTTATGCAGAACCTTGTCAATTGTATTACGGCGTGACGGTTGTCGATAAAGTGCCGCCCGTAAAATACGCTTGGGCGGAATTTGTGGATGAATATATCACTCGTGCAAATCCTTACGTTTATTCGTACGATTTCTATCCTTACTGGCGTGGAAATTGCATTTATGCAAACTATTTCAAATCGTTGAGTACGGCAAAGAAACGTGCGGCGGAAGCAAATATTCCTTTTTGGACGTTCGCGCAAGTGGGCAATTTCCAAACTTCGCAACTTTTGCGTTATCCCCAACTTGCTTGGCAGGTACATACGGCGCTTGCTTACGGCGTTAAGGGTGTACAATGGTTTTGCTACTGGCAGCCGCTTGCCTTTGCTGATAACGAATTGATGGGGCTTATCGATAAAGACGGCACGAAAACCGTTTATTACGATATGGTGCAAAAAATCAATAAGCAAGTTGCAGCAGCGGGCTCAACCTTAATTCAATGTGCGCAAAAGGGCGTTATCCAACTTGGCAATTCGCCCGATCCTATCCCCGAAGAAGACAAGTTTGACTGCTTTGAAAAATTGGCAAAAGCAAGCAGCGAAGGGGACGTGCTTATCGGCTGTTTTGAATACCGTGATACGGGTAAATCCGTTTATTACGTGGTTTGCAACAGCGATTTGAATGATACGGCTGTCACCCTTTCCTTCGATAATAAATACGCTGTGAAGACGGTGCAAGGTGGCGTGGAAACGGCGAAAGAAAACTGCGATGAAATCTCTTTGAATATTTCCGCGGGTGAAGGCGTTTTGGTTGTCGTTGGCTAAAAATTGAAATAAAAAAAATACTCGACGTGATGTCGAGTATTTTTTGTTGTCGTTTTGTTCAATTAGTACATGCCGCCCATGTCGCCACCCGCGGGAGCCATAGGAGCGGGGGGAGTAGGAATATCGGTGACGATGCTTTCCGTCGTAAGCAAAGTGGAAGCAACGCTCGCTGCGTTTTGAAGTACGGAACGGGTAACCTTCGTCGGGTCGATGATACCAGCTTCAACCATGTCGCAGAATTTGTTGTTGAGCGCATCGAAACCAAAGTTTGCTTTCTTGGAAGAAAGAACTTTATCTACGATAACCGAGCCGTCAAGACCTGCGTTTTTAGCGATTTGTCTGATAGGTTCTTCCAACGCTTTCAAAACGATGGTTGCACCCGTCTTTTCGTCGCCGTTAAGGCTTGCAACCAACTTTTTAACGGTAGGGATAGCGGAAAGAAGTGCGCTGCCGCCGCCGGGAACGTAGCCTTCTTCAACAGCTGCTCTCGTTGCAGCCAAAGCATCGTCGATACGAAGTTTCTTTTCTTTCATTTCAACTTCCGTTGCTGCGCCTACGGAAATAACCGCTACGCCGCCCGCAAGTTTTGCAAGACGTTCTTGCAATTTTTCTCTATCGTAATCGGATTTCGTTTCAGCGATTTGCGATTTGATAGAAAGGATACGTGCTTTAATTTCATTTGCATCGCCAACGCCGCCAACGATGGTGGTGTTTTCTTTGTCAACACGTACGCTTTGCGCTCTACCAAGCATATCGGGCGTAACGTCCTTGAAGTCGATGCCCAAGTCGGAAGAAATCACTTCGCCACCCGTCAAAATTGCGATGTCACGAAGCATTTCCTTTCTTCTATCACCGAAGCCGGGTGCTTTTACTGCAACCGAGTTAAATACGCCTTTAAGCTTGTTTACGATAAGGGCAGCCAAAGCATCGCCTTCCACGTCTTCAGCAATAATCAAAAGCTTTGCGCCTTGTTGTGCAAGGGGTTCGATTACGGGCAAAATTTCTTGCAAGGAAGAAATTTTCTTGTCGGTGATAAGGATATAGGGGTTTTCAAGCGTAGCTTCCATTTTATCGGTGTTGGTCACCATGTATGCGGAAGCATAACCTCTATCGAATTGCATACCTTCCACGGTGGAAAGTTCGGTGTTCATCGATTTTCCTTCTTCTACGGTAATAACGCCGTCTTTACCAACGATTTCCATAGCCTTTGCTATCAATGCGCCAACTTCTTTATTCCCTGCGGAAATAGAAGCGGTTTGTTCGATAGCTTTGTTGCTTTCAACTGCTTTAGAAATGGTTTTAAGGTGGGAAACGGTGGTGTCAACCGCCTTTTTAATGCCTTCCTTCAAGATGATAGGGTTTGCGCCCGCTGCAAGGTTTTTCAAACCTTCGCGTACGATAGCTTGCGCCAAAACAACAGCCGTCGTTGTGCCGTCGCCCGCAACGTCGTTGGTTTTCGTGGAAACTTCTTTTACAAGTTGTGCGCCCATGTTTTCAAACGGGTCGTTAAGTTCAATTTCTTTTGCAATCGTCACGCCGTCGTTGGTGATAAGGGGAGCGCCGAATTTTTTATCGAGAACGACGTTTCTGCCCTTGGGACCAAGCGTGATTTTTACGGTGTCCGCAAGTACGTTTACACCCGTTTCTAAAGCTTTTCTGGCTTCTTCGCCATATTTGATTTGTTTAGCCATTTTTCTTTCTACTCCTTATAAGGTTTTAGTCTTCTACAATAGCGAGAATGTCGCTTTGCTTGATAATCGTAAATTCTTTGCCGTCTACCTTGAAGTTAGAACCTGCGTAGTTGGAGCAAAGCACCTTGTCGCCAACTTTCACTTGCATAACGATTTCTTTGCCGTCGATAATGCCGCCGGGGCCAACTGCAACAACTTGGCACGTTTGGGGTTTTTCTTGTGCGGAAGAGGGAAGAAAGAAACCGCTTTTCGTCTTTTCTTCTACCGTCACGCTTTCAACAACCACTTTGTCGAATAAAGGTTTGATATTCATGTTATCCTCCGATATTTTGGCGCAATGCACGCCGATAATTTTTTTATACGGTTATATTATAAACTATTTTTCGTGATTGTCAAACATAAAAATGGTAAAATTATGTAAAAAATTTTATTCCTAACTAATGTTAGGAAAAAATTCCTTTCCAAAGCATTGATTTTCCGCAAAAAGTGTGCTATAATGAAACTTGGCTGAATGGGTCGAAAAGGAGTGTTATTATGGCTATGATGGATAAATGGGATAAACGCTTTATGCAACTTACTGAAACGGTGGCAACTTGGTCGAGCTGTTATCAACAAAATCGTCACGTTGGCGCAGTTATCGTAAAAGATAAGCGCGTAATGTCGACGGGGTACAACGGTGCGCCCGCGGGAATTAAAAGCTGTGAAGAAAAGGGCGAATGTTTGCGCCGTAAACTCAATATTCCAAGCGGCACGAAACACGAGTTGTGTTTTGCTGTTCACGCTGAACAAAACGCTGTAATTCAAGCGGCAAAATACGGCATCAATATCAACGGCGCTACGTTATATTGTACGCACCAACCTTGCGTAATTTGCGCAAAAATTATCATCAATGCAGGCATTTCTCGTGTGGTTTATAAAGAGGGCTACCCCGACGAATTTTCTATGCAACTTTTTGACGAGGCGAATGTCAAAGTTGAAAAATACGAAGAATAATACATACAACATAAGGAGCAGGTTTTATGAGCAATCCTATTATTACTTTTGAAATGATGAACGGCAAAACGTTCAAGGCGGAACTTTACCCCGAAAAAGCACCCAACACGGTTAATAACTTTTTGTCTTTGGTGCAAAAAGGCTATTACGACGGTTTGATTTTTCACCGTGTAATTGCGGGCTTTATGATTCAAGGTGGCGATCCCAACGGTACGGGTATGGGCGGCCCTGGCTATCACATTAAAGGGGAATTTGCTGGCAACGGTTTTAGACAAAATGATATTTCGCACGTTCGTGGTGTGCTTTCGATGGCTCGTGCGCAACACCCTAATTCGGCGGGTTCGCAATTCTTCGTTATGCACGAAGAAGCTGATTATCTCGACGGGCAATACGCTGCGTTTGGTAAGGTGATCGAAGGCATGGAAGTGGTCGACGAAATCGCTAACACGAAAACCGACTGGTCGGATCGTCCTTATGAAGAACAAAAGATGAAGAAAGTGACGGCGGAAACGTTTGGGGTAGCATATCCCGAACCTGTAAAAGCATAACGATACCCACGCTTGAAAGCGTGGTTAAGGAAAGGAAAAATGATTTACGATATTGCAGGATTAAGAATGGATATACGAAATAAATACTCGTTTACCGACCGTTTTTGTCGGGAGTATTTATCGAGCGACCAAACTTCCCCCGCGGATATCGTTGCGCAAGTTTCGTATGAAGATTTTCTCGACGAAAAGGGGCGTAGTAAAGGTTTTTCGGACGGTTATATCGAAAATTTGTGCATTTACCGCCAAATTTGCCGTCAAATAACGGTGAGAAATCGCTTTTTATTGCACTCTTCAATAGTGGAATATAAGGGCAATGCCTATGCGTTTTTGGGTAGAAGCGGCACGGGTAAATCTACACATTCCAAGCTTTGGTTGCAATACGTGGACGGGGCGAAAATTCTCAACGGCGATAAGCCGATTTTGCATGCTACGGAAAAGGGCGTTATCGTTTACGGCACGCCTTGGATGGGCAAAGAACAATTTGGCTACAACGGCGAAGCGCCTTTGAAAGGTTTATGTTTTTTGGAACAAGCACCCGAAAATGAAATTGTAAAGTTGAGCGTGAAAGATACGGTAAAACATATTTTCCCGCAAGTGATGCACCCCGTTGAAGAAGAATATGCAACCAAGACGTTGGAACTTATAGATAAACTCGTTTTGGGTACGCCATCGTATTTGCTGCGTTGCACCATCTCCAAAGAAGCGGCTAAAAAATCGTTTGAAGTATTGACGGGCGAAAAATTATCGTAAAAATCAGGTGAATTATGAAAATTAAAAGTGGGTTTGTGCTTCGCTCGGTAGGCGGTGAAAATATCGTCGTACCCGTTGGCGAAATGAGCAAGCAATTTCACGGAATGATAAACTTAAATGATTCGGGGGCGTTTTTGTGGCGCTTGTTTTCCCGCAGTTGCACTGTTGACGAGGCGGTGAAAGCGGTGAAGGAAGAATACGGCGTGGAAGATGCCGTTGCTCGTCAAGACGTAGAAAAATTTGTTGCCGTTTTGGAAGAAAGCGGTTTTGTCGATTGATAAAATGGAAGAAACGAACGTTAAAAAAATTGAAGACGTTTTACGGGAAAAGGGCGTGTACGTTGGGCCTACGGTTGGCTCAAGTATGCAGCCGATGCTCAAAAACCGCCGTGATACGGTTGTCGTACGTCCTAACGTGGGGCGATTAAAACCGTTGGACGTTGCGCTTTACAAACGTGGCAAAGATTACGTTATGCACCGCGTAATAAGCGTTTTAGACGACGGATACATGATTCGCGGGGATAATTGTTATTACGACGAGATTGTGGCGGAAACGGACGTTCTTGGCGTGTTGACGGAGTTTTATCAAAAGGATAAGCATTGTACGTGCTTGGATAAAAAGTATATTAGATACTCGAAAAGAAGAGTAAAAAATTATCCTTGTCGCTTGTTTTTTGCCAAGGTGAAAGGGAAGATTAGAAGAATTTTAAGAAAACAAAAATAAGGGAACGCAAATGCAAATGAGATTAGACGGAAAAACTTGGCTTAAAAAAGAGATGCGGCAATATCGTGCCGTTATCTTGTTTTTAACGTGCCTTTCCGTCTTTTCTACGCTGTTATCGCTTGCGTTTGCATATCTCACTCGCTATTTAATTAACAGCGCATCTTCGGGCAATAAAAAGGATTTAATCGTCTTTGCGTGCGTGCTTTTAGGTGTTTTGCTTTTCCGTATCGTCTTGCAAACGCTGTATAGATTTTTCACCGATAAAGCGCGTGCTCGCATTGTACGTGACATGCGTTCTAAAATTTACGAACAAATTATGCGCTCTGATTATGCGCAAGTGCAACGTTATCACAGCGGAGAACTTATCAATCGTTTGACAAGCGATTTACAAAGCGTTTCAACAACGACTGTAAGCTTGCTTCCTACGCTTGTAGGTATGTTGACACAATGCGTGGGGGCTATCGTGGCGCTTGTGACAACCGATCCGTTGTTTACACTTATCTACATGGTTTGCGGCGGTGCGTTTGGCGGTATAGCAGCTTTGTTCCGTGGGCAAATCAAAAAACGCCAAAAGGCAGTTTTGGAAGCGGACGGGGTTTCCCGTGCGTATATGCAAGAAGGCGTGTCTTCACTTATGACGGTGAAAGCGTACGGTGCGGAAGATAAGTCGGCGGAAAAGAGCAAGGCACTTGCAAACGTGCATTATAAAAAACGCTTGCAACGTAGCGCAATGAGTGCTTCTATGCACGCAATATTCACGCTTTTAAGCAATTTTGGCTTAATTTTTGCCATTGTTTGGTGTAGTGTAAGCGTTTTACACGGCAATACGAACTACGGTGTAATTTTGTCCGTAATCTTGCTTTTGATGCAATTCCAGCACCCCTTGACGGGCTTCTCGTCTATTTTACCTGCGTATTACAGTCGTCTTGCAAGCGGGGATAGACTTGCGGAAATTGAAAATCTTGATAAAGAAGATACGAAAGACGGTGTAAGCGGCGTTTATAGCGAAATGCTTGCATTAGGCTTTGAAAACGTTTCTTTTCAATACGACGAAACACCCGTGCTTTCGGGTGCATCGTTTGCGGTTGAAAAGGGGCAAATTGCTTGTTTGACGGGCGTATCGGGCGCAGGCAAGAGTACGATTTTTAAGCTGTTGTTGCGTATTTATGCGCCTACGGACGGCGATATTTATTTACGAACGAACGAAGAAAATATTGCGCTTACAATGGCGAATAGAAAGCTGTTTGCGTACGTTCCGCAAGGGAATTTCCTTTTTGCTGGGAGCATTCGTGAAAACTTGACCTTCTTCCAAGAAGGGGAAGATATGCAAGATGAAAACTTGATAAAGGCTGCACTTGAAACGGCTTGCGCGGATTTCGTGTACGATTTACCGCAAGGCTTGGATACACCGCTTATGGAAAAGGGCGCGGGGCTGTCCGAAGGTCAGTTGCAACGCTTGGCGATTGCACGTGCGGTGTTGTCGCAACGTCCTATCTTGCTTCTTGATGAAGCAACGTCGGCGCTTGATAATGAAACGGAAGGCAAAATTTTGGAAAATATTCGTGCGCTGAGAGATAAAACGTGTCTTATCGTCACGCATAGAAGTGCGGCGTTGGCGATTGCGGATAAAATTTTTGCGGTAGATGAAGGCAAAATAATTGAAAAATAATCTTGGCGGTAGCAGTATGGAAAAGTATATTATTGGCATTGATTTGGGCGGCATGAGCGCAAAAGGCGCTTTGTTTACGATGGATGGGGAACTTCTTTGTACGGATAAGTCGGTGACGTCTAAAAACGACGGCTTTGACGGCACGGTGCTTGTTTTGGCTCGTTTGGCTCGTTCGTTGGCTGAAATCGGCAATATAGAATTTTCCGCCGTGCAAGCAATCGGCGTGGGTGCGCCCGGGGTTGTAGATAGCAATGAAGGTGTTGTTCTTCGTTGGAGTAATTACGGTTGGCAAAATGCACCGCTTGCAAAAGAGTTGTCCCTTCTTACGGGCAAAAAAGTATTCCTCTTGAACGATGCAAACGCTGCGGCACTTGGCGAAGCGAAATTTGGCGCAACGGCGCAATACCAAAGCAGCATTTTGTTGACGCTCGGCACGGGTGTTGGCGGTGGAATGGTGTTTGACGGTAAACTAATTGAAGGATTCAAAAGCGCAGGTGCGGAACTTGGGCATATCACTATTCGTAAGGGCGGTATTCCTTGTGCTTGTGGACGTAGAGGTTGTTATGAAAAATATGCTTCGGCAACCGCTTTAATTTCGCAAACTCGCCACGCTATGGTAGATAATCCGCAATCGCAACTTTGGGATATTGCCAAGGGTAATCTTGAAAACGTGGACGGAAGAACGGTGTTTATCGGCGCAGCAAACGGCGATGAAACGGCGAAAATGGTGTTGGAAGAATACGTTGGGTATCTTTCCGAAGGGATTGCCGACTTTGTAAATATTTTACGTCCTGAAGCAATTGTGCTTGGCGGTGGTATTGCAAACGAAGGGGAAATTCTTTTCGAGCCGCTTCGTAAAGCCGTTGACGAACGTTCGTATATAGCAATGGATATCGTGCCTTTGAAAATTGTTGGTGCGCAACTTGGCAATCGTGCGGGCGTGTATGGGGCGTATAGCCTTGCAAAGGAACGCCTTGGCGAATAATTTTTCAAAAAGATTAAAAAATTTTATAAAAACACCCTTGTAAACGCTTGCTTTTTTTACACTAATCTATTATAATGATAAAGCTTTCAGTTGATAGATGCCGCTGTGGTGAAACTGGCAGACGCAACAGACTCAAAATCTGTCGAGGGAGACCTCGTGTCGGTTCGACTCCGACCAGCGGCACCAAAAAAAGACGTACCTTACAAGGTGCGTCTTTTTTTTGCGTGCCGAGTGTAGAAGTTGAAAGTTAGTTCGACTACGGGCAAGGAGCGAATACGAAAAAGTTGTTTGAATCGGTATTGTTGATGAGCGACGCCGCAATGCGCTTGCGCATACCAGCGGCACCAGCACGTGCGTCTTTTTTTTGCGTGCCGAGTGTAGAAGTTGAAAGTTAGTTCGACTACGGGCAAGGAGCGAATACGAAAAGGTTGTTTGAAACTGTATTGCTGATGAGCGACGCCGCAATGCGCTTGCGCATACCAGCGGCACCAGCGCGTACGTCTTTTTTTTGCGTGCCGAGTGTAGAAGTTGAAAGTTAGTTCGACTACGGGCAAGGAGCGAACACGAAAAGGTTGTTTGAAAC
>JAZQWG010000018.1:0-37433 GCA_045632265.1 Candidatus Scatosoma sp.
GAAGAGTCGTTTTACCAACGCCCGATGCGCCAAGCACGCACGTCACTTCCCCTTCTAAAATTTCTATTTCCAAGTTCTCGAAAATTTGCTTATTATCAAAAGATTTGCTTATCAACGCTTTCATTTCAGCCTCCTTTGCAAGGCTTTTGCGCAAAGCGCGCCAAGCGTTTCCAAAATAAAGCCTATCACGCAAACGGCAATGACAAGCGCAAACAATTTAGGAAGTTCGGTATACACGTATTGTGTTTCAAGCACGAGCGAGCCGATACTTTTCGCAGTATGTACCAGCACTTCCGCACTCACGACAAGCTTCACCGCAAAGCCAAGCCCCGCGCCGATTTCCCTAACGACGTAGGGCGCAACGGAAGGCAAATACAGCTGTATAAACCGTCTTTTAAGGGGTACGTTGTACGCCTTACTCATTTCCACAAGGTTTTTATCCACAGACGAAAAGGCGCTTAAAAACGCCGTGTACAGCATCGGGAAAAGGGATAAAAACGCCACCAACACGGGCACTACCCACGCATTCGACCAAGTGAGAAGAAGATACACGATTGCAAACACGGGCAACACCCGTACAAACGTGATAATCGGCGCAAAAATCCTGCTAAACGTGGGGTACATGTACGAGATGAACGCCAAACCACCCGCCAAAACAAAGGAAACGACGAAAGCAATCAGCACACGCAAAAACGTCCAGCCGAGTGATTTCCAAAACGCGCCGTTTACAAAATAGGCAAAGAATTCTTTTACGGACGTGGAAAACGGGGGCACGATACTATCGTTCCCTACGATTGCCCATACGACGAGCCACAAGCAGACGAGAAAAGCGATTGCCACCGCCGCTTGCCATACGTTTTTCCAAACCGTTTTCTTCATTGTTTACCTATCAACCAAGCCAGTAAAAATTATCGCTGGGGACAACCGTTTTATTGTCAATCCCTTTTGCAATCGACAAAAATCCTTCCGTCTTTGCTTTACAAATTTCCGTAGCTTCAAAGCGTACGCCCGAACGAGCAACCACGTCGCCGTTAAGCGTAGCAGCGTTCAAGCTCGTTGCCACGTTTTTATCTTCCATGTGCGATTGTACGGCGTTTACAAGCGTTTCGCCGCTTGCGCTCGTCGCCCAAATCGCGCTATCTTTCACTTTATCCAAAAACTCTTTCACCCATTTTTCGTTGTCGCTTAAAAGGGATTTTTTCGCCACGAGCACCGCTTGGGGATAACCGTCCACCCCGTACAGCGTTTGCACGTTGCCCACCGTTTGAAACCCGCCCTTTTGCAACGCCGTCACAGCAGGTTCTGCCATCACGAAAAGGCTTACGCCTTGGGCGATCATGCCGTTAAGCACTTGCCCTGCGGGCGTTCCGTCGGGAATAACGATAGGTTTTAAGTTCACCTTATCCGTTCTCGGCGTAGTGTTTTCTATCGACAAATCCGCAAACGGGATATTGTTTTTAGCAAGCATGCTCTTATAGATAAGCCCCGGGGTAGAGCCAAGTTGCAACACGCCCACCGTCTTACCGATAAGCGTGGACAAGTTGTCCGTAGTATAATTCACGCTCGTATCCTTGGAAATCATGTACAAGTTGCCGTGCGTGACCGTACCCACCATTTGATAAGCTTCGCCCGTGCCCGTCTTTGCCGTAGCCACCGTCAAAGGAAGCACGCAAAAATCGGCGTTTTCGTCCGTATTCTTATTCGTCACTTTGCTTGCAATTTGCGAAGCGTTGACAATGAAATAGGACACGCCGTCGTCTTCTTTATCTTCGTGCATCATTTGCGAAAAGGCAAGCGCAGGCGCGCCGTCGGGCATATATACGGTGATTTCCCCTTCGGGGACTTTTTTACAGCCAACGCCGATAGCAAAAACGCCCAAAAGCGCCGCAATCGTCATAGCAAAAAAACGTTTTTTCATACCAACCTTCTTAAAATTTTTATTCTCTCACATTTTCCCTATCTAAAAACGCCTATCTTCGGCGTTTTTTCATCTTTTTTGATAGTTGTCGAAACGGGCATATCACGCAAACCGCATTTGTGGGCAACCGCATATCTTCGCGTATAAAACGTCGAATTTTGCGATTTTTTCACCCCGATAGGGGATTAGCGCAACACCGCTTCAACACGGTGGATAGGCAAACCGCGTTCCACCCATTTTTGTTCGTATTCCGTGACGATATTCCACTCGGGATTGCCGTTTTCGTGCAAGTTATACGTCACGTTTTCAAGCGCAAATCCGCACGCCTTGTATTCTTCAAGCGAGAAATCGAAGAAATCCCTATCGTCCGTCTTTTGCAAAATTTTGCCCCCGTCTTTCAAGAGCTTTTTGTACGCTTCCAAGAAGTTTCTATGCGTCAAGCGTTGCGTTGCATAACCAAGCTTAGGCAAGGGGGTAGAGAAGTTAAGATAAATGCAATCCAAACTCCTTTCGGGAATATAGCAAGGCAAACACTCCGCGCGGATATTCAAGAAACGAATGTTTTCCAACCCTTCCTTTTTCACTTCTTCCATCGGCGTCAAAATGACGTTGCTCATCTTTTCAAGCGCCAAAAAATTGACGTTAGGTTGCGCCTTCGCCGTAGCGATTACAAAACCGCCCTTTCCGCAACCGATTTCAAGCACTACGGGATTATTATTGCCAAAAGCAGCGGAAAAATCCACAAGCGCGCGATAATTCGCCGCCGCCTCTTTCATGTTCAAAATCCCGTTTGCGCCTTGTGCAAGAAGCAAATCCCCACACGCTTCCATACGCGCTTCAAAATTGCGCTTTTTACGCATTCTCATCGACATAATATCACCTTACTTCGTGCCCGTGCTGCCAAAACCGCCAACACCACGCACCGTTTCGGAAAGTTCTTCTTCTACGCAAAATTCCGCTTTCAAGAAGGGCGCAATCACAAGTTGTGCAATTCTTTCTTTGGGCGCAATCGTTTGTTCTTTATCCGAGTGGTTGTGAAGAGCAACCATCACTTCCCCACGATAATCGGCGTCTACGACACCCACTTTGTTGGCAGGCGCAAGCGAACGCTTGGATGCAAGCCCGCTTCTTGCGTAGATAAGCCCCGCATAACCTTCGGGAATTTCCATGGCAAGCCCCGTGCGAATCAACTTCGTTTCGTGGGGCGCAAACGTGATTTTCACGTCCGTCAAAGCATACAAATCCGCACCCGCAGAATATTGCGAGCCGTACGTAGGAATTACGGCGTTTTCGTCTAATTTTTTAATAGCAACTTTAGGCATTTTAGCTCTCCTTTCTTCGGCTTTTTGCCGAAATATATCCTTTTCGTTTTTATTATAGCAAATCCCGTCGAAAAAATCAACCGCGCAAAGGCGAATTTTCGCCATTTTTCGCATAAAAAAAGCAAAGCTTTCTGCTTTGCTTTTATATTTTTTAATTTACTTGTATAATCGCGTGAGCACGAAAAAAGATTATTCCGTCACTTCTTCCCCACCGCAACGCGTGCAAACGCCGTTTTCATAGTTATGCCCAAGCGCTTCGCCGTATTCAAACGTTCTCGTTTCGTCCATAGCATTACATTTCGCACAAGTGTAATAATATACAGCCTTGTTGGTACACGTAGCCGCCGATTTCAACGAACCCGTTATTGACACGTTTTCTCCCCATTCGCATTGAAAACCGTGACCTTCGCTTGCCTTACGAAGCAAAGTACCTGCGCCCCAAGCGCCGAAACCGCCAACGCAAATCGTCACCAACAACAAAACCCAAACTTTCATTTTCATATTCCACCTCCGGTTTGTAAGCAATATTGCTTGCTTTTACCATGCACAATCGTTATACACAGCCAAAAAATTGACACATATTAGTATTATTTTATCACACAATTTACCATTTGGCAAGTACTTTTAAAAAAATTTTTCCGTTTACAAGTTATTTATATATCTCCCACACAAAAATAGCTTCTTTTGTACGTTATCACTCAAGTATAATCGACCAAGATGCCACTCCCTTTAACTTTTTTCTACATAATACAAAAAGACTCTTGATATTTCCAATAAAATATGATAAAATAACCGTATAAGCTAAAAATGCTACCTTATTTGCCAATTTATATAATAGGAGAAACTTATGTTTGAAACCGCTATCAACCATCAAAACAACGGAAAAATCATAATCAATGCAGACGATTATGGATACGACGAATCCCACACTGTCGGTGTAGTAAAAGCTTTTGAGCAAGGACTAATTTCAAATACAACCATAATGGTTAATATGCCCTATTTTAACGAAGCCCGCGCCTTAGCGGAACAACATAACATTAAAGATAAAATCGGTTTACATCTTAATCTTGTAGAAGGTGTACCATTAACGGAAGCAATCAAAAGCTGTCCTACTTTTTGCGATGCCAATGGCATACTTCATGGCGGATGGAGATCTTCGGTGCTGAAAACGTGTTTTCTTAATAAACGCGAAAAAAAAGCATTAAAGCAAGAGATTATTGCACAATTTAAGCTTTTCGAGCAAAGTGGCTTTTCATTAAAACATTTTGATACCCACGGACATGCTCATACCTATTTTTCCGTTTGGAAATTAATCAATCGCACCTTAAAAGAACATCACCTTGATTACAATGTCCGTATCGCAAAAAATCTATTTTCCGAACCGCCCAGCAAATTAAAAACTTTATACAAAAAGGCTATAAATAAAAAAATCCCCGCTTCCATACAATGTTCCAATTATTTTACGGACATAAAAGGATATTTGAAAAATTGCTCAACGTTAAAAGAAAACGCCATAACCGAAATTATGTGCCATCCTTGTTGGGTTGACAATGCTTTGTATAACCCTGAGGATTTACAACTTGAAGACTTAAAGAATAATCTCCCGCATTGGGACATCAGTAATTTTTAGGAGAATAGGCAATGTTTCAATACGATTGGTTTGAAAAAAAACATTTTTCAAATAAGAAAAATCCACAGCCATTACCAGAAGGGTATATCACCAAAAATTCCGTCTCTTGCGTTAAAAAACTTTTTTGGGAAGACCACTGCTTAGAATGCGCAATGCCATTATGCTATCATAATTGCGAAAAATATATTGAACGTATAGATGGAAGATGTAAAAAAACTCATTATGGTATTCGCAAAGGTAAAAAACATAACACTTTGCAAAACGCCACGTTGAAATTTCAATCTTGGGGAAAAATCGAAACTGTTGTATCAACCTGCGTTCATTCCCCCAAAACCTCAAATCTTCTTGATAATCTCAACAATATTTTTTCTCGCCTCCTTAGATTTTTATCAAATCTTATTCGTCCGATCAACAAAAAACATATCCCTACAAACGGTTGGGCTCACATCCTGAGAGAATCTCTAAAAAAACAAAAACCTTGCAAAAAATCAACTCCCTATTTTTTGTTTCAATGTTACTCTTACGAAACAAACGAATACAACCTACTGTTTGAATTGTCTTCTCAAGGACAAATCTATTTCAAAAAATCCTTCAAAATTAAAGAAGGTTATAACCAATTTATTTGCCACATTGAAGACATCAAACAGGAACCCACATCACTTGCAAGAATCTATCCAGAAAATAACATAAATAGCGAATTAACCATTTTAGCTGCAGATTTTGTGGGGATGAATTATAAAAATAAAAAGCCCGCCAAAAAGGTTAAATGTGTTGCGTGGGACCTTGACAATACATTATGGGATGGCATTCTTATCGAATCCGACCCTGAAAATCTCTGTTTAAGAACAGGCGTTTTAACCCTATTAAACGAGTTCGACAAAAGAGGTATTCTCCAAATTATTGTAAGCAAAAATACTCTTTCCGATATTGAACCCGTATTAAAGAGGCTCAACATTGACCATTTCTTCGTTTATAAACTCGCGAATTGGCACTCTAAAAGCAACAACTTGATTTCTGCATCCAACGCATTAAACATCAACGTCGACACTTTTGCGCTTATTGACGACTCTGAAATTGAACGACGAGAAATAGAAGAGTTATTGCCTTGTACTCGAGTTTATAACGAAAAAAATTTAAACAATTTATTGACTTTACCCGAATTCGATGTTCCTATAACCGAAGATTCCATCAACCGTAGAACAATGTACCAAACTGAAGCAAAGAGAAAGGACATTGAAAAAGGATTTATGGGGACAAATCTTGGTTTCTTGAAAAATTGTGAAATTACTGTAGAAATAAATAATATTATTGAAGAAGAACAATTCGAAAGAGCTTTTGAACTGATACATCGCACCAACCAACTCAATTTATCAGGAATTAAATATGAAAAGAACCAACTTCGTTCCATGGTTGAAACTAACAACGCCTTCACGTTTTCTTGCTACGACAAATATGGCACCTACGGAACAGTCGGCTTTGTATTATTTAATAACAGCCCCGATTGTATCACAATCAATGAATTTGCAATGTCTTGTAGAGTTGCAAGTAAATGTGTCGAAGCAAGCCTAATGAATTGGTTCCAAAACAAATTTAATAAACCAATTATCATGAATGGTTTAAGAACCGACCGAAACGGATTATTAATTGAAACATTCGTCAACGCAGGGTTTGAGTCTCTAAGCAACTCGAAAATAGAACTGATTTTACCTATAACACAGCAATGTCGAAATTTTGATATCGTTAATATTACCGATAAAACATTTTAACGATTAACTAAAACTAAGTCATCATTACATTTTAATGCCCCGCAACGAATGCGGGGCATTTTTATTTCCAATGAAAGGGCAGCTCAGTTTTTGCCCCTCCCTTTCTTTAACTTGCTTGTCGATAAAAATAATCGTACAACGCCGTGTACATTTCGCCAAGATATTGCACGGCAACTTTGTCTTTTTTGAACGCTTCAAATCGCTCGACTACGCCCGAATATTTCCCTTCGTAGTACGCTTTCACCGCCGCTGCGCGTTCCGTTTCCGAAAGCGCATAATCCACTTCGTACGGCGCTTCGTCGCTCGGACGCATGCTATAACGCAAGTAGAAAAGCAACGCCTCACGGATAAACGTGACGTCCTTTTCGTATTTTTCTTGCAAGTTTTCGCAATACAAATCCCAAATGGACGAAGCGAACGTGCCGTTTTTCAACAAACGATTTTTCTCTTCCCGTTTCTCTTCTTCCAAAGCCCAAGTGAGTTTATCCTTCTTTTCCTGCGCCTTGTACACTTCTTGAAGCTGCGTTTCCGAAAGCGTTGCGTATTGTTCGCTCGTAAACGCAATTACGTCAATTTCCATCACTACACCCCCTTATGCAAGCACCTGCATTTCCGCCGTTGCATTGTAAATTTCCGCGCCGAATTTTGGCTTAATTGTAAGCGAAAACGTTCTTCCACGAAGGGCGAGCGGCATACGCGCGTACCCGTCCGCAAACGCAAGTGTTTGCGCCTTGCTCTTTTTGCCACTCGAAATCTCGACGTCAAACTCGCCTTTCCCCGAAAAACGAAGAGCGATTAACGTCTTTTCGCCCGCCACGGAAAAGTTAGTTTTTGCAAGCGTAAAGCACGCTTCTTCGCCGTAGGGCAAATCCACGACGCCGCTCAAAAGATGCACACCCAACAGATGACGACACATCGAACGCCCCCTTGCGTGCGCAAGCGAACGCATATAAAACGTTTCGTAGCCAAGCCCGCTTTCCAAATCCACGCCGTACGTTTTCCACGCTCCGTCCAAATCCTTAAACGTGACGTAATACGCCCCTTCAATCACTGCGCTGCCTTCGCCTTTTGCTTCTTGCGCTCGGATAGGCAAATTCTTACAAATCTTTTCCAACTTCGTCCCGTCGAAAGCGTACACGCCGTCTTCCGCCATAAAATACGCCTTTTCACCCAAAACGTTGCCAACGCACAAGGTTTTTCCAAGAATTTTCCCGCCGCTATATTCTACGTCCTTTCGCACGAACGAGCGCGCGCCGCCGCCCACTTCAAGCATGGAAATTCCGTTTTCATACAGCACGCACAAACGATTTTTCAGCATCGTCATCGCTACGATTTTCCCAAAGTCGTGGCGCAAGGCAATCTTCCCACCGTCTTCTACGCTCTCTTCAAAATTCGTAGGCTCGAAAGGCGCGGAATACACCAAATAATAATCGTTCGTTGCGCTAAACACTCTGCCCATGCCAAAACAGCCCGCCGCTTGGCAAGCAATATCCGCGCACTTGACAAGATTGTCTTCGCTTAAATACCAAACGCCCGTTGCACCAACGAAAATCGTCTTGCACTTGCCGTCCTTTTCCATTGCAGGCACGATTGCGCCTTCGCCTCGCACCGTCGTCATCGGCATAAACGTATCCCACTTCCCCGTGAAGATACACGGCTCGTTCGCTTCGCTGATATACCCGATACGCTCACGCTTGTTCCCGTTTTCGTCCGTATCCCAAGTGAGAAACATCTCCGCGTTAATCGTTTCGGACACCAGCACCGCCGTGCCGTCAATTCTATGCAGCTGCGTGCCTACGCTTCTTTTTAACGCCCCGCCGTTTGCCACGCAGTTTTTAGACGAGCTTGCGATAAGCGAGCCCGCCTTGCCGCTATCCCCAACGGAAAACCCGTCGAAAAACACTTCCTTTCTACGCACCTTTTTTTGTAAAACGCTTTTCATCACACCCACCGCCTTGATTGAATAATTTTGCAAGGACTGTTTCGATACGCCGCCGCAACGGCGTCCTTGTATTTTTTATCCCAAACCGCCGCTTCTTCAAAAAGCCCAAGCGAAAGGGAATATTCCGCCGCCATGCCGTAGGCAAACAAACGCTCGGATGCGTGCGTTCGATAATCGCTTTCCCCGTCAATCGTCTTCTTTTCGGGCGAGTAGGCATAACGGATTTTAATTTTTCCGCCCTGCGTTTTCAAATACTCGGGGAACAATCGAAACGCCGTATCGTTGCCCCACGTATCTTCCACCTTCACCACACGCACAGCCGAGCGGGAAAGCTCGCTATAATACACGCAGCCCGTTTCCGTTTCCACCACTTCTTCGGCGTATAAAGGCAAATAATCAAGCGCAAGTTCGTTTTCCACCAAGTTAAAACAGCGAAGCAAGTTTTCCACGTCTTCCTTGCCCTTTTCGTCGCCCTTTTCCAAATACGCAAGTACGTTGTCGTACACGCCCACTTCATAAGCCGCCGCTTTCACCACTTCTTTCACCGTAATCTTATTCACTCTTTCCTCCTCCTATAAATAATAAGCGCCCGTGCACGCTTTCACGTAAGCACGGGCGCAACAATCGCAAATCCCTTTCCGTCTTTACGATTTTTTCAAACGCCTTACGCTTCGGTGATACCCGAAAGCAAGCCTTGACCGTTAGGACGTTCGCACATGAGTTCGGCATACTTCACAAGCGTAGCCGTGTAAACGGGTTTGCCGGGGATTTGTTTCAAAACCTTGCCGTCTTCCCCTTCCAACCATTTCCAATCGCAAAGTTGGTGCAACTTGAAATCGTCCGTATTCAAAAGATACATATAGCCAGCAGGACAGAATCTATCCGCAATGACGGGAATACCGTTGAAGCTGAGTGCGTTAAAGCCCCCTTCAAGCGCCATGCTGGGAAGCACCGCGTTTCTTTCACGGAAGTGTTCCGCAAGCGCACGCTTAACACCCCAAGAACATACGATAAAGTTGATTTTACCGCCCGACTTTTGTTCGATTCTATCAATCGCCGTTTGGATAACAAGTTCGCTGATTTCACCCGTGCCCATCTTATGGTACGGCTTCAACATAGGGTTTTGCGTTCTATCTACGCCGTAAAGATTCGCCGCGTGGAAAATAGCGCTCAAACCGGTGATTTCGTAGCCTTTGCAACCGTGCATATACACTTGAGCAATGCCGCTTACCACTTCGGACAAAGGTTTATCACCTTTCACTTTTATCGTCTTCGCTTCGTGATCTACGCTGACTACTTTATAGCCCGTAGCATACACCGTAGAAGAATCCATGGAAATAAGGTCGACAAGCATACCTTCTACAATACCTTTGTCGTCTGCAATATTCGCCACGTTTTCCGTAGCCGTGCAACCGGTCATCATGCCAAGGAAGCCCGTGCCGTCGCCGTACAACATTCTGCCGAAGTTGTAATTTGCGCTCTTAACAAGGTCTTGCATTTCGTCGTTCAAAAGATTGACGAAAGCACCTTCGTCGTTTGCCGAAGCGCGGAGCGCTTTGTCGGAAATTTGAATCGTACCGTAAAGGTTTTTCAACGTGGATGTGAACACGATTCTATCTTCCGAGCTTGCCGCAGGCAAATCGCCCGTTTCACTACCCGCGGAAATACCGCCGTTGATACCAAGCTTTACAAGCTTTTTGACGTCTTTGCCCACTACGTTCGACGTCGTTTGTTGAATTCTCGCCAAAAGGGGGTTCGATTTTTTATCGATAGCCTCCGTGATAGCATCTAAGTAAAAAGATTTTAATGCGTTATCCGCAGTTTCCATTGTCACCATAATTTTTATTTTCTCCTTTTTTTATAATTCGTTTTTTAGAGCGTCACGCTTCCACGCCCTCACGCTTAAACCAACGCAAAGCCATCTCTCCCGCCTCACGCAAAGTTTTTGCCTTCATCGGTGGCGTCGAAAGCAACCCGTTGCCGCCCTTTGCAAGCGGCGCGCCCGTCTTACCAACCGATTGTAAATACTCGCCGATAATCTTCAAGCGCACCTGCTCGTCTTCGCTTGCCAAACGGTAAAGTTCTTCGGAAGAGTTTTGCACGCCTCGGCTTGTCGCAACGAACGTTTCTTCTTGAATAGGCGACGCCTTTTCCCCTTCTTCTTCCCTTTTGCCTTCGACCTCACGCACGATATTCTCGTCCGCCGACGGACCGATTGAGCTTTCCGCTTGCGTTTTATCAAGCGTTTCCCCTTCCCCCGTCGCTTGGTTTGCGGGTTTCTCGTCTACTTGCGCTTCCTCGTCACGGCCGCGTACGTTCGCCCGTTCGAGTTCGGCGATAAAGCCGTCGAATTTTTCTTCTTCCGCTTTCGCCTTTTCGGCATTGCCACGCAGTTTTTCCACCACGCCTGCCGATGCGTTTTCCCTTTTGAAATTTTCCGCTTCTCTTTCTAATTGTTTCAGCCTTTGACTGCGACGGGTAAATTCCGCTTGTAAACAGTCGTAAGCCTTCATAAGGGCGTCTACGTCCTTAAACTTCCCCGAAACCGTCGAGGCACTTTTCGGGCAGCTACCTTGTCCCTCCGCTCCCGCACTCGCCGTTGCGATCGCCTCCGTTTGCGTGTTTTCTACGTATTCGTTATCCTTTTTTTCCATATTCTCTCTCCTTTTTAATGTATTCAACGCATACTTACCCTAATCTTTTTCGTTAATCTTGCGTTTTCAACGCCTTTTTGTGCTGGGCAATATGTTCTACGTATCGCTTTTTCAAAACGTCTTTATCCTTCCATTTCTTGAACTCGGACGAGAGCAAGAAACGAGTATGTTCGGTGATATGAAGCGAGTGCTCGTCGTATTCGTCAATCGCAACTTCCCCCTTTTTCATCGACAAATTTTCTTCGCCCGCCTTGGCAATATGCAATGCGGAAATGTCCCTTGCATTTTCAAGCGAGCCAAACCCAAACGCTTCCAAAACACGGTTTTTATTTTCCGTGGACATCTTCCCTTCTTCGTCCGTGAGAAGCCCCGCTTCGTACAAGCGCAAAATGGTCGTTTTCTTTTCTTCGGGGCTTACGCCGTCTTGACAATCGAACTGCAAATCGTTCACGTCCAAATCGGCGGCGTTGAAATAATACACCTGCGTTTTCTTGTTTTCCCCCGCAAGCGTCATCAATCTTGCCGAGCCCGCAAACTGACGATATAAGCGCAAAATTTGCTTGCCCACACCCTTTACGGCACGTTCAATGCTGCCTATCGTTGCCGACAATCGATTTTCGTCTTGCG
The DNA here is from genome assembly GCA_045632265.1 of Candidatus Scatosoma sp. GTDB lineage: Bacteria > Bacillota > Clostridia > Christensenellales > Borkfalkiaceae > Scatosoma. The sequence goes on from JAZQWG010000018.1 coordinate 11,860, forward strand.
ACAACAAAAGTTGCAACCCCGAAGCACTCGTCACACGCATCGGCGTAGAGCTTTGCGACAAATCGCTAATTCCGCTAATGAGCGAAAATTCCTTTTCCAGCCACTCTTCTTCCGCCGCAAATTCCGCAGGCACGCTGCCGCAATCAAGCATTTCGGGCGCTTTCCCGCCTTGTCGATAAACGAGTATCTTCCCGGGCAATAACCCTTCTTCCGACAACTCGTCCGTGTCAATCGAGCCGTCTTCTACGGTAAGCACGCCCATCGCAGCTCTATTCAAAAACTCGTGCTTGCGATTGCGCACGGCGTTGTAGGCACGCTGTACGGGAATCAATCTATCAATGATACTGCACCCGAAAAACGCGGCGGGCAAGCGCATACAATCTTGCTTGATAAAGGGAAACACCCTTTCCCCTCTATCCCCGTTTTCGTAGGGCAAATCCCCTTCGTACAAAAGTTTATCCCCCGCCACGATTTCCACTCTGCCTTGTGGATAAGCCCCGCAAGGGCGGGTGTAGCGTTCAATCAAAATCACCCCGTTGCGCACCTTCGTCGAACTTGCCCCAAGCATTGCAAGCGGCAGTTTGCTTGCGGACGGCTCGCTATACGCGTACGTTTGTCCTTCAAGCGGACTTTCTTCCACCGCCACGCCAAAACGCTCGAAAACGTAATCGGCGGACACGACTTGCGCGTGGATTAAGCTGAATACGTCTTCAATCCCTTCCACGTCCAACCTATCGGGATAAATTTCAAACGGGGACACGGCTGTGACGGCAACTTCCCCTTCGTAAACGGGATTGCCCGCTTCGTCGATTGCCACTTGTCGACCACCACGCTCGTCCCAAGCCACCTTGTAAAAGGCACAACCGCACGTTTCCGACCAAACGGTGCATTTAGAAATCGTTTCGGCAAAACCTATCCTTTCTTCCGCATATTGCAACACGCCCGTCGCAAGTTTCGCCGCTTTGATATCCCCTTCTTCGTCCGAAAAAGCTCGCACGCTGATCGTGGGGCGCATCTTTTCAAGTTTTGCAAGTCTTGCATCCACCATCGGCGCCACGTGGTTGAACACCCGTCTTGACTGCCAGTAAAATTGCTTGTCTTCTTCCACCACGCCGCCAAGCGGGGACACGTCGCAATACTGATTGCCGCCAAGGAAATTCATGTTGAGTAGCCAACCGCTTTCAAGCGACCTTCTCGCCGCCCTACGCTCTTCAAAATCCGCTTGAATTTCCCTTGCCTTTTGTTTTGCAAGCCTTTCTCTTTGCTCCGCTCTTTCCCTTTCCAAATTCTTTTGCTCGTCCTTTGTCATACCTTCTCTTCTCCTTTTTTATTCGCTTTCAATCGCCCCTTGGGCGTTTTTGCCCCGCCTTTTTCCTTTTCAACGCATACTTGCCCCTTGCTTTCTATTAAACCAAGTGCTTTTTTCTCTTCTTCGTTTAGCTCCGCAAGCAGCCTTGCTTTTTCCTTTTGCAACTCTTCATCGCTCATTTCTTCCAACCTTTCCCCTTGCCCACTTAATAAAAGTTGCACCGCTTTCAAATCGGGCGGAATTTCCTTTTTCGTGCGCCTACGCTTCGTGAGTTTCAATTCCCCGTCCACTTCCGCATACTCTTCCGTCACTTCCGCCACTTGAAAGCCAAGCGCCACCTTCAAAAGCGCTCTTTCAATCTTCTCTTTTTCTTCCATGTTCTCTCCTTTATCCCTTCCATCGCTGTCCTTTTATCCGCCTTATCATCGTTTCCTTGTCCTTTTGGATTGCGCTCTTTTCCTTCTTCAAAGCGTTCTTTTTCGGCCTGCTCATCAAATAATATCGCATTTCGTCCAAGCTATGATCGTTCACCTTTCTCGGCGTATCCCCACTTCCCCAGTAATACCCTTTTATCTCGCTGATAAGGTGTACACAGTTTTTGAAAATGTAGAGATTAGGCAACCCGTTTTTGTGGTTGAGATAACTTTTCACCATCGCTATCCCCGAAAATAAATCCTTTTCCACGTCGGGATTAACGAGTATTCCACGCTCGTAAAACAGCTCCGCAACGCTTTGCACCCCCGACAACGTGCGTTGTTTCGCCGCGCTGTCGATAAGCGTACACACCCGCCCTTGCTTGTCCTTCTTCCAACGCAGTTTTTCGCAAATGCGCTTAATTTCGTTTGCGTGATAATCAATGTCCTTGCCCGCTTCGTAATGTTCGTAAATCACGTACACGTTGTCGTCGAAATCGACGGCGTACCAGTGCGCCGAAAGCGGATTGTTAAGCCCGGGGTCGATAGAAATGTTGTCCTGCCACTCGGGCGGAATTTCAAACGGCTCGATAACGTGTATATTTTCTTCAAACTCGGGATATACAAGCCCTTCGCTTGCGCCAAATCGCCCAAATTTTCTCGATTGCAAAGCCCGCTCGTCCATGCACCCTTCAAGCGTTGCCACTTCTTCTTCGTCCAAATAAGGATTGTCGCTCCAGTCGATAAATTCGTACCAAACTTCGGGGTTGTTCGAGCGATTTAGATAAATTTCGTTGTACACGAACGTCAACCCCTTCAAAGGCGTCATCGTGCCGAAAATATCCCCCTTTTTATCAAGGACACGCATACGACATTCCACGTAAATTTCCTCGGGCGGTTCTTCGTCGAACCACACGAAATCGAGCGACGTGCCTTGGAATTTTTCCCGTCCTTGGTCACAGCTTTTGAAACCGATTATAGACGATCCGCCAAGCACGTTTTTAATGCGGATAAAGTCAATCACACCACTTTCGGGGGTGTCCTTTCTGCCGCTTAACATGACGATTTCTTCAATCCAGTCCTTACGAAGATAGGACAAAATTTTCTTTTGCGCCACGTCCCGTTGCACTTGTTGGGAAAGGGAAACCACCCAGCCTTGCACGTTTTTCCTATTCTCTCTATATGGGTGAATCCCCCTTGCCATATACACCGTTTCCACCGCCCCGCACTCCGTCTTACCCGAGCGATTTCCCCCAAACACCCAACGATTGCGCTTTTTGCATTTGTGGAAAAGCAGCTGCTTTTGATGCACCTTTTTCCCCGTATTGTATAGGGCGAGCTTGTCTTCCGTGCGCCGTCGTTTTTGTTCCCTTTCAATGGCACGAATACGCCGTAATTTTTCTACAATATCTTCCATAAATCCCCCACTTTTGCCTAAAAACGCACCCCTAGGCGCGAGTATAATGTTATTTATGAAAAAACGCATCTTTTCGCTTATCGCGCTAATTTCATATATCCTTTGTCTGTGCTTTCCCCCGCCCATCCAGCGGACGGCGTTTGCAAGCGACGAAACGTACGCTTGTATTACCACGTCCACCACCTATTTCTACGTCACCAAACAGGAAAACAGCGGGCTTTTTTTGCTTCCTAAAACCTACTTCGTTAAAGTGCTTTCCAAGGAAACGGATTTTTGCCGTATCGAATATCTTTACGATAGCGATTACACCAAAAAATTGACGGGCTACGCTAAAACGAGCGAGCTTACTTTCGTCGATTTCACCCCGCAAACGCCCTACCTTTATCATGTGTTCGATTTGCGCTATACGGTGGACGGAAGCTATATCGAGGGGGACGCATTTTTAGACCAAATCACTATTTCTTGCGCCTATTACGGCGATTATCACGTCGGCTCGAAACCCTATTGCTACGTGTTGCGCGGCTCGTCGTTTGGGTACGTGCCCAAGCCCGAAGGGCTTGTCTATCCGCAAAATTACGAATATGAAGAATATTTATCCAAAGTGGAAAGGGGTGAAATCACGCCACCTACAAACGATGAAGAAGGCATGAGCGCGGCACAAATCGCTATCCTTATCACCCTTTGCCTTCTTATCCCTTTGCTTGCCGCGCTCGTCATCAAAACTTCCAAAAAAAGTACTTACGATTTCGATGATAAGGATGATTGATTTTCCGAATTTGCCCTTTCCTTTTTGCGAATTTTTTCTTCCCCTTTTCCGTCCAAAAAGCGTGTCACCGCTTGGAAAACGTCGATAAAAGCAAAATCCTTTTGGTAAATTTCTTCACAAAACCCTACGTTGTAAAACAAGGCTTCCATCTTCTCACCGAGTTTGTTTTGCCTTCTAAAATAGGTGCTGTCCGACCAGTTTTTGATAGCGGAAAACACTTCTTCGTTTCCCTTTTCCATTTCCTTTTTACGGCTTTTGCAAGGCGAAAAATAACGCAAATACAACAACGCTTTTTCCGTTTGATCTAGCCCGTCTATCACCCCGTCAACGAGTTTTTTCAACCACTCTAATCGCTGCTTGCAAATAATTTCCCTTGCAAGATATTCAAAAAGTTCTTCCGCCGATTTTTGGCTTTTGTAGGAGAGTAGCGCTTTGTTTGATATATGTATTTGATACTCCTCCCCAATCGTCTTTAACACCGGATAGGCGTACAGCACCACCTTTACATATTTTTTCAAATAAATCACCTCCTTGCCAACAACCGTATTTCTTCTATCCGAATTTTTTCGCTCGCCTTTCGAGCAACCACAATTTTTTTCTCGCCCGTCGCTTGAGCAAACGCATTATGTCACGAACCGCCGTTTTTTCAAGTCTGAACTCTCATTTTTTAGTTCAAAATGCGAACATTTGTTCGTGTTTGCGTTTATTCTAACACATTAAATATGACAAACGTACGCCAAATTGCGTAAATTTTTCCATAAAAAGGCAATTTTTTATCACAAAAAAACCGCGCGATTTTTTTCGGCGGTTTTATTGCTTTTTTTCGCGCGCTGTGTTATAATAATAATGTATGAGAAAAATTCGCGCGACAATTTTATCCATTGCGTCCATTTCCGCCCTTGCTTGTCTTGCGGCGGCAACGGCCGTTGATAAAAATTTTGCTCGCGCGCAGGCACAAGAAACGCAAAGCGTTTTAAGCAGTGAATTGATCGCACCCAAAACGTACGAAGAATATTTGAAACTGGACAAGCCTTCTTGCTCCGCCGTTTGCGAAAACTACACGGCGATTGCGGACGGAAACGAGATTTATTTGTACGATAGAGCGGACAGCGTATATAGAAAATACACGCACACCGTCAATGCGGAACTTTCCCAAAACAACATCAACCAACTGCAATTTGACGAAGACGAAAACTTGTATTTCTTGGACGGAAGTTTCCTTTTCGTCATGGAAACGGACAAGTTTGACACATTTTCCACCGCCACCGCAACGACGACGGGTTTCCCTTGCGACAACTTCCTTATCGACGGACAATCTATCTATTACGTAGAAGCGAAAACGCCCGCCGTGATTTCAAAAACGGAATTGCAAGCCCCCAGCGTATCGACGGCGAAAAAGATTACCGACGTTGGTGGCAAACCCGACCTTGCAATGTTTGACGGGGAATTATATTTCGTCGATGCAAGTGCGCAAATGATTTTGTATAAAGTCAACCCGCAAACCCCGCAAACGCTTGCACAAGTGGCAATTTTAAGCGGACGAATCGAACACATGACCGTTTGCGACGGCGCGTACGCCTACACCACTCCCACGGGGGATTTGTACGTACAATCGCTCACCGACAACACGGCAAACGGCTTGCAATATTTTGAAAGCGAAGGCGGGTATTCCCGCTTGACTTCCTATGGTGGAAACATTTACGTCACGCAAAAACAAGCGGGCGTTGTAAAGGAATATTCAGTAGCGCAACAAGCGTTTACGGATTTTGAAATTTCGTCTAATTCAAGCGCTGACCACCGTTTAAGCGGCGCAACCGATTTGGCTTTGTTTGGAAACGAACTTTATATTGCGGACGATAACAACCGCCGCCTTTCCGTTTACGACTGCGCAGCAAAAACGTTATCCGCACGTTTCCCCCTTACCACGGAAGTGTCCTTCCTTTCCGCCGATGAAAACTATGTTTTCACAGCTTCTAAACAAACGCTCACCGCCTATTCTAAAAACGGCGAAATGCTTGCTTCTTTCTCGTCCATCAACGGCGATATCGTAGGCATTGCAAGCGTGTACGGTACGTGCTACGCCGTGACGGAAAGCAATTATTTCTATGCGGTAAGCAAAATTGACAACGCTTGGCAAATCACTGAAACGAAGAAAACGTCCACGCACCCCCCGCAACTTTTGGCGGCGGATGCGTACGGGAATTTGTATATTAAAAGCAGCGCTTACGCTTACGTATTTACGGAAGACGAGTTTATGCTGACTGATAACGGCGGCACGAAGATTATCGACGATTTGCCCACCGATTGCACGAAAATTGCAGTAGATTACGACAAAAACTTGTACGCGCTTAGCGACGACGTGTATAAATTTGAAAGACAAGCAAACGGCAATTACACGCAAAGCAACGTTTCGCTTAACGCTTCTTTTGTGTACGGCGACACGCCCACGCTTACGTCCTTTGCTTTTGGCATTGAAAACAACACGGCGTATATCCTTTGCGACGGAAATTATATTTTTGCAACGAGCGAATTGCTTTTGCCCACGGTGACGAATATCCCCGTAAACGGCGCGGATGAAAATATCTTTGCGGAAAGGGAAGCAAGTTTTGAAATCGTCAAAACGCACGCCAACGCCTTGCTTGTAGCGTTTAACGTGGAACAATTAAAGGGCGCAAGCAATTATCCCTATCTTTCCTATCAAAGAAGCGGGGAAGAAAAGACGGCGCTCAAAATCGGCGAAGATGCAAGCGGGAAATACAACCTTATCGCGCATTTCGACACGCAAACGAGCAAATATTCCACCTATCTTGTCTTAAAAACTTCGTGCGAAATTATTTCCACGGACGATTATAGAGTGCCCTATACGGAAGATAAACAAGTTTCCGCATGGCTCACCAACGAAATTTCCCTTTACAAATTCCCCTATCTTTGCGGAGAACTTATCGTGGCGCAAAGCTTGCCACGCGGGGCGCAAATTACGTTGCTTGGCGAGATAGGACAGCTTGACCACACCTATTATCACGTGTCCTACGTCGATGAAAACGGCGAAACGAAAACGGGGTATATTCCGCAATCGTACGCATCCCTTTTCGATGCTTCGCCCAAGGATAGCGTGACCACGCAAATCGGCAAAACGGAAAGCAACCACGACGGCGTTTGGCGACTTTCCTATATCTTGCTCGGCTTTGCTGCAATTTGTATTCTCGTCGCTTTCTTGATTTTAAGACCAAAGAAAGAAGACTAAAAAAAATATTAAAAATAATTACAAGGAGGAACGGTTCGTCATGTCAGATTATCACAGTAGTAGCAGCGCGTATCCGCTATGTTTGGCGGCGTACCGTTTCGCTACGCCCGTTCATTTATAACGTTATGCGCTACCTTTCACAAACAGCACGTTTTATTTTAGGAGGTAGTTCATTATGGAAAAAGAATTGTTAGAACTCTTGCAAACGCAAGATTATGAAAAAGCGGCAGAAATCGCAAACAAGTACACGAGCGAAGAACTTGCCGCAGTGTTAAAAGAATTAGATAAAGCGGATATCCCCGCTTTTTGTCGCGTACTCGACAGCGATTTGCTCGCCGATGCCTTGTTGCTTCTTGACAGCGATTTAAAAGAAGACGTCATCAACGGCTTGCGCGACGACGAACTTGAAGCTGTCCTTGACGAAATGTCCGTTGACGAAACGGTGGACATTATCGAAGACATGCCCCAAGAAATTATTAGACGTATTGCGGAAACGGAAGAAATTCTTATGCTGCTTTCCGAGCGTAATTTCTCCGTCCTTCGTCCGTTGATTGCTTCCATGAACGCAATCGACCTTGCCGAGGTATTCAACGAAATCCGTGACGAATCGGAATTGCACGTGCTTTTCCGTATCTTGCCCAAAGACCTTGCAGCGGAAACGTTTGTCGAAATGGACAGCGACGTTAAGGAAACGTTGATCTCGAAATTGAACGATAGAGAACTTCGTGCCATCATGGACGAATTGTTCCTTGACGACACCGTCGATATTATCGAAGAAATGCCCGCAAACGTCGTAAAGCGTGTGCTTGCCCAAAGCGACCACGAAACGCGTGCGTACATCAACGAAATTTTGAAATATCCCAAAGACAGCGCGGGAAGCATCATGACCATCGAGTTCGTTTCCCTGCGCCCCACGATGACGGTTGACGACGCTTTTGAACGCATCCGTCAAACGGCAATCGACAAGGAAACGATTTACACTTGCTACGTCGTAGATTCCACCAACAAACTCGTTGGTTTGGTGACGGCGAAAGATTTGATGCTTGCGCAAAAAAATAAGACCATTGAAGAAATCATGGTGGACAACGTTATTTACGCGCACACGGAAGACGACAAAGAAGAAGTTGCACGTATGATTTCCGATTACGGCTTCCTTGCTTTGCCCGTCGTGGATAGAGAAACCCGCCTTGTCGGTATCGTCACCGTTGACGATGCTATGGACGTCATCGAATCGGAAAACACGGAAGACATCTCGAAGATGGCAGCTGTCACCCCCACCGATAAGCCGTATTTGAAAACGAGCGTTTGGCGACTTTGCGCCAGCCGTTTGCCTTGGCTTTTGATATTGCTTATCTCGTCCACCTTCTCTGGCTTAATCATTTCCGCAAACGAATCAACGCTTAATATGCCCGTGTACGGCATTGTGTTGACGGCGTGTATGCCTATGCTTATGGGTACGGGCGGTAATGCCGGCTCGCAAGCTTCCGCAATGATTATCCGTGGTATCGCCATAGGCGAAGTGAATTTCAAAGACACGTGGAAGGTTATTTGGAAAGAAATCCGTGTATCCGTGCTTCTCGGCGCAATCCTTTCCGTAGCTTGTTTTGGCAAAGTTATGCTCGTGGACGGCTTGTACCAAATCCAAAACGGAACGCTCGTTGCCATCGTCATTTGCTTGTCCTTGTTCGTCACGATTTTGGCAGCAAAACTCATCGGCGCGCTTCTTCCCTTGTTCGCAAAGAAATGCAAGTTAGACCCCGCAGTCGTTGCATCCCCCTTCATTACGACGATTATCGACGTACTCTCGCTTACGGTATATTGCGCTTTTGCAATTTGGATGCTTGGCACTTTATAAAAACTTAAAAAATTTAACCCCCGAGGAAATCTTCCTCGGGGGTTTTGCTTTATATTCATATTATTGATACAGCCCAAGCGAAAGGTATCTATCCCCGCTGTCGGGCAATATTGTCACAATGTTCTTATTTGCGTTTTCTTTGCGTTTTGCAAGCATGATAGCCGCCGCCACGTTTGCACCCGCGGAAATGCCCGTAAACACGTTTTCTACGCCATACAACGCCTTTGTCACGGCGTACGCATCTTCATCCGAAACACACAACACTTCGTCGTACACGCCCCTATCAAGCACGCTTGGCACAAAGTTTGCGCCTATCCCTTGCAAGCCGTGCGCGCCGCTTCGTCCTTGCGATAAAAGGGGGGATAAACTCGGCTCTACCGCCACGATTTTTACTTGGGGATTGTGTTCTTTCAAATACTTGCCTATCCCCGTCAGCGTACCGCCTGTGCCCACGCCCGCGACGAAAATATCCACTTTTCCATCAAGCTGTGTCCAAATTTCGGGCGCAGTCGTTTCATAGTGCGCTTGCGGGTTGGCGGGATTATCAAATTGCCCCGCAATCATCGAATTGGGCGTTGCCTTGCAAATTTCTTCCGCTTTGGCTATCGCCCCGCTCATGCCTTGTTTTCCGTCGGTGAGCACCACTTCGCCGCCGAACTTTTTAATCATTTCTTGTCGTTCAACGCTCATGGTGTCGGGCATAACGATTACCGCTCGATAACCACGCTTTGCCGCCACAAGCGCCAAACCGATGCCCGTGTTGCCACTTGTCGGCTCGATAATCGTGCCACCCTTTTTCAGCTTGCCCTTTCTTTCCGCATCGAGTATCATCGCAAGCGCCACTCTATCTTTGATAGAGCCGCCCTCGTTTGCATACTCTGCTTTGGCGTAGATATTTGCGCTCAAGCCCAGCTTTTTCCTCAATTTATCCAAGCGCAAAAGGGGCGTATTGCCGATTGAAATATCGTTCATCTAATACATACCCCCCTTTATTGTGATAAAAGCAGCCCTTCAAGTGCCGTCGTGTCGTTCACAATATTCGTCGCGCCGTTTGCTTTCAAGAAACTTTCGTCCTTAAAGCCCCACGTGACGGACATACAATCCACGCCCGCATTGCTTGCCGTTTGAATATCCACTTCCGAATCGCCCACGTACGCCGTTTCGCATTTTTCCACGCCAAGCGCTTCCATCATCTTCAAAAGCGCCACAGGCGAAGGCTTACGCTTAATGCCCGCCGCTTCGTTTTCCCCCATGACCATATCGAAAATATCGGGGAAATAATCGGCGATTAGTTGCACCGTTGCCGCATGTACTTTGTTCGACAAAACGCCAAGCAATAAACCCTTTTCTTTGAGCGAATACAAAAGGGGCATTATCCCCGCATACGGACGAGTTTCGTCCTTACAATGTTCTTTATAATATGCACGGAAAATCGCAATCAATTCGTCCATTTTAGGATAGTTTTCTATCCCCACCGAACGTTCGAGCAATTTCACAATCCCGTCGCCGATAAAGCTTTTCACTTCCGCGCGAGTGCGCGTGGGAAAGCCGTGCGCCGTCAACGCCGCGTTGGTGGAAGACGTCAAATCGTCAAGCGTATCAAGAAGCGTTCCGTCCAAATCAAATACAACCAGCTTATACACTTTTCTACCCCTTACAATACGTCGCGGATAGCTTGGATAGCCCCTACGCGGTTTTCGCTGTTCGTTTTCACGTAAATGCCCGAAACGTAATTTCTCGTCGTGCCCTCGCTCAATTTCAAAGCAGCGGAAATTTGACGGTTGGTAAACCCTTCGTACATCATCAACGCAATTTCAAGTTCTCTATCCGAAAAACCAAAAGCACGCACGAGTTTAATTTCTCTATCTGCCGCCACGTATTTAGCAGCGTCCGTAATACGGCGAGCAATTTTAGCAGGCAAAATGGTGTCCCCTTCGTGTGCGTTCTTCACAGCACGGATAAGGGCATCGCCGCCGATGTCCTTCAAAAGATAACCGCTTGCGCCGTTGTTGATAGCGTTTAAGATATAATCGCTGTCGTCAAACGTCGTCAAGATAACCACTTTCGTTTGGGGATATTCCGCTTTAATACGTTGCGTTGCCACAACACCGTTCATGTTGGGCATACGGATATCCATAAGCACTACGTCCACGGGCGTTTTCGCCATTTGCATAAGTGCATCAAACCCGTCGAGCGCAATCCCAACTACTTCCAAACTCTCATCCGTTTCCAAAACGCTTTTTAACTCAAGGGCGAGTTCCTTTTGGTCGTCCGTCACAAGCACCTTAATCTTCTGCATATCCCTTTTCTCCTTTTTCTATTCTTTTGTCGGAAGGCAAACGTAAACACAATTCAAACCCTTCGTCTTCTTCCGCCGAAAAGCTCACTTCGCCGCCAAGCGATTCCGCTCGCTCTTGCATAGCCGAAAGCCCAAAGCCGGGACGAAGATTTGTCATATTCAACCCACAGCCGTTGTCCGAAAGCAAAAATTGAATTTCGCCGTTTTCTTCCTTTAACTCAAACCAAAACGCCGTCGCCCCACCGTGTCGCAAACCGTTGGAAATCCCTTCTTTCAGCGTGTTGCAAATAAAACGGTGTTTGGTGGGCGAAGCTTCCACTTCGTCGATTTGCGAACGGATAGTGATGTTCGTGCCATCCGTAGAATCGTGAATAATGTTTTCAAGTGCCGAGCGCAAAGTTTCTCTCACTTGCATACCCGAAAGCAAATGTACGCACTCACGCAATTCTTCCAAAGCGTGTTTGGCTTGCAAGTTTGCAGCAACGATTTTCCCCTTTGCTTCTTCGGGATTTTTCTCTAAAATACGTTTCGCCGCTTCCGTTTGCATGATAACGGTGGTGATAGAATGCCCCGCCGTATCGTGAATATCTTTGGCAATGCGTTGTCTTTCTTCCAAAGCCGACACTTCGGCAACTACTTCGTACGCTTTTTCAAGCTCTCGCTTACTCTTATCAAGCTCGTTCAATGTTTTGCTGAGCTTCAAAAATTGTCGATAGAACGCCAACCCCACTTGCACGATAAAGAAGTGCAAAACGAGCGCAAGTAGCGTACCAAGCGACTGCGTCATCACCGACAATCTCAGCAACCCTTCCTTGAAAATGAGCCATCTTTGAAGAATGTACGCCACTTCAAAGATTACGCAACCCATACAAACCATGATGATTGCGTGCTTCGTACCTTCCGCCGTAATATAAAACTCTGTGAGCACGATGATGAAAATAGCGATAGGATAAAACCCTTCGGATAGGAACATGAACAAGCACGCAACGGCGGCGTCCACGGCGTATAACCGCATTTTATCGGTGCGGAAAACGAACAGCTTTAAGGCTTGCGAGATGGTGAACACCACTTCGATAACGAAGACGGCTGTGGGCATTTTCCAGTCCTTCCAGCCGTACGAATCGAAGGTGCGAAGGAGCATCAAAAGCTCCATCAACAACAATAAGCTGAAAAGTAGCCATTTACCAAAGCTGACAAACTGCTCCTTATCCCTAAAATTGTATTTTCCAAACAAACGGAAAAAGTACGAACGGAAACCCTTGTCCGTGCGCTTTTCGCCATTCTCTTTTCCGTCCGTTGAAAGTTTTTTGTTTTCCATGTTTTTTATAAACTCTCCCAAGTAGGTATCTTGATTTTCGTGCCGCTGTTATAACTGTAAATCCCTTGATTAGAATAAATCAAATGGTCGCAAAAGATAATGCCGTTTTTCTCGCAAAGGCTGCGACATTCCGCCGTAGTAGCGTTGTCGGAAATCGACGGCGAAGCATCGCCATGCGGGTGGTTATGCACCAACACAACCCCTGTGGGGTTGAAATCCAAAAGCAAGTTCATAAACCATTGAATTTGCACTTCCACTCTCTTTTCACGAAGGGAAGAACAACGTCTTCTTCCGCAAACTTTGCCCTCGCCATCAAGCACGTACACGTCCAACACTTCACAGCCAAGCGTGCCGTATTCCCTTTGCATATAGATAGGAAAGGTGTCCATCTTAAAATGGGTGGGATAGGCGGTTTCTTGCTTACTAAGCAAGCCTTCTACGATAACCCCTATCGTGCGAAGAAAACATGCCACGCTTTCCCCTATGCCTTCCACGAGCATAAGCTGTTCGATGGGCGCAGACAAAACACTCCAAATATCGCCAAATTCCGACAATAAAAGGTGCGCCAAATCGTTGGTGTTGCGACGGGGCAACGCGCTAAAAAGAAGCAATTCTAAATACTCGTGCATACAAAGATCGGCGTTTTTCACCCGTTCGTAAATGCGTTTTCTATGCCCGCCGTGCAAGGGCAACTTTTCCAAAAATTCGCTTAAGCTTTTCTCTTTATCTTCCATTGTAGTACACCACACCATTTTCTTGCAATTTTGCATAATATATTGTACCACACTTTCACTAAAAAGTCAAAGTTTTCCGCAATTTTCTCTTTTATGCGCGTGAAAAAAATATTTTTTTCACGTATCTACCCTTATATTTCCTTTACCAATCCATAAAAATGTTGTATAATAGTACGGTACATAATTTAAGGACGGTAGTTTATGGCGCACCCTATGCAAAAATATTTCGACGAAATCGTCGCTTCTATCTCGGGAGTTATTCAATTCGATTCCTCTTTTAAGGGCGCGGAAGGCGACAACAACGAATATCCTTTCGGCAAGGAAACTGCCGATTGTTTACAATACTTCCTTTCCCTTGCGGAAAGCTTTGGTTTTGAAACGCACAACTACGACAACTACGCAGGCGAAGTTATCTTCGGCGACGGGGAAGAATTTGCAATTCTTGCCCACCTTGACGTAGTACCTGCGGGCAACGGCTGGAAATATCCCCCTTTTGGCGGCGTAATCAACGACGACGTATCGGCGGGCGGCGTGACGGGCACAAAGATTTGGGGACGTGGCGCAATGGACGACAAAGGCCCCGCAATCGTATGCTTGTACGCATTGAAAGCGTTGAAAGACGAAGGGTTTACGCCCCGTCGTAAAATTAAGCTTATCGTAGGCTGCAACGAAGAATGCGGCAGCGCTTGTATCGAATATTATAAAAAAGTGGCGCACTTACCCGACGAAGGCTTTACGCCCGATGCAAACTTCCCCGTTATCTATGCGGAAAAGGGCATCGTACACGTGGACACCGCTTTCCCTATCAACGATTCGCCTATCACTTCCCTTATCGGCGGCGAAAGAGCAAACATGGTTTGCGACTACGTTTCCGCTTTCCTTTCCAAAAAAGCTGCGGAAGCGCTTGTCAATTATCAAAACCCCGTTGCAGGCACTACCCTTTCCTACGACAACACGACGAACACCTTGATTGCACGTGGCAAATCGGCGCACGGTTCCACCCCCGAAATGGGCGCAAACGCCTTGCACGCAATGCTCGCTTTCTTGGCTACCGTAAACGAAGATTTTGCTTATGCAAACGACGTACTTTTCAACGACTTGCTCGGCTTGAAAGTTTTTGAGGACGAAACGGGCGCACTTACGATGTCCCCCGACGTTGCCAAGTTTGAAAACGGCGTATTGCACGTAATTTCCGACATCCGTTTCCCCGCAACGTTCGCTTTGGAATCGGTGAAAGAACGCTTTGACGAAGCGGGCATTTCCTACACGATTGCAAGTTATTTAGCGCCCTTGTACAACGACGTAAACGGCAAACTCATCTCCACCCTTTCCCGTATCTTCAACCAAGCAACGGGCGGCAATTTCCCGCCTATCGCAATCGGCGGCGGCACGTACGCAAGAGAACTTAAATGCGGTTGCGCTTTCGGCCCCGAAATTTGCTTTGAAGAAACGACTATTCACCAACCTAACGAATATATCACCTTCGATAGAATTAAGATGATTAGCGAAATTTATTACGACGCGATTAAAGAACTCACCAAGCCCACCTACACCCGTATCGGCTACGTGACTATGCGCCGCACCAAAAAATAATCACGAATAAAAAACACACCGCGGATAGTCCACAAGCTACCCGCGGTTTTATTTTTCCTAAAAAGATACACGGCCCGCCCATTTGGACAAGCCGCGCACCTTATAGTGAGAGAATATGAAAAAAGTTTTTGTATAATCCTTATTAAGTCCGTTTCAGTTCTTTTACATTGTAAAACATGATAGTGAAAGCAGTATGAATAAATTGTGATAGGACGATGAAATAAAAAGGCAATTTGCTATATAAAACGGGCAAATACGCCGTCAGCGACTCTAATTCCGTCCGCCGCAGAGGACGTTATTCCCCCCGCATAGCCCGCACCTTCCCCGCAAGGAAAGAGATTTTTCACGGAAATCGACTGCATCGTTTCATCCCTTTCCATGCGCACGGGCGAGCTTGTACGCGTTTCCGCCGCCGTCAAAAGTGCATCGGGACAAGCAAAACCTTTTAATCGTTTGTCCATGTCCACCACCGCATATTTCAATGCGGAAATAACGCCTTGAGGAAGCACGCATTTCAAATCGGCAAATGCCGTTCCCGCCGCATACGTAGGGCGAACGCTGCCAAAACAATCGCTCGTTCTATCTTGCAAGAAATCGCCCACCCTTTGCACGGGCGCAGCGTAATTGCCACCGCCCGCCACAAAAGCGGCACGCTCTATCTTTCTTTGGAATTCTATCCCCGCAAGCGGATGTTCGCAGCCAAAATCGGCGCGAGTGACTTGCGCTATCAACGCGCTGTTGGCGTTTTCCCCGTCACGTGCGTAATTGCTCATGCCGTTGGTCACCACCCCGCCTTGCTCGCTTGCCGCGGGCATAACGTAGCCACCGGGGCACATACAAAAGGTAAACGCCGATCTATCGCCCGCGTGCGCCACCAACTTATAATCGGCGGCGGGCAAAAGTTTGTATGCTTCGCCGTATTGCGTTTTTCCAATTTCCGATTGCAAATGCTCGATTCGCACCCCAACGGCAAAATCCTTGGCACGCATTTCCACACCACGGGCAAGCAATTTTTCAAAGGTGTCCCTTGCGCTGTGCCCAATAGCAAGCACGATTGCGCTCACATCCAAATGCTCTATTTTGCCACTTTCAAGACACGTAAGCGTTGCCCCTTTCACTTCCCCGTCCTTGATAACGATATCGTCCAAACGAGTGTGGAAACGCACTTCGCCCCCTTGCGAGCGAATATATTCTCGCATATTTTTGACAACCGTTTTCAATTTGTCACTGCCGATATGCGGTTTGTTTAAGTACAAAATTTCCTTGGGCGCGCCAAAGCGCACGAAAGTTTTTAACACTTCTTTATTGAGCGGGCTGTGCGTTTGCGTATTGAGTTTCCCGTCCGAAAACGTACCTGCGCCCCCTTCGCCAAATTGAATATTCGTGTTTTCGTCCAGCGTTTTTTGCGTGAAGAAAAGGTTGGTTGCCCTTTCCCGTTCTTCCACCGTGCCGCCCCGTTCAATCACGATAGGCGTAATGCCACGCTCTAAAAGTCGCAAAGCGCAAAACAGCCCCGCCGGGCCACTTCCCACCACCAAAACGGGCGTAGAAGGCATTTTATTTTTAGGCAATTTTTCAAGCTCTACACGCTCTTCTTGCACGATTCCGTCCGCAAACTCAATCGAGTACACGAAGCGGATATCCTTTTTATCGCGCGCATCCAACGATTTTTTCTTGATAGCAAAATACGTCGGCTGTTTGCCTAATTTTTTCGTGGCAATCCGATATAACTCGTCTTCCCCCTTTTGAATAGGGATTTTTATATCGGATAAAGTCATTAAACGCATACTTACCCCTGTCTTTTCTTATTTTTCACAAAGCGCATTTGCAACTACGCACGCCGAAGAATACGCCCATTGCAAATTAAAGCCGCCGCATTCGCCGTCCACGTCCAAAATCTCGCCAGCAAAATATAAGCCCTTCGCTTTCTTGCTTTGCAAGTTGTCGTTCACTTCGTTTAAGGGAATTCCCCCTTTCGTCACTTGCGCATAATCAAACCCGAGCGAGCCTTTCACTTGCAAGGGGAACGCCTTTACAGCCTTTGCCACCCTTTCGTCACTTGCGCCCGCAAGCGTTTTCATAATTACCCTACCAACTTGATTGTTGACAATCCCGCACAGCCTTTCGCTATCCGCCAAATCAGCAATCGCCTTTTTCTTATTTTTAAGCAGCGATACAAGCGTGTTTTCGTCCACGTCGGGCAAGAAATCAATGGAAAGCGTAGCGTCTTGTTTTGCCGCAATAAACGCCGAAAGACGAAAGATTGCATCCCCCGACAAGCCGTAATCGGTGAAGATAATATCCCCGCAAACGGTGTGCGTTTGCTTTTCGTTATTTTCCGTCCAAGCCGCCGTCACTTTGCTGTCAAATACACGAATTCCTTTCAAAGTTTTAATCGTCGCCGTGTCCGTTTTCAGCTGTACGAGCGACGGATAAAGCGTAGTCAAAGTATGCCCAAACGCTTGCGCCAAGCCGTATGCCGAGCCGTCCGTGCCAAAATTTTTCGCCGCCTTGCCACCCGTACAAAGCACTACGTTTTCCGCTTCGTACTTATCCCCGCTTGCGCTCGTTAGCAAAAAGCTTTCCCCTTTTTTCGCAAGGGAAACGATTTGTGTGGACACAAAAGTGGAAACGCCCGCCTTGTCGATATATAAACGAAGCGCATCCGTCAATGCGGAAGCTTGGCGAGAAGTGGGATAACCACGCCCACGCTCGTCGTAAAACACCAACAAACCAAGCGTACGGAAAAATGCGCAAAGCGAATCGTTATCGTACGCCTTAACCATGCTTTCAATGCGTTCTACGCCGCCAAAAGAAGACGAGAAATAACCCCTTTCTTTGACGTTTGCGTTGGTGATGTTGCCTTGACCGTTGCCCGTTGCGGAGAGTTTTTTGCCCACTCTATCCCCACGTTCAAACACAGCCACGCTTTCGCCCTTTTGCGCAAGCATAGCCGCCAAGAACAAACCCGAAGCGCCGCCACCGATAATTGCCGTTTGAAATTTTTTCATGTTTTGCATAACCATACCTACATTGTAAACTATTTGTCCAAAAAAGTCAATCTTTTCAAAAAAATTAAGAAAAAAACTCGGGCATTGCATTGACAATCTTCTCATTTTGTATTACAATATTTATAATAGCAAATTTTGCGGTTATTTTTTGCGTGTTGCACGCATACCTTAACACAAGAAATAATAAAAGTACAAAAGGAGAAGTTTTATGTATCTTAACAATTTGAACATTGCTAAAATCTGGTTCATCCTCGGTGCTGTCGGCGCACTTTTCGTCCTTATCCTTGTCATCAGCTTGATTTCAAGCGCGTCCAAAAAGAAGAGCGGCGGTGTAAGCCAAGCTGACTTGAAAAAAATGGAAGAAAACAAAAAAGCCATTGAAGAAGAAAAACAACAAGACGCAGCAAAAAGACACTTGAAAGAAAAGGTGGAAGCACACCGTCAAGCGTTGATTAGAGAAGAAATTTTTGCTAGATTGGAAGCGCAAAGAAAGGAAGCGGAAGGCGACGAAGTGGTTGCTACCCCCGTTGAAGAACCCGCACCCCAAGAAGAAGTAAAAGAAGAAGTGGCTGTTGCAGCGGAAGAACCTATTAAGGAAGAACCCGTCAAGGAAGAAAAACCCGTAGCAAAGAAAACCACGACGAAGAAAGCACCCGCTAAAAAGGTGGAAGAAAAGAAAGAAGAAGAAACGGCTGTCGTAGCGGAAGGAAAGCCCGCACCTAAAAAGACGACGGCAAAGAAAGCTCCCGCTAAAAAGGTAGAAGAAAAGAAAGAAGAAACGGCTGTTGCAGCGGAAGAAAAGCCCGCACCTAAAAAGACCACGGCGAAGAAAGCTCCTGCTAAAAAGGTAGAAGAAAAGAAAGAAGAAAAAGAAGAAGCAATGCCCGTATTGACGGACGACGCTGACACCGATACGCTTGCAAGATACGCTGGCAAATGGCAAGTTTTCCATATCCTTACGGACGACAACAGCGAAGACGATATGTATTTCTTTGAATTGCGCGCATCTAACGGCGAAAAACTTCTCTCTTCCGAAGAATACACGTCCTATCAAGGCGCTGTGCGTGGCATTGAAACGCATAAGACGAATATCCTTAAAGGCAATTTCAAAATTACCCTTTCCAAGAAAGGCGACTATATCGTAAAACTTTTGAGCGGCAGCGGTCAACTTCTTTGCACGGGTGAAACGTATGCAACCAAACTTCGTTGTGAAAACGCAATCAAATCGATTAAGCGTTTTGCAAGAACGGCTATCGTTGACGAAAACGTACACGATTTCTTCTTGAAAGCACCCAAAGACACCGATAACTACGTCGCTCCCGTAGCGGAAGGCGTAAGCGGCAAATGGATTATTTCCAACCGTGAAGGCGTGGACGGCGAAAAAGTGTTCTATTTCGAACTCTTTGCAAACAACGGCGAAAAGCTTCTTTCTTCCGAAGAATACGCAACGTACGCAGGCGCAGTGAACGGCATTCAAACGCATAAGCAAAACATTGCGAAAGACAATTTCCGTATCACGCTTACCAAGAAAGGCGATTACATTTACAAAATCCTTAACGGCAACGGCCAACTCCTTTGCCTTGGCGAACATTATAAATCGAAAGCACGTTGCCAAAGCGCTGTGGATTCGGTAAAACGTTTTGCGGATAACTCCCCCGTCCTTACCGACCCCAACACCCAAACGAAATAATTTCTAAAAACCAAACCCCTTGCCAAACGGCAAGGGGTTGTTTTTATCCTAATGAAAAAACTCGACTTGTCAAAAGCCGAGTTTTTTATTTTTCATTTTATTATCGCCAGCTGCCGCCGCCACCGCCGAAGCCGCCGCCACCAAAGCCGCCGAATTTGCCACCGCCGCCGCTTCTGCCTACGAACGAGCCACCCTTGGGTTGCGGGCGAGTCATCGCCACACGCATTGCTTGACGAAGGCACGCATTGATAACGATTACGTCGAACACGCTTACGTTAGAGCCGCTGCACCAAGAAGGCGGTTCGATTAAGATGCCCTTAAATTTCTTTTCCCACTCGTTGGTCACGCCAAGCACTTGCGCGTACGGCAACACTTTATAATAAAGTTGCGGGTTTTCTTTGAGCATGAACTTTATCTTGTCTTCTTCCGTCACCGTGATAAAATCCTTAAAGCCCAAAATTTGTCCAAGCGCTTCGTTATATGCGTCCGTACGCACGAACGCGCCCGTCGTAAGATAGGTTGTCGCAAGCACGAACAAGCTCATATACAGTTTTTCCCAACGTGTCATAATATGCGAAGCAAAGGCGAAAATGAAGATAAACGTCATAATGGCTACAATCAAAATTTCAGCGATAAACAGCCCTATCAGCTTGCCTTTCTTCCATTTATAACGATAGCTCTTTCTCGTGTTTTCCATGCCCCAAATCAGTACTACAGGCAAGGCAACCGCCAAACCAAGGATATACGTATATTCTTCGTGAATACGAGTTTTCCCCAGCCAAAGCGGAATAATTATCCCCATCAAAAACGCCAAGATACCACCGCTTAAAAAGGCGAGCACCGATTTTCTTTCATACATCTTCGGACGGAGCAACTGCCGTTTCGCCTTATCCGCCGTAGCGTAAAATTCTTCCTTCAAATCATTTACCGCCACCGTCGCACCACGCTTGAACAAGCCGTCAA
Organism: Candidatus Scatosoma sp.; assembly: GCA_045632265.1. Taxonomy (GTDB): domain Bacteria; phylum Bacillota; class Clostridia; order Christensenellales; family Borkfalkiaceae; genus Scatosoma. The sequence goes on from JAZQWG010000018.1 coordinate 32,472, forward strand.
ATAACGTCTTTTCATGGGTAGCACAGCTGTCGGGCAAGCGTTCGACAAGTTTGGTAAAGGACGGGTTTTTCTCGTTAGTCAAATCAATCGAAAGATATCCTTTATGCGCAAAATAATAAATCATTGAAGTGATATCTTCGTTGTCCACATTGCCGTCCACAAGCAACCCCATTTTCATAGGGTCCATGTTGTCGGGCGCAATCACGTTCACCGTTGTAATCACTTCCTTTTTCTTATGGAATACTACGCCAAGCAAGAACGCAACCACTATGCAAACCGTACCTACGACAAACACACGCCAAACGCCGTTTGGAAGAATTTGCGTAGAAGCAAAGCTTTGCAACGTGCCTTCGGGAAGGGTAAAGCGCACGTAAACGCCTTCCGCAACCCTTTCGCTATACGTGTTGACGTACGTATCCAAGCGACTTGCGCTTAAATACAGCGTTTTGCCGTCCGCCGACAACGTTTGTTCGTCAAACATTTTCGTCGCATAGCTGCTGCCGTAACGGGTAATCATTGCGCTTTCAATTTTCGCCGCCGCAGGGAAGTGCATGGTGACACGCACGTTGTTCAAGGGCACCGTCCAACCAAAGCCTACCACGTCAAGCTGCATGCCGTTGTCCATATCGCCTATCGGCTGTTCCATCGTGTAAGAAATGCGATAGGTGCGGGTTGTTCCGGCAGACGTAGGCAATTCGCACACCAAATCCAAATACCCGTCGCCGTCGTTCACGTACGATTTGGCGTTTTGCCCTTCGCATTCCGCTTTCAAATTGAAATAGCGGTTGCCTTCGGTGGGCAAACTGCGAGTGAATTGACTGCCCGATTTATTCGCCTGCATGACGATGGTTTCTTTCACCACCACTTGTCTATTCGTTTGCACCGCCATGTCGATATCGTAGCTTTGAATCGTCATAACGTCCCCCGTATCCGCTGCTGCCGTGACGTTTACGCCGCCACGTTTAGCAAGGAAGGGAGCAATGCAAAGACATATCAATAATAGAAAGAGAAGCGTGGCGAAAATTCTGCCACGCCCCTTTTGAAAAATGTTCGTTTTCATGTGATTAGAATTGTACTTTTACGTTCTTTCTTTCTTCAGCGCTGTCCAACTCGAAGTAAGCACGTTTCTTGTAATCTTCGCCCATGCGCTTACCAACGATGTTTGCAGGGAACAATTCAAGCTTGGTGTTGAACGATTTAACCACGCCGTTATAGTAGCGACGGGAAGATTCCAATTCACCTTCAATGCCCTTCAATTGATTTTGCAAATCAAGGAAGTTGGTGTTTGCCTTAAGGTCGGGATAGCTTTCTGCAACTGCCGAAAGGAAGGTGCGAAGAGTGCCCGTCAAGCTGTTTTCAGCTGCTGCTTTTTCTTCCATCGTCTTTGCGCCCATTGCGATATTACGTGCGGAAACTACGTTTTGCAACGTTTCGCTTTCGTGCTTAGCGTACCCTTTCACCGTTTCAACGAGGTTGGGGATAAGGTCGTATCTTTTCTTCAAATATACGTCAATCGTCGCCCAAGCTTCTTCCACCTTGTTCTTCAAACGAACAAACATGTTGCGCGTTTTAATCCACCAAATAATAGGCACGATAACAAGTAAAACTACCAAAGCAACAATAAGAATAATGCCGCCCGTGCCAAGCAATAAGTTATTTAACATATTTTCTCCTTTTGAAAAGCCTTGCTTTTCTCGTATAGTATTTATATTATACTATACGCACAAAGAAATGTCAATAGTTAAAACAAAGAAAAAACGGCTTTCTCGCAAAGAGAAAACCGTTTTTATCCGTTATTCCGCTCTTCTATTTCTCAACCACAATACGCCGTTCGTGATGATAGGCGAAAGGATGAGCCAGAGTGCCGCAAGCGCGATAATCGAATAGGTGATTACCGAGCCAACCGTTCTTGCGCCGGCAAATATCGTCGATACAAGGTTAAAATCGAACAAACCGAACAAGCCCCAGTTGATTGCGCCTACGATTACCAAAACATAAGCAATGATATTTACGATAAGCATACTCTTTCCTCCTGAAAACAGTATGCCACGCTTTTCAAAGTTTATACGCTTATTCCCCGTCCATAAACGCAAGTATGTCGGCAAGCACTTCTTCTTTTCCTATATCGTGGAAAACTTCGTGGCGCAAACCTTTATACAATTTTCCCGTCACGTTTTCATAACCTACGCTACGCAAAAATTCAATCGATTGAAACCATTTCAAATCGCTTACCAAAACGGGGTCGTCGCTGCCCGAAATGAAGTGGATAGGCAAAGTGGGCGCTTGCACGTGATATCCCTTCTTTTTATAAGTGTATTTCATCAATTTGAACAAGTTGACAAACCCGTTGCAAGTGAAGATAAATTTGCCTTTAGGATTAGAATAAAACGCTTCGATATTTTCTCTATTTTGGCTAAGCCACGCCCCTTTCGCTTCGCCGGGGAAGTTCTTTTGTCCCTTGCCCGTAGAAAGATAGCAAAGCATTTTGCTTCTATGATGCTTTCCCCTAAAAAGTCCTATTCCCTTTGCTATGCCGATCGCAATTCCCGCCAACGGGTTTTTGCTGGGCGAGCCGCAAACAATCACTTTGTCCACCAAGTTATCGTGCTCACGAAGATAACATCTTGCCACCATAGAGCCCATGCTGTGTCCAAAAAGAGTGATAGGAAGGTTGGGATATTGTTCTTTCAAATACGTTGTAAGTTGTGCGCCGTCTTCCACAATCCCCTTTGCGCTGTCGTCGTAGAAATAGCCCAAATCGGTGCTTTCTTTTACGCTGTCGCCATGCCCACGTTGGTCGTAGCAAACAACGATATAACCCTTGTCGCAAAAGTGTTGCATAAAGGAAGCGTAGCGTTCCTTAAACTCGCACATGCCGTGCAAAATTTGCATAACGCCTTTCGGCTCGCACGAAGGGAAATATTCCACAACGTGCAAGGGAAGGTTGTCAAAGTTAGACGTAATTACATAATTTTTAATTTCCATAATTCATGCTCCTTATTCAGTGCGAAGTGCGATTACGGGGTCTTTCTTCGCCGCCGCACGGGCAGGGATAAGTCCGCTGATAAGCGTTAAACCAACGCTTACGCAAACCATCACGAACGCCGACGTAATCGGCAACGCCGCAAGCGACGTCAAGCCTGTGAGTGCGCCCAAAATGGCGTTGATTGCAAGCGAGAGAAGATACGTCACGCCCACGCCGAACAAGCCCGACGTCAAGCCGATAATAAACGTTTCAGCATTGAAAAGGTTTCTAATATCTTTCTTTCTTGCGCCAAGCGAACGAAGCACGCCGATTTCCTTGGTGCGTTCCACCACCGATACATAGGTGATAATGCCTATCATGACGGACGAAACGACAAGCGAAATTGCCGTAAACGCCACAAGCACGTACGTAATCGCATCAAGCATCGTTTCCACCATGCCCATCATCAAACCAACCGTGTCGGTGTATTCCACTTGCTTGTTTTCGTCGTTTTCATATCTTGCGTTCCACGCATCGAGATAGGAAAGCATGTTTTCTTTCGTTTGGAAATCACGAGTGTAAATGCTGATTGCGCTCACGCTCGGTTTTTCCGTATCCGTCGGTTTACCGCCGCCTACCGAACGCACGACGGACGTATAATCGCCGCCCATAAGCGAAGCTTGGTAAGCACGAAGTTGCATATTAGCGTTGTTCGACATAAGCAAAATGCCCGCATCGTTTTCCTTTACACTATCCGACAAAATCGTACGCATAGCCGTCGCAATTTGCGAAGCAAAGTTCTTCGCCACGTATTCTTCCACAAGCGCTTCCGTCAAGCACAAACCGCTCGGCAAGCACCCGTACGTGCGCCCTTCTTTCAATCGCACAATGCCCGAAATGTGAATTTTCACGCCTTCCGTTTCGCCCACGTCCAAGCTATCGACGGTCGATAAATATTCGTACACATAACTTCTTTCGGGCGAATATTGCGTATTCGGTTTATAAATCGCATCGTTGTAGAACAAGGTGTAATTTTGCGCGCAGATGTCTTCAAAAGACACGTACGGTTCAAACTGTTCTTCCGTAGGGAAAAGGGTTGCAAAAAATTGGTCTTCTTTCAAAAGCCCAAGTTGAACGAGTGTCAAATCGGTGATGTCGTTTTCCTCGCCAACGACAAGCAACGCTTCGTTTTTATTCGTAGGCATTTTGCCGTATAATACGTCGTATTGCGAGTTTACGTAATCCAAATATTCTTCGCTTTCCATATCCTTAGCTTTCGACCCGGGAATTTTATTGACGATGTCGCCAAGGTATTCCACAAGGGAAACAAGGTCGGAATATTGCGTTTGTTCGTCCGCATCCAACTCGCTCAAGCGGGAAACGTACGTTTGTTTCAAGGACGAAAGGGAAGTGTTTACCGCAACTTTTGCGCTGCCCGTATTAAGTTCCCCCGTCGAAATTTCGGCGTGCGTGTACAAGTTATCGACGAGCGTTTCGCCGTAATCGTACATAATCGTTTCGTAATAATCTTTGTCCATCGCTTCCAAATACGCAAGGTATTCATCCGACAAATCGTTGGATACTTGGATACCCTTTGCGATATTCGTCAAGAAAGAGTTTACGTACACTTGGTCTTTCAATTTCGACAAATCGGGCTCTTGTTTTTCCATCATGCCCGACATAATTGCGCTGACATCCGTGCTCGATTCCATAATCTCTACGGGGTTTGCCGAGAGCATATCTTCTTCCGTTTTCAAAATGAAATTGTTAAAGCCGTTGGAAAGGGCAAGCACCAAACAAACGCTGATAATACCGATACTGCCAGCAACGCTCGTGATTGCCGTGCGCCCCTTTTTCGTAAGCAAGTTTCTCGACGAAAGCCCAAGCGCCGTCTTGAACGACATCGCCGCCTTTTCCTTCTTCTTTTTCTTGCCGTCCGTTTTAATTTCTTCCTCAGCCTTTTCTTCGTGGACGTATTCTTCCGTCGGTTCATACGG
>JAZQWG010000019.1:0-24399 GCA_045632265.1 Candidatus Scatosoma sp.
CCTTGAAATTGCCCTTTAGAATTACGGGTAGATTCGCACGTCTTTTCGTTGTGTATTTTTTGGTGGTGTTTGCCCTTAACTACGGCGTAATCACCTTGCTTTGGTATTTGTCCGATCTTAACGGCTCGAAATTGTACGGCTACATTGCTTTTGCGCCTTTCTCGCTTTTGCCCTTGCTTTTGCCTACTGTGTTGCTTTTTGCAAACCTTGTATGCACCCCGTTCGAGCGTTCTCGCAATAATCGCTACGTCAAACGTGCGCAAGTGATTTTGAACGAAAATAGCAAAGTTATCCGTGTGGGCGTCGTGGGCAGTTTTGGAAAAACGTCGGTTAAAAATATCTTAAAAGAAATTCTTTCCGTGAAATATAACGTGTTGGAAACGCCCGCTTCGTACAATACGCCTATGGGCATTGCCCGCACCGTGACGAAGGAAGATTTCCCGCAAAAGGACGTGTTCATTGCGGAAATGGGAGCGAAAAAAGCGGGGGATATCGCTGAACTTTGTGCGCTCGTTCGCCCCGATTACGCCATTTTCACGGGCGTGTGCGAACAGCATATTTCCTCTTTCCAAAGCATTGAAAACGTGTTTGCGGAAAAGAGCGAAATCATCAAAAGCGGCGCTTTCACCGTTTGCGGCGAAGGCTTGAAAGATAGAATAAACGAAGCAATGCTTGGCGATAAAGAGAACGTCTTGTTTGCCGATTCGTCCATTGTAAGCGATTTGGAAATGACGGCTACGCACACCCGCTTTAGCTTGAAAATAGACAATGAAGTGATTAAAGTGGACACTACGCTGCTTGGTAGAGCTGCTGTTGAGAATATTTTGCTCGCCTGTACGCTTGCAAAGCGCATGGGCTTGACGGGCGAAGAAATTGAAAAGGGTTTGGAAGGGGTAGGTCAAATTCCGCACCGCTTGCAACTTTTGGAAAATAACGGCGTGTACATTTTGGACGATGGATACAACTGCAACCCCCGTGGCGCTGTGGAAGCGCTTGCGGCGCTGTGCCGTTTTGACGGCAGAAGATGTATCGTCACGCCTGGCATCGTCGAATGCGGTGTACTAGAAGAAAAAATCAACGGCGACTTAGGCGAACGTATTGCCGATTGCGATTTGGATTACGTAATTTTGGTGGGCGAAACGCTTGTAGGGGCGGTGAAAAAAGGCTACTTGGAAAAGGGCGGCTCGATGGAAAAACTTATCGTGGCGAAAAATTTGGAAGAAGCGAAAACGTATTTGGCGGCATGGATAAAACAAGGGGACGCCGTGCTCTTCCTTAACGATTTACCCGACGTGTATTGAAAATAAAAAAAACGAGAGAAACACCAAAGCGAAGAAATACTTTGCGGAGGTGTTTTTTTATGCGAAAAGTGGCGGTATTTTTCGGTGGCTGTTCGTGCGAAAACGAAATTTCTATCTTGACGGGCGTGCTTGTTTTGAACGTGCTTGATAGGACGAAATTTACGGTGTACCCCGTGTATATCCATACGGACGGGAATATGTACACGCACGAAAATATGAGCGATTTGAACGTTTTTAAGAGTGGCGATTACAGTAAATTTACCCGTGTTTTCTTCGACGACGGGGGCATGTATGCGTTGAATACGCAAAAAATTCGTGTAAAAAAGATAGCCAACGTCGATTGTGCGCTTAATTGCTGCCACGGCGGTTTGGGGGAAGGGGGCGGCTTGTCGGCACTTTTGGCATGGAATCATATCCCGCTTGCTTCGCCCGATTTGACGGCTTCGGGGGTGTTTATCGATAAATGCTTGACAAAGCTCGTTCTTCGTTCGATCAATATTCCCACGATTGATTATATCCGAGTGAACGAAGCCGACTATCAAAAACGTGGCAAGTTTTTACTTAAAAGCATTGAAAGTAGACTAAAATACCCCGTGGTGGTAAAGCCCGCGCATTTGGGTTCGTCCATAGGGATTGCGGTGGCGGAAAACGAAGACGAAGCAAGGTGCGCCATTGATAAGGCGTTTGAGCTGGACGATAGAGTGATTGTGGAAAAATATATCCAAAACAAGCGGGATATCAACTGTGCGGCGTATGCCTTAAACGGCGAAATTTACGTGTCCGAGCCGGAAGAAGCGTTTGGCGACGGGGTGTACACTTTTGAAGAAAAGTACGTCAAACGTGGTGCGGATAGCGCATTAACCCCTAAAACGGGGCGGATAAAGACGGTCACGGGGGAATTGCGGGATAAAATCCGTTCGTACACCAAGACGGTGTATAAGCGCATGGACTTAAAAGGGGTGGTGCGTATGGACTTTCTCGTCAGTGGCTCAAAAGCGTATTTGTGCGAAGTGAACACCGTCCCCGGCTCGCTTGCATATTATCTTTTCTGTGAAAGAATTTCCGATGCACGCACTTTTTTTGGCGATTTGATTATGGATGCGATTGCAAACGGAAAGAAAGAGAAGAAATTGACGACGACGGGGATATTGCGTGGGGTGCAATTGCGTAGAAAATGAGAAAAGCGGGGAAATTTCCCCGCTTTCCCTATTGACAAATGGGAAAAATGGATATATAATAGAGCAAAACAAAAAAGGATGGAGAATATGAAAAAATATTACGTTGGTATCGACCTTGGCGGTACGTTTATCAAGGGCGGTATCGTAAATGCGGAAGGCGAAATTCTTGCCAGCGACAAAGTGCCTACGGAAAGTGAATTAGGTGGGGGTAAGGTTGCGTCGAACATTGCTTATCTCACGGAAAAACTGCTTACTGCTACGGGCATTTCCAAGACGGACGTAGTGGGCTTGGGCATAGGCTCGCCCGGCATGATAGACAGCCAAAAGGGCGAAGTGGTGTTTTCGGGCAACTTAAACTGGACGCATTTCCCCATTGCGGAAGAAACGGCAAAACGAGTGGGTTTGCCCGTCAAACTTGCAAACGACGCCAACGTTGCGGCGCTTGGCGAAACGAAATTCGGCTGTGGAAAGGCGTACGATAACACCATTTTAATTACGCTCGGCACGGGCGTGGGAGGTGGAATCGTTATCGACGGGAAACTGTTTGAAGGCTATCGCTCGGCGGGGGCAGAACTTGGTCACGCCGTTTTAATGGTAGGCGGCGAACAATGCACGTGCGGAAGAAGGGGCTGTTTTGAAGCGTACGCATCGGCAACGGCGCTCATTCGTGACACGAAACGGGCTATGCAAGCAAACAAAGATAGCAAACTTTGGGAAGTGGGCTCGTTAGAAGCGGTAAACGGCAAAACGCCGTTCGATTATTACGACAAAGACGAAGCGGCAAAAGGCGTGGTGGATAAATACATCACGATGCTTGGCGCAGGAATCACCAACCTTGCCAACGAATTCCGTCCGCAAGCGATTATTCTTGGTGGTGGCGTGTGTGCGCAAGGGGAAACGCTTTTGAAACCGTTGCGTGAAATTTTGAAAAATGAGCTGTTCGCAGGCGAAAAAGGTCCGCAAGTGGAATTGCTGATTGCAACACTTGGCAACAACGCAGGGCTTTTGGGCGCAGCGGCGCTTTGGATGTAAAATACAAAAGGAGATAAATGAAATGATTGAATTGAACGGTAAAGTAGTTATCATCACGGGTGGTGGCAGAGGTATCGGTTTTGGTCTTTCGACGGCGTTTGCAAAGGCGGGCGCAAAACTCGTTATTACGGGTAGAACGGAAAGCACGTTGCTTTCGGCGAAAGAACAACTTGAAAAAGATTACGGCTGTGAAGTGTTGACGGTGACGGCTGACGGCGCGGACGAAAACGCTATTAAAAACGTTATCGCAAAAACGGTGGAACGCTTTGGTAAAATTGATGCCGTAGTGAACAACGCGCAAGCAAGCGCTTCGGGCAAAATGCTTATCGACCATACGAAGGAAGATTTAGATTTGGCAATCTATTCGGGTATTTACGCAAGCTTCTTCTATATGCGTGAGGCATTCCCTTATTTGAAGGAAACGCAAGGCTGCGTTATCAACTTCGCAAGCGGTGCGGGCTTGTTTGGTAGAATTGCGCAATCTTCCTATGCGGCGGCAAAAGAAGGGATCCGTGGTCTTTCGAGAGTAGCGGCAACCGAATGGGCACCCTATGGTGTGCGTGTAAACGTAATTTGTCCTTTGGCGATGACGGAAGGCTTGAAGAAGTTTAAGGAAGAATATCCCGATCGCTACGAACAAACGATTAAAGGCGTACCTATGGGTAGATTTGCCGATCCCGAAAAGGACATCGGCGGTATGTGCGTATTCCTTTGCTCGGACGAGGCAAGCTACGTGACGGGTGAAACGATTACCCTTCAAGGCGGTAGCGGTTTGCGCCCGTAATCAAAATAAGCAAAATAAAAAACACGGCGAATCGCCGTGTTTTTTGTTGCGTAAATTTAGTTGTGTGTGATAGTGATATTGATGTTAATATCGCCACCGTCGTTGCTTGAATAATAATCCGAAACGTTGGTGGTAGGTTTGTATGTATGAATAAGTGCACAAAGTTTGTTGAAATCGGTTGCGTAAAAAGAAGCTAAACGATGGCGGGAAATGCCTTTGCACTCCAACGTAAATTTTTCCACATCGCGTGAAAATAATGTTTTGCAACGACAGCAAGGCTTGTCACTTGCTTTTTTGGACGACGTTTTTCCACAAATGGGACAAGATTTGAGAAATAACACGTATCTTCTATTTAAGAATTTTTCCAACTTTTTCGTCTTTGCGCCGTCACTATTGTTGGTGTTGTCGCAAAATGCCAACGTGCGTTTCAATGCAAGGCGGGTAAGCGGAAGTTCTTTCCCTTTTGCAATAAAGAACAACAAGTAGGCAAAGAAAAGGGCGATTACCCCAAAGCCGATAGGGAAAGAAATATCGTTTTTTCCACCGATAAAACTAATGAGAGTACCTACGCTACAAACGGAAAAAACGGCAAGACAGACGCTTGTGATAATAACGGATTTTTTCATAAAATAGCTCCTTTGCGTTGTTTATTATAGTATATCGATAAAACTTTGTAAACGTTTTATCTTCCGCCAAGGAATAGGCGGTTGGTTATTTTGTTTTTCTTCAGTAGAGTGGTGAGGGATAGGGTGATTGCCAAAACGCAAATCACTTCTATCGCTACGTACCAAAAATTCAAAGTGGGGATAGGGATTCGTTTTAACACTTCGTCGAAAAGATAGTTGGATATTAAATAAATGCCAAGTGTGCAAGTGCCCACGTACGCAAGCGATTTTTTAACCACTTGCGGAAGAAAATTCATAAGTGCGTACACAAAACACATGATAGAAATGCTGCCGAAAATGCCGACGAAGAAACGATAAAAATCGTTATGTAACTGCATAAGCACATTTTTGCCTAAAATATAATACCCCGAAGTGTATATAAACGAGTTGAAATTGTAAAAGCGTAGCAAAATCAAAAAGATAACGAAAGAAACGAGCGCAAACGCCGTTTGTGTAAATAAATCTTTGAACTTTGTGAGTAAATCGTATTTATGGAAAAGATACGCCGACACGAAAAAGGGCAACGTGAATTTGATGACAGCCGAGTTGTTAAAATCGGGGATAAACAGCGTAAGCACGCATACGGCGATATAGAAATAAAGGTTGTCTTTCAAAAACTTTTTGCCGATGATGATAAGCAAACTGCTCCACCAAAGCGCCCACAAAAACCAAGGGCCGCCCCAAAAACTTGCCAAAATCGTTTGAAAAATCCAAATGAAACCAAACTTGTGCATGGAAACGCCCGCAAGAATTTTGATAACTTCGACGATTAGGGATATGAAACTCCAACAAAACAAGGGGATAATCAACTGCTTAATTTTGGAAAATAACAACGTTTTGCACTTTTTCGTTTTTGCCGATTGAAAAAACATATATCCGCTTATCAGCATAAAAAGCGGCATATGGAAACTGTAAATAAAGATATACGTTTTGTTGTAAAAGAATCCGCCGTACAGCAAAAAATCCTTTCCCGCACCGTATTGTATGCAGTGGCCTATGACGACGAACAGTATTGTCACCGCTTTTAGCACGTCGATATACAAATTTCTTTCTTTTTTCATCTCTTGAAACCTTGTTTTTTTGTTGTTATGCGCTTATTATAACATATCAGCGTAGGTTTGTAAATCAATTCGTGTAAATTTGGTGGATAAAAGAGAGTTCTAAATTTGGTGTAGTCAAGGGAAGAGGATTTGCGCCTTTAGCGGCGCGCCCCGCTCCGCCATTATCAATGGCGTCCTTTGCCGTCAAGTTTGATGTAAAAGAAAGGTGCGTTGGCAAAGTGTTTTGCTTTTGCAAAACAGCTCCCACCCTCAAATCCTCTTCAAAATCCGTGGAACAAAAGAAAAAAGACGGTCGAAAAACCGTCTTTTTTCTTTGGCGCAGAGAAGAGGATTTGAACCTCCGGTTACATTCCTGCAACACACGATTTCCAATCGTGCTCCTTAAACCACTCAGACATCTCTGCAAGTGCTTTATTTCAAACAGCTTATTTATATTACTGTATTTTTTTGAAAATAGCAAGCGTTTTTATCGCTCTTTCTAAAAAATCTTAAAAATAATTTTTGTCTATTTCTCAACGCAAAAACAAAACGCACCCAAGTGGGTGCGTTTTTCATATATTTTTACGTTATTTTTTATAGCAATCGCACGCCTTTCCGTTTTCCAAAAAGCCCGTGTCGCCACATTTTTTACAAGCAAATTGTGGAATTAAATCCTTTTCGCTAATGCCCATTTGCGCTAAAATTTCTTTGCGAAGCGCAAGAAGTTCGTTTTTCTTTTCTTGCAAGGCGGGAAGCTTATTCGGCTCGAAAACTTCCGCTTTACCAAGGGCAATTTCCATCGAAGCAAGCTGCGCCGAAACGTCCTTAAAGCGAGCGTTTTTATTCGCTTTTGCAAGATTTTTGTCCGCCGTGCCGATGGCTTTTTCACGAAGCAAAGCGTAATGTCTTTCTCTATCCGCTTTAGCGTTGATTGCCTCTAATGCGGGGGAAGAAACGGGTTTTACGCTGGGCGAAATTGTTGTCGTTTGGGGGATATCTTTCAAGGCGAAAATGCCGTCTTTTTTCCAGTCCGCAAGGATTTTATTCATGTACGGAATAGGGCTTGCGCTGCTTGCGCTTCTTTCTGCCGCTTCCAAAATCATCTCGTCGTTAAACGCCCAGTCTTTCCAAGTGCGTATCATAGATACGTTGGTTGCATTTTTGCGTATGTTTCCGCAAATTTCGCGAAGCTTTTCAAAGAGTTTCCACTCGTTTGCTCGTTCCTTCAAAAATGCCTTTACGTCGTCCTTTCCAACGATGCCAGCGCTAAACAATTTATCCACCACGACGTTCATGCTATCAAAGCTGCCACGGTCCGTTTTCATACAATAGAGCGCAACGTCCAAAAGGGAAGCATCGTCATATCCGCAAGCAAACCATTTTTCCACGTATTCGTCGATATAGGTGGCGGGGTTGCTCACCTTCACGCCCAACTTTCTTGCAATACGGAAGGTCAAAGACGAAAGCATTTCTCTTTCGTTTAAGTAGCTTTCCACTTCGCTTGCGTCAAGTTTGCCCTTTTCGTACAATTCTTCCAAAATTACGTCAAGGGTAGCAATGCTATGCTTTGCCTTTTTCGCCGCCGCAATTACGCCGTCTTTGGTAAAGCCACGCGTTTCCGTCCATTTTCTATACAGCGAATAATCGTTTTCGTCCGCTTGTCTTTGATAACCGCCAAGCGTAGAAAGAACTTGCGCCACGTCCGCTTCGTTGGTGTTGAAACTGGAAAGTTCTTTTTCCACTTGTTCGTAGGTGCGGCAACCGTTTTTCAGCAATTTTTTCGCTTTGTTGAAAATATAAGCGGGGGCGATATTTTCGCCTTGTTTGTTGATGCAGTATTCGACGATAAGAAGAAGTGCTTGCGGTTGGATGGGGTTTTCTTCCATAAAGCGCATATACTTGAGATAATCGTTTGCGGAAACGAATTTTCCCACCGTTTGCAACTTTCTTTGTAATTCCTTATTGAAATCGCCATATTGTTCATAGCGTACCTTTTTCGGTCTGCCAAGCGCCGATTTTACGGGCAAATATTGCACGGTGAAAGGGGATTTGGAAATAATTTCCACAAGGTCGAAATCTTCCCAAAAATCAAACGCTTCCACAATTTTATCTTCGCTGGTGTGAAGCACTTCCGCCATAGACGTAAGGGAAAAATCGCCGTCGAAATTTTTGCAAAGGTACAAACCGTAAAGGTACACCTTTACGGCAAATCCGTCAGCTTCGGGCAAATATTTGGTGATAAATTTGTTTTCCAACGTGACGAACGAATTTCCGTCGTTGTCCTTGGAAAAAGAACAAAACGCCATACTGCGCCTCCCTTTGTCTTTTGCGTGCTACCCGCCCCTTTTTCCCTTTCACATAGTGAAAAATGTAAAAACCTTTTTCTTTTTTAAGAAAAATAGGGGCTTTGCTCTTGATTTATTCTTATAAATAGTGTATAATGAACAAGAAATAATGCCCTTTCGTGGCAAGGTAGGTATTATTATACCCGTTTTATTTGGCAAAATCAAGCCGTTTCAAACGATTTTTTCAAAAAAACGAAAATAAAAAAAGGGGGAACAAGCAAGATGCGTATTTTACACACGTCCGATTGGCACGTTGGCAAGCGTTTGATGGGTAGAGAACGTTTGGACGAACAAGCGCAAGTTTTGGACGAAATTGCAACCATTTGCGATGATGAAAATATCGAGCTTGTCCTTCTTGCGGGCGACGTTTTCGACACCTACACCCCAAGCGCAGATGCGGAAGAATTGTTTTATTCCAAAATCAAAAAAGTGGCGGGGGAAAACCGTTCGGTTTTGATTATCAGCGGCAATCACGACGACGGGGTACGCCTTTCGTCCATTGCTCCCTTTTCGGAAGAACAAGGGGTGTACGTCGTAGGCAATGCTCGTTTGCCTATCTCGCTTAAAGACACCCGCCGCGCCGTCCGTCCCGTGCAATCGGGCAAGGGCTACGCCGTGTTCCAAAAAGGGGAAGATAAAATTTTCGTTTCCACCTTGCCCTATCCAAACGAAGCTCGTTTCAAGGAAGAAAAATCTGAACTTTCCTATATAGAGCGCATGAAGGCTTGGATGGACGAAGGGGAAAGCGGAAATATTGAAAAACTTCCGTCCGTGTTCATGGCGCACATCTTCGTTGCGGGTGGCAAAGTGTCTGAAGGGGAACGAGAAATCGACTTGGGCGGCGCAAGAGCCGTGCCTATCGAAACGTTGCCGACAAGCGATTATATTGCGCTTGGGCACTTGCACAAAAAACAAAAAATGGGGCGTGGGCATTGCTATTACAGCGGCTCGCCCTTGCAATATTCCTTTGACGAAAGCCCCGACAAAAGCGTAAAGGTTTTCAACCTTACCAAAGAGGGGGTTGTCGATTTACGGGAAGTGCCGCTTACAAGTGGCAGAAAACTTATCCGCTTGACGGCGGAAAACGTGGACGACGGCATACGCTTGCTTGGCGAGTATCTCGATTCGCTTGTCGAATTGACGTTGGTGCTTGGCGCGCCGCTTACGAAAGCCGATTCCATGCGCTTATACGAAAAGGAAAATCTCGTGTCCTTGCTCACGGAAATTCGTGCGGACGGGGAACTTGTTTTCGAGTCGAGAAAAGGTCTTTCGGACGAAGCGCTGTTTGATGCGTACTATAAAAGTACATACAATTCCGTTCCTGAAAAGGAAGTGAAAACTTTGTTTTTGGAAACGCTTGCCCAGCTTGCGGAAAAATAATTTTTAGGGCGAAAAAATAAGAAAAAAGGAGTGGCGTATGAAACCCGTTTATTTGGAATTTTGCGGTTTGAATAGTTTTGAAGAAAAAGCGCAAATTGATTTTTCCAAATTATTGCAAGGCGGCGTGTTTGGCATTTTCGGCGACACGGGCAGCGGGAAAAGTACGATACTCGACAGCATCCACTTTGCCCTTTACGGGGACGTAAACCGTGCGGCGAAAAGCACCGATTATATCAACTGCCGTTCGGATATGGTGTCCGTCACGTTCGATTTTGAAATTATGACGGACGGGGTGCGTCACACCTATCGTGTCAAGCGTGAACGCCGTAGAAAAAACGGCACGACGAAGGCGTTTTTATACGAACGTTTATCTTCGGGCGAATTGCTCGCTTTGGCGGAAGGCAGCCGTGACGTGGATGAAAAGATAGAAGAAATTATCGGGCTTACCTTTTCCGATTTCAAGACGTGCATTGCGCTTCCGCAAGGGGATTTTGCGGCGCTTGTCAACTCGACGGCGGCGGAAAGAGTTAAGCTCGTGGCTCGTTTATTCAACTTGGAAAAGTACGGCGAACGGCTTGCAAAAGCGGTGAACGAGCGTTATACGTCCATTGAAAACGAAATTAAAGTAGTCAAAGCGAGAATGGGCGAAAACGAAGGGGGAAACGACGAGCTCTACGCGCGCACGCAAGAAGAAATCGCAAGCGAGAAAATCGAAAGCGAAAAGGCGCAAGAAGCGCTTGCAAAATCGGAAGAAAAATTGCAGGGCTTGACCGCTCTTCAAAAGGAAAAACAAGCGTACGATACGCTTTGTAAAAAGCTTGGTTTGTTGCAAGAGAAAAAGGACGAAATGTCCCTTCTTCGTCAGCGTTTGGAAGTGTATCCCAAAGCGCAAGCGGTGAAAGAAAAGATAGACGAAAGAAAGGAAGCGGGCAAGCAAAAAACGCTTGCAAAAGGGAAATACGAAGAAGCGAAAACGGGATATGAAAATTCCCTTGAAAGACAGCGTAAAGCCAAAGCGTATTTAGAAGAAAGCCGTTTCGACGAAAAAATCCTTTCCCTTTCCGTGCAACTTCAAAAGGTAAAAGACGGCGCGCAAGATAGGGCGCATGCAGAGAAAATTAAAAGCGAGTTGGACGCTTGCGTGGCGAAATATCGCGCTCTAAAAGACAAATGCCCCGCAGAAGATTTTGCTGGCAAAAGGGCAAAACTTGAAGAAGAAATCTCTTCGCTTGGCGAAGACAACAGTTTGCTCGATTATTTGAAACGAAACTATAAAGGCGTGCTGCTTGCCGATACGTACGGCGAAGTGCGTGGCGATTTTATCGACCTTGTGAATAAGCACCCGTCGATTGAAGCGGACGTACAGCCCCTTTTGGAAAAGTACACGCCGCAAGTTGGAAAGGAAACGACGATAGACGTGGCGGCAATCAACTTGGCGTTTAAGGAACAAGAACAGCGCAAAAAGCGTTTGCGTGCGGAAATCGAAAACTTGGAAAACCGTCGTTTGGCGTATGAAGCGAACGAAAAAGAAAAGAAATTGATTGAAACGCAAGGCTTACTTTTGCGACAAAACTTGGCACTTGCCATGGAAAAGATTGCCGATTTGAAAGATTTGGGCACGGAAAAGGAACTTGTAAACGCCTTGGACGGCTTGAACAAATCGAAAACGGACGGGCAAGCTATGCTTGAAAGAACGCAAACGCTTGCAAACGGATATTTTGCCGACATGCAAACGCAAGAAAAAATGGCGGCTTTGCATGAAGAAAGAGAAAAAGAATTGCAAGAAAGCGTGCTTGCGCTGTTGCAAGAAAACGGCTTTGAAAGCGAAGCACAGGCGCTTGCGCTTGTGGATAGCGTAGGCGATTACGCGCGTATGCAAAAGGCTTGCAACAATTTCTTTGAAGAATACGAACTCACCCGCCGCCAAGTGGAAGAAACGGATAAAACGAAGTTCGACGGCTTTGACGAAAACGCCTTGCTCCATGCAAGCGAAGTTGTGGCGGAAGATAGGGAAAGACGGGATAGGCTCGTTCGCTCGCTCGCCGTCAAGGAAAATACGCTTAAACGCTTGGATGAACTTCGAGAAAAGTATAAAGAGCAGATGAAAGAGCTTGCGCAAAAAGAGCACGCTTTGCAAGTTTGCGAGAAGTTGAAAAAGCTGCTTCACGGCAATAAGTTTTTGGAATTTATTGCCTCGGAATATTTACAAGAAGTTTGTCTTCTTGCAAGCAAAACGCTTTTGTCGTTGACGGGCGGAAGATATTTCTTGCAATACGATAAAGATTTCAAAGTAGGCGACAACCGTGACGGGGGCAACTTGCGTGCGGTAAAGACGTTGTCGGGCGGGGAAACTTTCCTTGTGTCCTTGTCGCTTGCGTTGGCGCTTTCGGCATCCATTTGCCAAAAATCCCGCCGCCCGATAGAGTTTTTCTTCTTGGACGAAGGGTTTGGTACGTTGGACGAAAAGCTTGTAGAAACGGTTATGGACGTTTTGGGAAAATTGAGCAAATCCTTCTCGGTGGGGCTTATCTCGCACGTGGAAGAATTGAAACGCCGCATCGAAAACAAAATTTTGGTGACGGGGGCAACGGAATTAAAGGGCTCTACTTTACGGGTAGAAACCTTCTAAATAGAGAAAAAAGGAACGAAGCAATATGATTGTAAGTGCAGTAGCCTTATGGAAAAAATTCAACGTAAACTCGCCCTTGAACGTGGCGGAGTGGGGCGTTGAAGAAGAACGTGGATATCGTTATAGCCACGTTGCCTATTCGGGGCATACGGTAGCCGACGGAAGCGTGCGTATTTACGCTCGATTGATGTACCCGCAGGGGGGTGGAAAACGTCCTGCGGTGCTTTTGCTTGGCGATGCGGGAAGGCAACTGGACGAAGAATTAGCGGAGTATTTCTTGCACAAAGGCTATGCGGTGTTGATGCCCGATTATTCGGGGGAAACGGACAAGGATGAAGAAGGGGCGCAACGCACCACCTATCCCGATTCCCTTTCGCACGGCAATTATAAAAATAGACAAGGCTATACGGACATGACGGGGCTTTCCGCGGAAGAAACTTGTTGGTTCGAGTGGACGTACGTTGCCTTGTATTCGATAGAGTTTTTGAAAACGCTTGAAAACGTTGGAAACATCGGCGTTGTGGGCGTGCGTACGGGTGGCGATATCGCATGGCAAACGATGCTTTCGCCCGATATTAAGTGCGGCGTACCTATCAATGCGGTGGGTTGGAAATCGTTTGCAGGTCGCGCTAAATTTGGAGACGGGCATGCTATGAACTTGGGGGACGAACAGCACAGATATATTGCGGCGGTGGAAGCGCAGTCGTATGCGCCCTACGTAAAATGTCCCGTATTGATGCTTTGCGCCTTGCGTGATTACGTGTACGATTGCGATAGAGCGTACGACACGTATTCTCGAATCGGTTATAAGGACGGCAATGCGCTCGTGTATTCGACGACGAGTGGGGCTTGTATCGGCGCTCACTCCCTAATCGATATGGATTTGTTCTTGGAAAAGAACTTGAAGGGTAGAGAAATTTATATCCCTGAAACGTTGAACGTATCGCTTAACGAAACGGACGAAGGGATTGAAATTGAAGTGGAGTGCGACAACGAAGGTATTTTGGAAGAAACGGGCATTTTCTATGCCGAAGCGGACGTAAATACCAAGTGCGGTTATCGTGACTGGCAACGTATTTATCGCTCGGATGGGAAAGCGGTAAAGGACGGAAAAGTGCTTTACACGGTGAAGCCTTTTGACGGCGCAACGGCGGTGTTTGTGTTTGCGTATGCGAAATACATCAACGGCTTCCGTGTGTCGTCCAAGATAACGGCAAAACGCTTGTCCAATCCCGATGCAAACGCTATTCGTGGCCGTATGCTTTTCTCGGGCAAAGAAATGGACACCATTTCCGTTGCATCGTATAAAGAGTACGCTATCGGGGAAATCTTCTTGGAAAAGGAATTTTTGCCCAAGCAAGTAAGCGGCTATGCAGGGATTAAAGGCGCGTATTCGGTTGGCGGCGTAAAGACGTTTAAGATAAGCTCGCCCACCTATATGCCTGCGGAAAACGCCTTCCTTTCCTTTGACGCCTATTTCACGCAAACGCAACGTTTGAAGGTGTTTGTGGATACGGGCGAAGCGGGTAAAGACTTTGAACGCTACGCTTGCGAGTTTGAAGTGAAAGGCGGCGGCAAATGGAAACGTATCGTCTTAAAGGCGGGGGATTTCAAGGGCGAAATCAGCGCCATGCCCCTTGGCAGTTTTGTGGACGGCAAATCGCTTGCGTTTGCGTGCGCGGACGAAGAAACGCAGTTTGCAATCACGAATATTCTTTGGCTGTAAGGAAAGAGAATATGTACGGCGTAAACGAAATTTTGACGATGAAAAAACCGCACCCGTGCGGTGGCAAGGACTGGGAAGTCGTCCGTGTGGGCGCGGATATAAAACTTCGCTGCACCACTTGCGGAAAGTTTGTCAATCTCACGAGAGATGAAATCAAAAAACGAGTAAAAACGGTTAAAAAGGAAGAAGGTAATGTCTTATAAAAGCTTAAACAATTCAAAGCTTTACGAAGAGCGCTTCGGCTTCAAGGAACGGAATTCAATATTCCGTTATCTTGTCGTATTGCTTGCGTTGTTTTTGCTTATATTCGGCGTGAGAATATACGTTGCAAACGTGTTTGGCGGAGTGCTTGTAGACGGGCATTCGATGGACAACACCTTGCAACACGGACAGCATTTATTGATGCGTTCTACGGACGAAAAGTATAAGGCGGATTATGGCGACGTCATCGTTGTGTACGTTGGCGATTATGCGGAATTCCAAGCTGCGGGCGAGCCCGATTATTTAATAAAACGCTTGATTGCCAAAGCTGGCGACAACGTGTATTGTAAAGAAGGTCAGGTGTACGTGCAGTACGGTGGCGTGGGCGAATACGTGCCCTTAAACGAACCGTATGCAAATTACATTTTCGGCAAAGGCTCGTATAATTTTGCCGAATACCACGTAGGCGAAGGCGAAGTGTTCTTTTTAGGGGACAACCGCCAAAACAGCATGGACAGCCGTTACGGTATCACGGGCGGCTCCCGCTTAAAAGACAGACTTTATAAAGAAGAAGACGTGTGCGCTATCGTTCCCGAGTGGGCGATTAAACATAGCGACGTTGTCAACTTTTTCTTCTTTCCGTCCAAATAACGGACGCGGATAAAATATTAAATTGCAAAAAATAAGGAGACTTTTATTATGAAAATCAAAATCACATCGGATAGCACTTGCGACGTAATCGAACTTGCGAAGGAACGCAACGTTTTTATCTTGCCCTTGCAAGTAAACTTGGCTGAAAAATCCTACCACGACGGCGTAGATATCACCCCTCAAGATATTTTTAATTTCGTTGCGGAAACGAAAATTTTGCCCAAGACGAGTGCACCGAGTATCGGCGAATATGAAGATTTCTTCAAGAAAGAACTTGAAGGTTATGACGAACTTATCCACTTTAACATTTCTTCCAAAGCTTCCGGCTCGCACAACTTTGCAAAAGAAGCAGCAAAAGAATTTGGTGGCAAAGTGCGTGTAATCGACTCCAAAGCGCTTTCTTCTGGTCAAGGCTTGCTCGTATTGAAAGCAGCGGATTTGCGTGACGAAGGCAAGACGGGCGAAGAAATTGAAAACGCAATCAACGAATTGAGAGATAGAGTAAACACCTCTTTCGTTCCCGATGCGCTTGACTATTTGCACAAGGGAGGTAGATGCTCGGGCATGACGATGTTCGTTGCAAACGCATTGAAGATTCACCCGAAAATCGTGATGGTTGACGGACAATTGCAACAAGGGGGCAAATACCGTGGGGCAATGACTCGTTGTATCGCGCAATATATCGCTGATTTGAAAGAAATGTATCCTAATTACGATAAGTCCCGTTGCTTTATCACGCACTCGAGCGCTGACCAAGAATTGGTGGACGTTGCAAAAGCGAAGGTGAAAGAACTTTTCGATTTCGACGAAGTGCATGAAACGGTTGCAGGTTCGATTATCACGAGCCACTGTGGTAAAGGCACGCTTGGCGTACTTTTCGTGTACAACAAATAATTTTAACGACAAAAAACAAACAGAGGAAGTATTATGATATCCGTTTATACCGACGCCGATTATCTTGCGGCGTATAAACAAAAGAAACGCGTTTTCGCGTGGTTTATGATTGTGACGATGGCGTATCTTGCCGTGTGCATTGCTATGCTTGTCTATCACATTTCTTTGCCCTATGCGTCCAAGTTGGATGCAATCCCCAAAGCGGTGGCTTTCGTGGCTTCGGCGGCGTACGTCGTCTTTGTTTTTCCGTACATGTCTATTAAATTTTCGCGCGTTCGTAGATACACGAAAATGCTTTTCTACGTCAGCGAAGGCATGAAGATGGAAGAAAGCAATTATTTCTACACCTTCCGCACCAAAAATTTGCAAAAGGACCATATCGACGTCATCGCTTGCGTGTTTGAAACGTGGAGCAAGAAACGTCAAGAATGGTTGGAACGTGAAGTATATTTCGACGTGGAAAAACCCGCGCCCGAATTTGAAAGCGGGGATTACGTACGCTATATTTCGCAAAGCAATTTCCTTATTCAATACGAAATTTTGGAAAAGCACGCTTACGAGTTTAGCGAATACGAAGAAGTGGATGAAGACGAACAAGAAGCGCAAGAAGAAACGCAAGAAAGCGAAGGAGAACAAGCATGAGAGCAGTTGTGACGGTTACTGGTAAAGACAAAACGGGTATTATTGCAAAGGTAAGCAACTTCCTTTGGGAAAAGGGCGCAAATATCGAAGATATTTCGCAAACGATTTTAGGCGAATATTTCGCCATGATTATGATTGTGGATATTTCGGGCGCAAATTGCGAACTTGCAAAACTTGCAGCGGAATGCACGGAAATGGGCAAGCAAATCGGCATGTCCATCTATTTGCAACACGAAGATATTTTCAACGCTATGCACAACGTATAACGGGGGATAGGCAATGTTTAGCAATAATGACGTATTAGAAACGATTGCAATGGTGGAAAAGGAACACTTGGATATCCGTACGATTACGATGGGTATCTCGCTCTTTTCCTGTATCCGCGACAGCGCGGAAGAAACGGCGCGTAAGGTTTACGATTTGGTTTGTAAAAAGGCGGAAAACATCGTAAAGACGGCGGCGGATTTGTCGGGGGAATACGGTATTCCCATCGTCAACAAACGTGTTTCGGTCACGCCCGTGTCTTTGATTACGGCAGCTTTTCCCGAAAAATCGCCCATCGTAGGCAAAGCGCTTGACGATGCGGCAAAAACGCTTGGGATTGATTTCCTTGGCGGTTATTCGGCGCTCGTGCATAAATCGACTGCCGATTATGAAAGAATTTTCATCCAAACGATTCCCGAAGTGCTTGCTTCTACCGAACGTCTTTGCGCTTCCGTAAACGTAGGCTCTACCAAATCGGGTATCAACATGGAAGCGGTAAAACTTTTGGGCGAAGCGTTCAAAAAATGTGCGGAACTCACGAAAGATAAGGACGGTATCGGCGCAGCAAAACTCGTTGCTTTTTGCAACGCGGTGGAAGACAACCCTTTCATGGCGGGCGCTTTCCACGGCGTAGGCGAAGCGGACACGGTTGTCAACGTAGGCGTATCGGGCCCTGGGGTTGTTAAGCACGCGCTTGAACAAATCCCCAACGCCGATTTGACGGACGTAGCGGAACAAATTAAACGCACAGCGTTTAAGATTACGCGTGCGGGGCAACTTGTGGCGAAAGAAGCGGCAAAACGCTTGAACGCGCAATTTGGTATCGTCGATTTGTCCCTTGCACCCACGCCCGCAGTAGGCGATTCGGTTGCGCAAATTTTGGAAGAAATGGGCATTGAAACGGTGGGCGGCCACGGCACGACGGCGGCGCTTGCGCTTTTGAACGACGCAGTGAAAAAGGGCGGCGTAATGGCAAGCTCGAGAGTAGGCGGTCTTTCGGGGGCATTTATCCCCGTTTCGGAAGATATCGGCATGATTCGCGCAGCGCAAAAGGGCGCGATTACGCTTGATAAGTTGGAAGCGATGACGTGCGTTTGTAGCGTGGGCTTGGATATGATTGCGATTCCCGGCGATACGCCCGCAACCACCATTTCGGCAATGATTGCCGACGAAGCGGCAATCGGCATGATTAACAATAAGACGACGGCGGTGCGTATTATCCCCGCAGTTGGCAAAGGTGTTGGCGAAGAAGTCAGCTTCGGCGGGCTTCTTGGTAGAGCTCCGATTATGCCCGTGCATAATTGCGATTCGTCCAAACTTATTTTGCGTGGTGGTAATATCCCTGCGCCCATTCATAGCTTTAAGAATTAAGAGAGTGTTTTTATGGAAAGAAAAGAAATAGCGGAAAATAAAAAATGGAATACCCAAGCGTTGTTTGAAAGCGACGAAGCGTGGGAAAAAGAATTCCAAGCGGTGGAAAAGGAATACGGCGCAATCGATTTTTCGGCGTACGATAACCGTTTGGGTGAAAAGGACGTATTGCTTGCGTGCTTGTCGCTCAACTACGAAGTGGCTCGTCGTATAGAAAAATTGTATATCTACGCGCACCTTCGTCACGACGAAGACGTACGCAATGCGGACACGACGGCGGCGCTCGCTCGTATCACCTCCCTTTACTCGAAATTGTTGTCGCAGTTTGCGTTTGTTGATCCGCAACTTACGGCTCTTGACGAAAAGACGTTGCAAGGTTTTATTAACGATCCCGATTTTAAGGATCACGATTATAAATTGAGAAAATTAGTGCAAAGCAAAGCGCACGTTTTGAGTGAACAAGAAGAACGTTTGCTTGCGTTAAGCAGCGACGTTTTCGGTGGTTTCCAAGACGTGTTTATGATGCTCGACAATGCCAACCTTAATTTGCCAAAGGCAAATTTCAATGGCGAAGAAGTGCAAATGAGCCACGGCATGTACGGCGTTGTTTTGCATACGGGTAGCGACGAAGAAAGAAAGGAATGGTTTGAAAAGTATTACGATTCGTATATCAAGTTGATTGATGCGATTACGCAAACGTATTACAACAACGTAAAGAAAAACGTGCTTTACAAGACGGTTAGAAAATACGACAGCTGTTTGGAAATGGCGCTTGATGAAGAAGACGTAAGCCCTATCGTTTACGAAAATCTTATCAAAGCCACGCACGATGCGTTGCCGTCTATGCACGAATATATATCCGTTAGACAAAAGCTTTTGGGCAAAGAACAACACATCTACGACGTGTACGTGCCCTTGGTGGAAGATGCGGACATGAAGCTTCCTTTCGACGAAGCGTACGATTTGGTCATTAAGGGCTTGGGTGCGCTTGGCAGCGATTATCAAGCGTTGCTTGAAAAGGCGAGAAAGGAACGTTGGATTGACGTTTACGAAAACGTAGGCAAGCGCAACGGCGCATACAGCGCAGGGGCGTACGATTCTCCCCATCCGTACGTGCTTCTCAACTACCAACCCACCACCAACGATATTTTCACGATTGCGCACGAAATGGGGCATGCAATGCACACGTACAAATCCAAACAAGCGCAACCGCAATCGAAAGCAAGCTACACCATTTTCTTGGCGGAAATTGCAAGCACCGTAAACGAAGTGCTTTTGTTGAAATATTTGTATAAAGAAAGCAAGGATAAGAACTTGAAGAAATACTTGCTTAACTATTATATGGACACCATTCGTGCCACTCTTTTCCGTCAAACGCAATTTGCGGAATTTGAACACAAGGCGCACGAACAAGTGGAAAAGGGCGAAGCTATCACGAAGGATAGTATGTGCCAAATGTACTACGCTTTGAATAAGCAATACTACGGCGAAGGTCTTGTACACGATAAGCAAATCGCTTACGAATGGGCGAGAATTCCCCATTTCTACAACGCTTTCTACGTGTATAAATACGCAACGGGGATTATCTCGGCAATGGCGATTGTTAAGCGTATCTTAAAGGAAGGGGAAAGCGCGGTGAAGGATTATTTTGAATTCCTTTCCGCGGGCGGCAGCGACGATCCCGTTTCCATCTTGAAAAAGGCGGGCGTAGATTTGACGACGGAAGCGCCTTTCAAAGCGGCAATGGAAGAATTTGCGGATACTTTGAACGAATTTAAGAGCTTGCTTGACTAAACGAAAGAAGTTTTGATAAAGGGACAAAAGGAAGAAAAATTATGGCAAACAACGTAAATACAATGCCCTATAACCGCGATGCGGAAATGGCGCTTTTGGGCTGTTTTTTGATGGATAACGAAATCGTTGCCGAACTCATCGAAAAGGTGAGTGAAGAAGATTTCTATCAAGAATCGCACAAGTATATTATCCGTGCAATGCACAAGGTTTTTGCGGCGAGAAAACCCGTCGATCTTGTGACGGTGTCCGATTATTTGGACAGCGACGGCTCGCTTGAAAAGGCGGGCGGGATTAGCTATCTCACCGAACTTGCTCAAATTACGCCAAGTGCCGCAAACTATAAATCGTATTACGATATCGTAATACGTGACAGCGTGAATAGAAAACTTATCCGCGCGGCAAGAAAGATTATCGAAACGTCCACGTCCTCTGCGGATGAAAGGACGGCGCTTTCCTTTGCGGAAAAAATGGTGTACGATATTTCCCGTGAAACGGAATCGTCCACCCTTGCGGGCATGGACGAGGGGGACATCATCGGCGAAGTTTTGCATAAGTTTGAAATGTTGCAAACGGATCCCGATTCTTTCAAAGGCGTGCCTACGGGCTTTAAGCGGCTTGATAGAATGACCAACGGCTTGCAAGCGGGCGCATTGATCGTCCTTGCGGCTCGTCCTGGTATGGGTAAAACGTCGCTTGCGATGAACCTTGTAGAAAACGCTTCCCTTCGCGCAGGCAAAACGAGCGCTGTATTCTCGCTCGAAATGCCCCGCCGTGAAATTGTACAAAGATTGATATGCTCGTATGCAAACGTGAGCATGGCAAACGCTTTGGCTGGTAAATTGACGGCGAAAGAATGGAAGAAATTGATGGTTGCTGCGGACAAATTGAAAAAGAGCAACATTTATATCGACGACAGTTCTCGTATTACGCCGGGTGAAATCATTTCCAAATGCCGCCGTTTGAAATCGACGACGGGCAGTTTGGATTTGGTCATGATCGACTATATCCAGCTTATGTCGAGCGGGGATTCCCGTACGGCGGGTGCAGAAAATAGACAACAAGAAGTTGCGTCTATCACTCGTGATTTGAAGATTATGGCAAAGGAACTTGGCGTGCCCGTTATTGCGCTTTCCCAGCTTCGTCGTATCCAGTCGAAAGAACCTACGCTTTCCGACCTTCGTGAATCGGGTGCAATCGAACAAGACGCGGATATTGTAATGTTCATCAACCGTCCTGAAGCAACGGCGACGAGAGAAGAACTTGAAACGGGTAAAGTTGTGAAAGGCGCGGCGGAACTTATTCTTGCAAAGCATAGAAGCGGTGAACAAGGCAGAGTATCCTTGCACTTCATCGGCGAATGCACGAAATTCGTGGACGTTGACGAACAAAACAAGGAAGAAGAACCGCCTACGTACTCGCACGAACCGCAACAATACGACGACGGCGACGACGAAGAATACGTTGCGCCCGAAGACGATTATATTCCCCCCGAACCGCCCATGCGTAAGGGTAGCTTGCAAAGCGTAGAAGACGAAGAATTGCCCTATTGATACGATGGAAACGAAGATAAAGCCGATAACGCCCGAGAGTTTACTTGAGGCGAAAAACATCATATTTGACGGCGGCGTAGTGGCAATGCCCACGGAAACGGTGTACGGGTTGGGGGGCAACGCCTTTGACGATAACGCCGTGAAGAAGATATTTGAAGTGAAAGGACGGCCAAACGACAATCCGTTGATTGCGCACGTACATAGCGATTACGATTTGTCGAAAATTGTCGATTTTGATCCGCCCTATGCAAAGCAGCTTCGGGAAGCGTTTTTACCCGGGCCTTTGACACTCGTCTATCCATCCAAAAGCAAAGTCAGCCCGTACGTTTCGTGCGGACTTGACACTCTTGCTGTGCGTGTGCCTTCACATGCGGGGGCGCAAGCGTTTTTGCGCGCGGTGGAAATCCCTATCGTTGCGCCAAGCGCAAACTTGTCCCGTCACGTAAGCCCTACGTCGGCAAAGCACGTGTTTGACGATTTTGACGGCAAAATCCCCCTTATTTTGGACGGTGGAAACTGCGAAGGTGGGATTGAAAGCACCGTTTGCGATTGCACGGGGGAATACCCCGTTATCCTTCGCCCGGGGCTGATTACACAAGAGATGATTGCCGCTGTTGTAGGCGTTTGCGGCACGTACACGCCCAAGTTTGAAAAGGGTGAAAAAGTAAAAAGCCCGGGGGTGCTGTATAAGCACTATTCGCCCAAATGTAAGACGTTGCTTTTTAGTGGTGAAGATTACGAAAAGGCGCTTAAAAAATGTAAAGACGAAGGGCAAGGCAAGATTGCCGTGCTGTGCGAAGAAAAATGGTTGCCCATCTTTGAAAATGCGGGCGTAAAGTGCTTGAACTTGGGCAAAACGCAAAGGGATTTGGCAATGAACTTGTATGGCAAACTGCGAGAGGCGGAAACGCTTTGCGATACGCTTGTCGTCATCGAGCCGACGGAAAAGGACGGTATCATGGTTGGGGTAATGAACCGTTTGCAAAAGGCGTGCGCATCGGAAGACGTGCCACACGAAAGCAATCACTAAAGAAAAAACGGGAGGTAGGTACGCGTTGAAAAGAAAAACGTTGAAAAAATTAGTCGTATTCGTTTGTACGGGCAACACGTGCCGTTCCCCGATGGCGGAATACCTTTTTAGAAAGAGAGTTTACGATTTAGGGCTTGTGAAACTGAAGGTAAACTCGGCGGGAACGCACGCTAAAAAAGGAGATAAAATCAACGAAAAATCGGCGGAAATTTTGGAAGAAAACGGGTTTAATACTACGCTTTTCAAAGCAAAACCGATTGACGAAAGGATGTTGAAACAATCGCTTGCGATTGTTTGCATGACGGACGCGCAAAGGGATATGCTGATGGAACTTCGTTGGCAAGTTCTGCGTGCGGCGGGTGAAGAAGAGATTGAAAACAACGTGTATTCCTTTTCCGAACTTGCGGGTTATCAAGTGATGGATCCTTACGGACGGGATAGAGAATGTTATCAATACGTCTATCAACTTATCGAGGGGGGTATGCCTGCGTTGATTGAAAAATTGTTGCCGAAATCCATTTGGGCGAGATTGAAAGAAACGCCGAAAACGGACGGGGCGAAAAAAACCACAAGAAAGAAAGCGCCAGCAAAAGAAACGAGCGCAAAAAATATTATTAAAAAAGATGGAGAGTAAAAAAATGAAAATTGCAATTGCATGCGACCACGGCGGTTTGAACCTTAAAAACGCAATGAAAAAGTACGTAGAAAAACTTGGTCACGAAACGGTAGATTTCGGCACGTACAACTTTGATTCTTGCGACTATCCCGATTTTGCAGCAGCGGCTGCGGAAGCGGTGGCAAGCGGACAATGTGAAAGGGGCATTTTGGTATGCTCGTCGGGCATCGGCGTTTCTATCGTTGCGAATAAAGTGCCTGGGATTCGCTGTGCGCATTGTCACGATTTGTACTGTGCGAAATACACCCGCTTGCACAACGATGCAAATATGATTGCTTTTGGCGAAAAAGTTATCGGCGAAGGCATGATGCAAGAACTTGTTTATACGTTCTTGACGACGGAATTTGAAGGTGGCGAACGTCACGAACGCCGTGTTGCAAAGATTAAAGCGTTGGAAGAAAAATATAGCAAATAATAGGTGTAAAGGATAGTTTTTTATGCAACGTATCATTGCTATCGGCGGTGGGGAATTGAAAGAACGCACCACGCTGAAAATAGACGAATATATTACAAAACTTGCAAAAGAACGCGCGGGGGAAAGACGAGCAAACGCCTTGTTTATCCCTACGGCAAGCCACGATTTTATGCCTTATTACAACACGTTTCATAAGGTTTATACGGGGGTGTTCGATATTAAAACGGACGTAGCGCTCACCGTGTTTAAGGAAGTGGATTTAGAGCGTTTGAAAGCGAAATTTGATAAAGCGGACGTCATTTACGTGGGCGGCGGCGACACCGTTTTCATGATGCGTAGTTGGGCGGAAACGGGGGTGTTGCCCCTTATCCAAGAAGCGTACGAGCGAGGTGTTATCCTTGCGGGTTTGTCCGCGGGCGCGATTTGTTGGTTTAGCGATATTTACACCGATTCGGCGCTTGTAAACGGCGATGAAAAATACGCTATGTTCAAGGGTTTGGGCTGGAAAAAGGGCGTAATTTCCCCGCACTACAATAGTAGAATGCTTGACTTTGATAAAATAGTATGTTATAATTACGCCTGTGCTTACGGGGTGGAAGACAACGCTGCGCTCGTGATAGAAAACGGCGAAATCGTCGGCAGTATCTTATCGGGCGGCAAGGCTTGGAGAATCGAAAGTAAGGACGGCAAAATTGAAAAAACGGAAATTGCGGAAATATAAATATTTCCGTCAATAAGCGGACGTGGCGAAATTGGCAGACGCGCAGGTTTCAGGTTCCTGTGGGCAACCGTGTGGGTTCAAATCCCGTCGTCCGCACCAAAAAAGGCATA
>JAZQWG010000020.1:0-17643 GCA_045632265.1 Candidatus Scatosoma sp.
AAAAATGCTCGTTCGTATTCCAAGACGCTCGCTTGTTGCCCTACTTGACGGTGGAAGAAAACTTGCGCTACGTTGGGGGGGGAGAAACAAGGATAAACGAAGCGTTGGAAAAAGCGGAAATTGCGCATTTGAAAACGCAAAAGGCAAACACCCTTTCGGGTGGCGAAAAACAACGTGTTTCCTTTGCCCGTGCCTTTGCAACGCAAGCGGACGTAATGTTGCTTGACGAGCCTTTCTCGTCCCTTGATACGGCGCTTAAAATTCGTCTTTGGAAGACGTTTGCTTCCCTTTGGGAAGATAACAAATGCACGGCGGTGCTCGTCACGCACGATTTAGAAGAAGCGTGGGCGCTCGGGCATAGAATTCTCGTGATAGAAAAGGGGAAGATTGCTTTGGATATTCGTCCAACGAGAAGCGTTTATCCCACGCCGTATGGGGAAAACTCGAAAGAAAAAACGGAATTTATTAACAAAATATTGCAATAAAAAAGCGGAGCGGTTGTCGCTCCGTTTTTGTTTTTTTAATATTCTTTTCTTCCACACAATTCATCAATGGTGACATCGAAGAAATCTGCGATTTTCCAACATTCGATAATGCTCGGCTCGTTCAAGCCTTGTTCCCAACGGGACAAATTAGCTTGACTTGTGCCGAGTTCTTTTGCAAGTTGTCGTTGTGATAAATTTGCAAGCTTACGCAATTCTGCTATTTTGTTGTCCTTAAATGTATATTCCATGAAAATATTATATACAAAAATGTATCAAAATACTTGACATATACAAATTTGTATCATATAATAAAACTACAAAATATTTTTTGGAGGTATTTCAAATGGACAACAATAAAGTGGTGCGTTTCTTATTGACGTTTTTCTTGGGTTGGATAGGGAGTGTAATTATCAATCGTACGTCGTTGAAGCCTGATGGTTATCGTTCGCGTAGTTGGGCTTATTTCTTCCTTACGCTTGTGACGTTTGGTATTTACGGCTTGGTGGCAAGCATTTGCAACTTGACGTTTGACCCTAAAAATGATAGAAACATCGGGTACAGAGAAGAATAATTGAATAACCCAAAAAGCGGAGCGGTTGTCGCTCCGTTTTTTTGTGTAAAAAAGTTGGGGTGAAATTGCGATTTGCAAGGTCAAGCGTTTGACAATAGTAAAAAACTGCGTTATAATACTCTATGAGAGTATTTTTAGGAGAAAGTTTGCGTTATGTATCAAATCGTAAGCAAAAAAGCGTTAAACCCCACCGTCACGCAAATGGAAATTCTTGCGCCCTTCGTGGCGAAGAAAGCGCTTCCCGGGCAATTTATTATTTTGCGTGTGGACGAAGACGGCGAACGTATCCCCCTTACTATTGCAGGATATGATAGAGAAAAGGGCACGGTGACGATTATTTTCCAAATCGTTGGCGGTTCGACGGAAAGATTGAATCATAAAAACGAAGGGGATTTCCTTCCCGATTTCGTTGGCCCTTTGGGCAAGGCTACCCACACGCAAGGCTTGAAAAAAGTTTGCGTTGTAGGCGGCGGCGTTGGTTGCGCTATTGCGCTTCCCGTTGCTCGTGCGCTCCATGAACAAGGCGCAAAAGTGACGTCTATCGTTGGGTTTAGAAATAAAGATCTCGTTATTTTGGAAGACGAATTTAAGGCGGCTTCCGACGAGTTTATTATGATGACGGACGACGGCAGTTACGGCAGACAAGGCAACGTGACGATTCCTTTGAAAGAAATGCTTGAAAAGGGCGAAACGTTTGACGAAGTGATTACGATAGGCCCGCTTATCATGATGAAATTCGTATGCCTTACGACAAAGTCGTACGGTGTAAAAACGATTGCGAGCATGAACCCGATTATGATCGACGGCACGGGCATGTGCGGCGGCTGTCGTTTGACGGTTGGCGGCGAAATGAAATTTGCTTGTGTGGACGGCCCCGAATTCGACGGCCACGAAATTGATTTCGACGAAGCGATGAGCCGTTCTCGTATGTATTCCGATTTTGAATTACACGAAAGAGAAGCTGCGTGCAACCTGTTCAAACAGGAGGTGAAATAAGATGGCGCTTTTTAATATGTCACCCAAGAAAAACGAAATGCCTACGCAAGACCCGTTGGTTAGAAACGGCAATTTCGACGAAGTAGCACTCGGCTACACGCAAGAACAAGCGATTGACGAAGCAAAGCGTTGTATTCGTTGCAAACACCGTCCTTGCGTTTCAGCTTGTCCCGTTAATATCGATATCCCCGAATTTATTGCAAAAGTAGCGGAAGGGGATTTTGAAGGCGCTTATCAAATTATTGCAAAAGACTCGTCTTTGCCCGCTGTTTGCGGCAGAGTTTGCCCCCAAGAAAATCAATGCGAAGGCAAATGTACCCGTGGTATAAAAGCAGGTTGCGAAGCGGTTGGTATCGGTAGATTAGAGCGTTTCGTTGCCGACTGGCACAACGCCAACAGCCAAGAAAAAGTGGTAAAGCCCACCCCCAACGGACATAAAGTTGCGGTGGTAGGAAGTGGCCCTGCAGGCTTGGCATGTGCAGGCGATTTGGCGAAAATGGGCTATGACGTCACCGTTTTCGAGGCATTACACGTGGCTGGCGGCGTGCTTGTTTACGGTATTCCCGAATTCCGTTTGCCCAAAGCTATCGTGAAAAAAGAAGTGGACAACTTGAAAGCGCTTGGCGTAAAAGTGGAAACGAACATGGTTATCGGCCGTGTTATTACAATTGAAGAATTGAAGGGCGAATACGGTTTTGACGCCGTGTTTATCGGCTCGGGCGCGGGCTTGCCTAAATTTATGAATATTCCCGGTGAAAGCTTGAAGGGCGTATATTCGGCAAACGAATTTTTAACCCGTTCCAACCTTATGAAAGCGTATAAAGCGGATAGCCATACCCCCATCCAACACGGCAAATGCGTGGCGGTTGTAGGCGGCGGCAACGTTGCAATGGACGCTGCTCGTACGGCAAAGCGTTTGGGTGCGGAAGTACATATCGTATATCGCCGTAGCGAAGACGAACTTCCCGCAAGAAAGGAAGAAATCGAACACGCAAAAGAAGAAGGTATCATCTTCGATTTGCTTACCAACCCCACGAAAATTTTGGCAACGGAAACCACCGATCCTCGTGATCCTTCCTTTGGCTGGGTGAACGGAATCGAGTGCGTGCGTATGGAACTTGGTGAACCGGATGCAAGCGGCAGACGTTCTCCTATTGAAGTGAAAGGGAGCGAATTCGTTATCCCCGTAGATTGCGTTATCATGTCGCTTGGCACGTCGCCTAACCCCTTGTTGAAGGCAACGACGCCCGGGCTTGAAACGCTTCGTCGTGGCGAAATAGCGGTGGACGAAGTGGGCAAAACATCGATGGAAGGCGTGTACTGTGGCGGCGATGCGGCAACGGGCGCGGCAACGGTAATCAAGGCGATGGGCGCAGGTAAAATTGCGGCAAAAGCCATCGACGAATATATCAAAAATAAATAACTTTTCATCCTAAAAACATATAAAAGAGTGCGAGAAAACGCACTCTTTTTTTCACTGTTTTTACCAGTCGAGCCATCGACGTTTAACAATTTTTAATGTAAAAAATCGATTGAAATCATTTTTGTAATTTCCTTTAATAATATATATAAGGAAAGAAATTTGCTAAAAAATCCGCAAAAATAGCCACAAAAAATGGGAAAAGTGACAGATAAGTGAAAAATTGTTAAATATATGTAAATAATAGTGCTGTACATGTTGAAAATATAGTGATAAAATATTGCCAAGAGATGTCACACCTTATATAAGGTGTAGGAATTTATGAAGGAACAAAGGAGCTCTATGGAATACGAAAAAGAATACGAAAAACCAAAGATAGAGATTATCCTTTGGCAAGACGATATAATACTTGGCCATTCCATTGACGAAGACGACGACAATTTGGAATGGGACGAATTCTAAACCGCTGTGAAAAAGGTTTTTTACGGCACGATTTTCTTGGAAAGAGAGAGGGGTTTTTAATATGAAACGTATTAAGAAATGGATGTATGGATTGATTACGCTGTGCGTGGCTTGTTTGTGCCTTGGCATAGTGTCGATTGGCAAGCAGTCAACGCAAGACGTGACGGCTTCCGCTGCTTTCGCTTCGTCTTACAGCGGTGGCAACCTGCTTGTCGACGGCGATTTCTCGTCGGGGACGTTTAACAACTGGACGGGTTGGCACGGCGATCCTGCTAACCAACCGCGCGTGATTGAAAACGGCTCGGCAAAGTTGGCGCACGCAACGGAAAGCAGTGAAACGCTTTCCCAAAAAGTCACTTTGACAAAGGGCAAAAAATATTACTTTTCCGTAGATTTTTGGGCAGTTGGCATTGCAAACGCAACCAGCACGGGCGAAGGCTTGTATTTGGAAATTCAGCAAAGTGACAAAACTATCGTACAAAAGAAAGGGTTTATCGGCGGTTCGTCCGTTTCTTCTTTCAATTCCAGCACGTGGGTGACTTACGTGGGCGAGTTTGTTGCAACGGACACGAGTTATGATTTCATCGTTCGTTTCTACGGTGCAACGGGTACTGCGTACGTCGACAATCTCTACCTTGGTTTGAAACCGCTTGATTACGGCTCGACGAGCAAATGGGTGCATTTGAGCCAAATTTCCACAAGCGATAACGGCTTGATTCCGACGGCGCAAACGACAGAGCAGATGTTTGGCGCAAACACTTCTGATTTCGAGGCAAACAGCACGCTTACGATTACGTCCGATTTTACAAACTCGGGTGCAACTTGGGGCTTAATGGTTTATTTGTTCAAGTGGAACAATGGCACGGACGCAGCTAACATTTTCTATAAGGCGGGCGGCGAAAATTATCCTAACGATTATGACGCCAACGCGTATAAATATTTTGAGAGCTTTTCAAATGAGGACGCTACCGCAGGGCTTTATTTCCATCAAACGGCGGGCGACTGGTTGGCGCTTGTTATGAGTAATGCCTACACGCCTTTCATTCTCGAATGTCGCAACGGGCAAATCGTAAAGAAGACGTTCGTTATGGACACCGCTTATTTGGGTCCTGAATGCGGCGCGGTGATGAAAGGGAAAACGGAAGTAAAATTTTCCAGCGTAGATACGTCGTCGGGCGTTGAAGTAAGTTTTTCCTTCGATGCTATTGATGCGGGCAACATTTCCCCGTCCGTGAGAACGTTGAAGATTGACAACCCCAACCTTAAAGGCGCAAGCAGTTTGTATTTGTTAAAAATTCGTGGCAACACATCGTTTAACGGCTCTTGTCCTATCAATATCACGGCACGCGCAACGAGTAATGCTGACCAAAGCCATTGGGTTGACGGCGGCACGATGAGCTATCCCAAAGATTTTAGCGACGGCTCGTTCACGCTCGTAGGAATCGGCGATCCCCAAATGTTTACGAAAAACGGCGGTTCGCTCTACACGCAAATGTACGAGTGGATTGCGGCAAACAAAACGGCGTTCAATATGAAATATGCCGTCAACGTAGGCGACACGGTTGATTACGCTTTGGATGCTAATCAATGGACGCTTGCGAAAAACGCGCATCAATTGTTGCAAAACGTAAATCTTCCCTACGTATTGACGATGGGCAACCACGATTACGAAGGGTATTGGGAAATGACGACGGACGAGTATGGCAACAAAACGCAAATGCCCCGTAAGTCCGATAAATTCGATGCGACTTTCCCGTATGCAGATTACGTATCTTGGCTTGGCTCGGCAAACTTTGGCACGCTTGATTCTACGCAATCGAAAATGCGTAATACGTGGCACAAGTTTACAAACGGCAACGATAAATATTTGATCATCTCGCTTGAATACGGCGTGACGGCGGCAACGGTTGCACAAGCGGCGGCGGTTATCGAAGCGAACGCTGATTATAACGTTATTATTTCCACCCACTCGTATTTGAACGGCGATACGTCGTACAACAACGACGGCGCAGTCAACTTGAAGTGGGACGGCGGGCTTACGTCCGAGCAACTTTGGAATACGCTTATCAGCAAACACTCGAATATCTTCATGGTGCTTTGCGGACATACGGACAGCTACGGCTTATCCACGAAAGTTGCGTACGGCGATGCGGGCAACCCGATTATGCAAGTGAAGATTGACGCACAAGGTACGTTTGACGATCAAGAATCGCTTGTGGCTCTTTTCAAAATCAAGAGTACGAGCGTTCAAACGTATTACTATTCCGTTTCGAGTGGTAGATATTACAACGGTTCCAACTTCTCGATTGCGCCCGTAGTTGGCACGACGACGTCGCAAGGCGGCGGCTTTAAGTTGAACTTGGGTGAAATCGTACAAACGAGCTCGCTTATCAACATGAAAGCGCTTGACGGCGGCAAGCAATCGATTTTCGGTGCGCCTACGTCCAGCAATATGAGCGTTGCATCTATTGATGCAAACGGCAGAATTATGGCGAAAGGCTTGGGTACGACGACGATTACCTACACCTTAAGCGGCCGTGGTGATTCGTCCATTTCTTCGGGTGTTTTGACAACGTACACGACGACGATTGAAGTCGTTTGTCCACACGTTATCGGGGATACGAACGGCGACCATAGATGTGAAACTTGCGGCTTGGTTATCACCGACCACGTGTTTGATCAAAAGGTGGCTTCGGAAACGTACGTGAAGGCTTGGGCAACTTGCTTCACACCCGATATCTTCTATTACAGCTGTGCGTGCGGCGCGAAGGGTACGCAAACGTTTGAAAGCGGTGCGGTTCTCGACCACGAATTTACAAGAAAAGTGGTGGAAGATGCGTTCAAAAAGAGCGATGCAACGTGCACGTCGCCAGCCTTGTATTATTACAGCTGTATTTGCGGCACGGCGGGCAGCGAAACCTTTACGGTAGGCGATGCGGGTACGCACTATGATGCGAATAGCGATCACAACTGCGACACGTGTAATAAAGCGCTCACCTATTGCGAAGATAGAAACAACGACCTTTTCTGCGACGTATGTCGACAAGGGACCAACGTTTATATCACTTTCAAAGGCGCAAACATTTCTATACAAAACAATATACATATCTTGTACGCAGTCAACGCCAAGGGGCTCACCCCTTCGCAGGTAGCGAATATGCGAGTGCTCGTTTGGAAAACAGCGCAAGACAGCTATGTTTACGGTACGCACGATGCGGAATTGATTTCCACGTCGTCGATGACGTACGATTACATAAGCTATCCCGTATTCACTTTCAACGATTTGTCGATTAGAAGAATGACGGACGACGTGTACGCACGTGTATATATCCCGAGTGCGGACGGCATGGGGTATTACAGCGAAACGTTGAAATATAGCATTTTGGAATATGCGTATGCAAAACTTGGCAAGACGGATAGAGAGGGAAGCGAAGACGAAAATCTTATCACCGTCGTTGAAAAGCTTTTGAAACTTGGCGAATCTATGCAAATTTATCAAAGCTACAACTTGGATAGACTTGCAACGGACGATTACGTTTACGTAAAAATTAAAAACGCAACGTTTGACGACGGCGTATCTACGGGGCTTTATAAACCGGGGACGCAGTTGAACGTCACGCTTGATTCTTGTTGTGCGGTGGCAAGCGGCAATCTTCCTTCCTATCTTTCGGTAGACGGAAGCACAATCACTCTCACCGTGCCCGACACGATGGTTATCGACACGACGTCGTTTACCTACACCGTTTACGGGCCTTCGCCTATGAACGATAGTCCCGCACAAGTGCTTTTGACGACGGAGCAAACGTTTGCTTATACCACCGACAACGTAGTGAAAGCGGTGGAAAACGTCAATGAAAATTACGTTTCAGTCACCATGCAACGTCCGACGAGCAGTTATTATGGTATCAATATCAACTTGACGGGCAACGCACAAGGCTGGAACGGCGGCGTAATCTTCTCGTACACGCAAGATAGAGCGCATATCCGTATTGACAGCGCAGGTTCAAGCGGGATTGCATTGTTCATTTTAGATATTCCCACGAACTTTGCGGAAAATAAAGCGGGCACGCTTGTGTATAAGTGGACGGCGCTGATGAGCGATCAAGGCTGTATCGGCTTGCAACTTGATTTGTGGTACGGCGTGGACGGCGTATACACGAAAGTGGGCTTGCAAGAAGTGAGAAACGACACGGGCACGTGGAACTATGATGGGGCGAACAAATCGTTCACTTTGCGCTACGACGTGGTCGAGGCAAATATGCTTGCACCCGATTGTACGATTATGAGCTACTATGGACAAAACGGCTATGGTGGGGCAACGTGTGATTGGACGATTTCAAGTGTAAGCGTATCGGCAAATAAACCTAATTATTTGCCTTAAGGAGCAACGAACCATAACGAGAAGGCGAAAGGGGAACTTTCGATTTGGAGGGAGTGTGAGATGATCGATCAAGAAGAATATGAAAAACCGAAGATCGAGATTATTCTATGGCAAGATGACATCATCTTGGGACATTCCATCGACGAGGACGATGATAACTTGGAGTGGGATGAATTCTGATGAAAGATAGAAATAATCTTTACACGAGATTTTCTTTAAGAGAAAGGGGTTTTGAATATGAAACGATTTAGAAAATGGATATATGGATTGACGACGGTTTGCGTTGCCTGCCTTGGTTTTGGGACGGCAGCGCAGCTTAAGTCGTCTTCTATGAAGACGGCAAACGCCGAAAGCTCGAATTTGGTTGAGGACGGTACGTTTGATACGGGCGATTTGGGCTATTTGCACGAAACCAACGCAAACTGGCTTTGGTGGGATAGCGACAAGGACGGCGAAAAGGACGAATCGACCTTAACGCAAGCGGTGGAAAACGGCGCTTTGAAGTTGAGCAACACGGAAGACGGCAACCAGTTTATCAATCACGGCTTGACGTTGACGGCGGGGCATAAATACATGCTGTACGTGGATATCAAGACGGAAAACTTGAAAGTGGGCACGTCGGCAGGCGAAGGCGTTTGGGCGCAAGTGCGTGAAAACGGCGTTCGTGCGTCGGGCACCGTTCTTAAAAAGGTGGGCTACTTAAGCGACAAATATCAAGAAGTGGGCACGAAGGGCTGGCGAACGTTCTCTATGGAATTTACGGCAACGACAACGGGCGAGCATACGCTTGGCTTGTATTTCTACGGCTCTACGGGTACGGTATGGTTTGACAATATCTACTTGGCGCAAGTGGACGGCGGGGCTGTCGAATACGGCTCTTCGGATAGCTATTGGAACGAAAACACAACGGTGAACGTGGCAAGCAACAACGAGTTGTTGGTGCCTGCGCAAGCGCCTGATGCTTACCACAATTTCGCGGCGATTTCAAACGTATTTGAAAGCAATGCGGACATCAAGATCACGACGGACTTTAACGCAACGACGGATTCTTGCTGGGGCGGTTTCATCTATATGTATAAATGGAACGATGGCGCGGACGCAGTTGCTTGGACGTATTCCTCGCAAGAGCAAAATGGTGCGGAATTTCGTTTTTCGAACGTGAACGCTTGGGGCGCGCAAGGCGACTGGCTTGCAATCATCGTTTCTATCGGTGATAGACCTGCCGTAGTATCTTGTAAAAACGGCGAAATGTCGCTTGTGGATACGATGTGGGTGAACGGTTGGAGCACGGTAGATTCGTCTAGCTACTGGAAAGCAAAGACGATTATGGACGTGCAATTGACGGATACGGCGACGGGCGTGAAGATGGCTGTCACGTACGACCAGTTGAATTCGGACGGCACGCAAATCGGTTTGGATTCGTACACAAAAACGTTTACTATTGAAAATAGAGCGTTGCACACGAAATCGGGTGTGGCTATCAAGAAAGTGGACGGCAACGCATTGTTCGACGGCACGGCAAACAATACGATAAGCGTGTTGGTTGACGACGAAGCAAGTGCATACGTCTATAACCCCGAAACGGCTGAAGAGAAACAACATTGGGTGACGGATGGTGCGGTAAGCTATCCCACCGATTTTAACGACGGCTCGTTCACGCTCGTAGGGATTGGCGATCCTCAAAACTTCGTTTACAATCCTGCGTTGTATAAGGGCATGTATCAATGGATTGCCGATCATAAGACGGCGTACAATATTAAATACGCCGTAAACTTGGGCGACACGGTTGACCAAGCACCCGACGAAAGTCATTGGCGCACGGCGCAAATCGCACACCAAATTTTGCAAAATGCAAACCTTCCTTACGTATTGACGAAAGGCAACCACGATTACGAAGGGTACTGGGGCTTGTTCGACACCCCGCCCGTAATGGATCGTTCGTCCGAATACTATGATAAATACTTCCCGCTTTCTAACTACACCGATTGGCTGGGCACGGAAAACTTCGGCTCGTTCGATGAAGGGAAGATGAGCAACACTTGGCACAAATTTACAAACGGCAACGATAAATATTTGATCGTGTCCTTGGAATACGGTGTGAAAGCATCGACGGTGGCGCAAGCAAAAGCGTTTATCAATAACAACCCTGATTACAAAGTAATCATTTCCACTCACTCGTATTTGAACGGCAATTTGTCGTACAACGACGACGGTTATATCAACCTTCAACACGACGGCGCAATTTCCACGCAAGAACTTTGGGATTCGCTCATTAGCAAATGTTCCAACATCTTCATGGTGCTTTGCGGACATACGATCAGCAACGGCGTAAGCACGTCCGTCGTGTACGGCGATGCGGGCAACCCCATTATTCAAATGAAAGTGGATGCGCAAGGCACGTTCGACAATAAGGAAACGCTCGTTGCGCTCTATAAGATTAAGGGCACAAGCGTGGAAACGTACTACTACTCGGTTTCGAGCGATAGATACTACGCAGGTTCTAACTTTGCGCTTGATCCCATAGAAGGCACGAAAGGTGAATCGGGCGGCGTTGTGAAAGTGGATCTTACCGATTCCGTTTCGGTAAATAAATTGCTTGGCTTTAATGCTCTTGATGGCGTAATGCACACCGTTTACGGAACGCCTACGTCGAGCGATACGAGCGTAGCAACGATTGATGCAAACGGCAATATTCTCCTTAAAAAGACGGGTACGACGACGATTCAATACGTGGTGAGCGGCAGTTTCGACCCCGCAAATATCAAAGGCGTGTTGACGGGTTATACGGTGACGTTGAAAGTTTCGTGCGAACACGCAGCGGGCGATGCGAATAAAGACCACAAGTGCGACACTTGCGGACAATCGATCAGCGCTTGCGTAGACACCGACCTTGACCAAAAATGCGAAGTTTGCGAAAAGTGGCTTAGCGACGAAACGATTTATTTCGACAACGAATTTGGCGATATTGACGTTGGGCACGTAGGCGGCGGCATAGAAAATGAACACGTTTACGATCAACAAGTTGCCACGCAAGAATATTTGAAATACAAAGCAGACTGTACTTCGCACGCAGCGTATTATTATAGTTGTGTATGCGGAAAGAAAGGGGAAGCTACCTTTGCGGCGGGCGAACTTGGTCCTTGTGCAGACGAGGGTAAAGACCATAGATGTGACGTTTGCGGCAAGGAATTGACGGTATGCGTGGACAGCAACGGTGATTGCAACTGCGACATTTGCGGCATTAAAATTCCCGTCACGTTCACGTTCAAAGCGGCAAACATTTCCATTAAAGACACGATACATATTCAATACGCAGTGGATATGCAAGGTCTTACGGAAGCACAAAAGAAGAACGTAAGGGTGCTTATTTGGACGACGCCTCAAAGCGAATACGTTTACGGCACGCACGCTGCGGAACTTTCCGCTTCCATGACGGCAACGATTAACTACATTAAATACCCCGTATTCGCATTCACCGATTTGTCGGTTAGAAGAATGACGGAAGACGTCTACGCTTGCGTATATTTGGACGACGGTGCGGACGGGTATTATAGCGAGCCGTTGAAGTATAGTATATTAGAGTACGCGTACGCGAAGCTTGGTAAGACGGACAGAGCGCCCGCAAGGGATCCAAAACTAATTGCGGTGCTCAACGATATGTTGGCGCTTGGCGAGGCGATGCAAATTTATCAAGGACACAACTTGGATAGACTTCCCACGGACGAATATATCTACGTGAAGATTGACAACGCAGTGTTCGACGACGGCGTATCGACGGGGCTTTACAAAGCGGGTACGCAGTTGACGGTGCGCGCAAAAGATAACTATATTGACGTAAGCGATCTTCCCGGCTATTTCACGAGAAAGGGCGATAAGATCACCTTCACCGTTCCCGACGTAGTGACGGTGGACAGCACGTCGTTTATCTACTTTGCTCACGGCGATTCGCCGATGAACGATTTGCCTGCGGAAGTTATCTTGACGACACCGCAAACGTACGAACACGATAACGACTACGTACAAGCGGCAATCACGAACGTAAACGAAAATTACGTTTCCGTGACCATGGAACATACGACGAGTGAATTCTACGGAATCAACATCAACTTGACGGGTTCGACGTCCGTTTCCGGTTGGTCGGGTGGGGTAATCCTTTCGTACACGCAAAACGGCTTGAACCTTCGTCTTAACAGCATCGGTTCGAGTGGGGTGAACTTGGCACTTTTGGAAATCCCCGAAGGCTTTGCGGAAAATAAGGCGGGTACGCTCGTTTACAAGTGGACGGCGCTTATGGATGAAGACGTATGCTACGGCTTGCAACTTGACGTTTGGTACGGCGTGGACGGCGTTTACACCAAGGCGGGCTTACTTGAAACGAGGACGAACGACGGCAGATGGCATTATGAAGAAGCAACGAAGTCGTTTGTATTCAATTACGACATCGTCAGCCCGAGCATGCTTGCGCCCGATTGCACGATCGTTTCCTTGTTTGCGCAAAACGCTTACCACGGTGCGGCAAGCGATTGGATTTTGCACAACGTAAGCGTTTGGGCGAATAAGCCGAGTGGTGATTTCGACAATGATAACAACGAATTCGTCGGCAATGACGGCGATATGAACTGGGATTCTTGGGGGAACTGATAATGAAAAAGAATTGTAAAAAATTGATTGCAACGATATTATCAGCGCTCTCTTGCTGTGCGCTTGCGCTTGGCGTTGGTTTTTCCAAAGACTGGACGGTGGCAAAGGCGGCGGCTGTGGTGGAAGACGCTTCCAAGATTGCAATGGTAAGCGCGCAGTTGCGTACGCTTGATACGCAAGCGCTTGCCGATGCCGATCCCGCTATCCGTTTCTCGGCAAAACTTTCCGCTGAAACGGCAACGGCGATTAAGGAAAATCGCGCGCAAGCGGGCATGATGATTTTCCCCGATTCGTATATGGATGCGTACGAAGCGCAAGACGAACAAAAGGATTATTGCACCTTCTTCAAGGATGCGCCGCACTTCCGCTTTACGTACACGGGCGATAACTTGGCGTACGAAGAAAGCACGGGCACGTATTATATACGTGGCTCTATCGGCGAAGTGCAATTTGCTAACCTTGATAGAGAATTTATCGCCATTGCGTACGTGCAATACAGCAACGGTAGCATCGTGTATGCGCCCGTTGATCGTAGCATGGCGAAATCGGTGGAAGACATTGCTTCTTCCGCTCTTAACAACGGACACAGCTATTCGATTGTGGTAGGCAATGAAACGCAAACCCCCGTTATCGAATGGTTGAACATGACGGCTTATCAAAAATCGGGCGAAGTCAGCTACGACAGCTCGGTGACGAATGGCAAAAATTACGTTTACAACGGCACGAATTACAGTTATCAAGAATTGAAAGGCGTGTTGAGCGTAAACTCGGTTGTAGAAGAAGTTTACGGCTTGAACGACTGGGATTTCGATTTTGCGTTTGCGGGCGAAACGTACGTATTCCAAACGGAAAACCTTGCGGACTTGGACGTTCAATACTCGGTTTCGGAAGGGGAAACGATAAAAGATAACTCGTACGTTGTTTTCAACGGCGATATTACGACGGAAAAATCCGTCACCGTCACGGCAAGAGTAGGCAACAATAGCGCAGGCAACTTCTTTGGCGGGGCAAACAATCAAGGTATGCCCGTCGTAGAAAAGACGATTGCGGTGAAACCTGTCGCTATGCAATCGCTTGCCGATATGAAGACGGCAAACGGCGTGGTGTACGATTGGTACAACACGTACATGCCTATCGGCAACGAACAATCGTATAGGGCGCAACGTGTCAACCTTAATAAGGTTGGCGGCGATTTGCAAGCATCGTTGGGCGCGCACTCGTCCTCGCAAGTGGTTATGCACTTGACGGGGCAAGGCGACAACTGGTTGTACGGCTTGACGAGAAATACGCAAACGGGCGAAGGCAACTTGCAAAGTGAAGCTGCAAACGACGAACACAACGTTTACTTAATCGAATTTTGGTATTATAGCGAATACGACACGAAAGCAACGTTTATCGCTATGGATGGGAGAACTACTCCTGAAACTAATTACAATAAATCTTTGCGCGTAATGGATTTCAAGAAGGGCACGCACAAGATGACGCTTGAATATGAAAGCATTGATTCTAACGACCAACATTTCGTATTAAACTTCTACACGCAAGCAAAGACGGACGTGTACTTGGCGGACATGAGCGTTCGTTGCTTACGTCGTCAAGACACGCCGAGCGATTATTATAAGCCTACCGATGCGGAAATGCTGGCGGCGGGCGGACATACGTGGGATTTCTCGTATGGCAACTTGATGGAGTTTGGCGCAAACGTTTGCTACGATTATAAAATGCTTTCTTATATGACGGAAAACACCGTTCTTCGTGGTGAGCTTATCAACGAAACGCGTGTATTCGGCAACTACGGTTTGCATTTCAATTTTGCAGACGGCAACGGCTTGTTGATTGATGCGTTGACGGATAATATGAAAGTGGACAACATGGGCAACGGCTACGTGTACGACGTTTCTTTCGATGCTTATCCCGTAAACGCAGGTCACCCCGTATTGCTTCGCTACGATACGTCGGCGGGCAAACAAGTGGGCGAACATCTCGAATTTCAAGTGACTGCGCTTGGCAATGGCATGTATCGTTATAAGACGTGGGTGCAAGCTTCGGCTGATTACAACACGTTGATGATTTATGCAGGTTTCGATTCGCCGTTCGAATTGTATATTTCCAGCTTCAATATCCAAATGCACGAACCGATGAGTGAAG
Organism: Candidatus Scatosoma sp.; assembly: GCA_045632265.1. Taxonomy (GTDB): domain Bacteria; phylum Bacillota; class Clostridia; order Christensenellales; family Borkfalkiaceae; genus Scatosoma. The sequence goes on from JAZQWG010000020.1 coordinate 15,105, forward strand.
AATCTATCAGCGGTGTAATCACCCCTCAAGACATGTCCCTTCTCAGACAAGGTACGCTTGTGGAAGCGGGTATCCCTGAAGACGGCTTCATCAATGCAAACGACGGCAAACAATGGGCGTACTATCTCACCGATAGAGAAGCAAACGGCGTGGACGACGTCACGCTTGACTTGTACGAATTGGGCTTGGCAAACCAAGGCTATCGCTTCAAGTCGATTACGATGACCATTTACTACTACGTTGCGCAAGATTCTACGGCGGAAAGAGTATATATCTCGCACGACGGGCACGATAAAGCGGGTGAACGCGTAGGCGAAGGCAAAAACGACGGCGGCATTTTGGCGACGATTCAACGCAACGATGCGGGCGATGCTATTTCGGGTTATCGCACGGCAACGTTTACGTGGGGCTACAACGTTGGTCTTACCGATTTGAGATATCTTGGTTTGCGTAAGACGGACGGCTCGTTCGGTCAAATTTACATCGGCTCTATCGAATACGAAATCACGGCGCTTACAGGCGAAACGGACATGGAAAGAGAAGTTAATTACACAATTCAAGCAACGCCGAGTGCAACCCCTCAAGCGGGCGCATACTCTATTTACTCGGCAACGAGTGCGATTACGGAAAACGCAACCGTACAAACAAGTGGCGCTTCGTTAGACTTGTCGCTTGGCGCGGATATGGCGGGTTTATGGGTGGAAGTTCCTTCTTCGCAATTTAGCGTGGGCGAACTTGTACATCTCTCTTTCACCATTCGTCCCGATACGAAAGGGGACAACGGCTACTCGAAAGTGCAACTCTTCGACGTAAGCGGTAAAATGGTGGATTGGGCGTTCCCGAAAGACACGGTAAGCCAAGTGAATATGGAAACGACGGTTGTTTCCAAAAATGGCAAAAACTATATCTATCTTGGGTTTAGAGAGGGCGCAAACGTACGTTGTCTTATCCAAAATATCAAGGTAGACAAAGACTTAACGCCTGCGGGCAATGAACTGTTCGGCGGTACGAAGTTGACACAAGTGGCTAACCAAACGAGAGAGCAAATGCAAAGCTACGTCATTAAGACGTGGGACGGCGAAGTGCTCGTTATCGACGGCGGTACGACGTCGGATGCGCCCGAATTAGCAAGACAAATCCGTGACGCAGTCACCCCCGAAAGACAAGCGGACGGCGGTTTGATGTACTGGGTGGATTCGTTGTTTATTACACATTACCACGGCGACCATATCGGCGCAGTTTTTGCAATGTTGAAGGATAGAGCAAACTACGGCGACATCGGCTTTAAGAACGTGTATTACGACTTTGAAGGCACGCCTCCTCAAACGGATGAGGATCGTCATTGGGCAAAGTACGGCGCACCGTTTGTGGAATACCTTACTTGGGCAACCGAGTGGGGCGCAGGCAACTACACGGGTACGGCAGATGATCCTTATGCGGATAAGACGTGGCAAAATAGATATGGCGCGGCTGTGAAGAACGTTATCGAATACAACGTGGGCGTTATCTATACGACGAAATCGGGCGCGGTGACGATGAAAGCGCTCAATAGAGCGAAGTTTAATCTTGAAAGCAATCCCGCAAACAACTCGTCCGTAGTGTATAAAATGGAAACGTACGATGAAAACGGCGTACAAAAGGAAAGCGTACTCTTCCTTGGTGACTTGGGTGATTACGGCGATACGTTGTTGCAAGACGCAACCTTCTTGGCGGAAATTCGTTCTTGCCGAGTTGTACAAATGTCGCACCATGGTCAAGCGGGCACCTCGCAAGCGTTTTACAACGCAATCGACGATATTCGCATTTGCTTGTATCCCGCACCCGACTGGTTGTTTGATAATTACGACGATAGGCTTTGGGGCGCTGGTGTGGGCGATTCCACACTTATCAATACGTTTAGATTGACGACGCTTGAAACGAGAGCTTGGATGCGTGAAAAGGGCGTTCGTTATAACTACACGGAAGCAGACGGCACGATTACGCTTGGCTAATTGCATAAAGCACAAAAAAGGCGATTAAAAGGCGAAAAGACAAATATCCCTACGTTTTCACGTGGGGATATTTATTTTGCGTTTTTGCCCACGATTTTGCGGGCAAACCATTGCTTTTTTCATTTTGGTTTGTTATAATATACAAGGATTGCAAGACGTAGGAGTTTTAACGATGGAAAGAAGATATCGCGGGGTGAAGTTTTCCTGCTATATGACGAATATTACGATGGCGGTGGTGGCAAATCTTCCGCCCGTTTTATTTTTGACTTTTCGCGCTCTTTACGGTATTTCCTATTCCCTTTTGGGCACGCTCGTGCTTATCAATTTTTGCACGCAGCTTGGTGTGGATTTAATTTTCTCTTTCTTCTCGCATAAATTCAATATCCCGTTTGCGGTGAAAATTACGCCCGTGATTGCGGCGGTGGGGTTGGTGCTGTTTGCTGTTTCCCCGCAAATTTTCCCTGCGCACGTGTATTTAGGGCTTGTGCTTGGCACGCTCGTTTTCTCGTCGGCAAGCGGGCTTGCGGAAGTGCTTATCAGCCCTGTTA
>JAZQWG010000021.1:0-36095 GCA_045632265.1 Candidatus Scatosoma sp.
CAAGGAGCGAACACGAAAAGGTTGTTTGAAACTGTATTGCAGATGAGCGACGCCGCAATGCGCTTGCGCATACCAGCGGCACCAGCGCATGCGTCTTTTTTTTTGCGTGCCGAGTGTAGAAGTTGAAAGTTAGTTCGACTACGGGCAAGGAGCGAACATTAAGGCGTATATAAAAAACACGTCAATTAGACGTGTTTTTTATTATTCTTGCGTGTATCCTACGCAATCTTTAATAATTTTAATTAAATCGTTTATTGCTAAGTTACAATCTAAATCCAACCACTTATTGATAATACCGGAAACGCCACGTGTGTAAAATTCTAATAAAAACACTCTTTTACTTTCATCTTTAATAAAATTTGCTATAGCGGGATAGAAATATTGTTGATACATCTTTTTATAGGTCGCTTCAACCTTGAATAAGTGTGGTCTTTGGTGTATTAATTTTAATATTTTTCTATTCTTTTTCACAAAATCCAAATATGGTATTAAATATTGCGAAGTCATCAAAAAGGAAGTATCTTTGCTGTCCATCGACGGAATGTTTCCTTGCATGGATTGAAGAAAATTTTTATTGATATTTTCAATCGTTTCTTCAAAAAGTTCGTATATGTTTTCATAATGCAAATAAAAAGTGGATCGATACACGCCCGCCTTCTTTGTGATTTCCGTCACACTAATAAATTCGAGGTCTTTTTTCTCTAACAATTCTAACAGTGCTTGGTTCATAAGTTGTGCGGTATAGAAATATTTACTGTTGTTTTTCTTCATTTTTATACGTCCTTAAGATTTTATTTGCATTTATAATCATTACAATTGCAATTCCGACAATAAAAAGGGCAACAACTGCGCTTAAAATGGGCAAAAGAATGCTACGTAAAACTTCGTTGTCGGTGCCGATGCTTGTCAGCATTGTATTTGTAAGCGTTACAAGTGATACGCTTGCTGCGACGAGCGTAATCAATTTTAACGATAAATAGGTGAAATTATTATTTTTAATAAATTTGGCGCTATTTATGATTGCAATCGTTAGTGTTGTAAAAGTGTATGTTGCAATAGTGATTACAATTATAAGATGGTAGCCTTTAGAGGCTTTTCTAAATAGTATAAACATTGCAATGGAAACGATAACGTTGATTATCAATAAAAAACAACCACAGTGTAGTAACGTTTTTGCGTTGGAAAAAGTGCTTTTTATTTTCTTCTTGTTGACAATCTTTCTAAAAATATATAAACGAGAAGAAGAAAGCAGTGCGTAGTATATCGACATGACGATAAACCAATAGGAAGAATAAATATGACCAATAATAAATAAAAAACAAGCATAAGTTGTGTTGAAAATAAGAGAAAGCTTTAAAAAGAATTTTATCCTAAAATCAATATTTCTTCTGATTTTTTCAAGAAAATCAAATTGCATTATTCTTCGTTTGTAATTTCGTTTGCAAGCTTAATAATGTCATCGGCATATTTATTTTTTGATTTGGCTAAAATCGTTTTATAAATAGAATAATTAAGGCTTACACCTAAAATCCCCGTGCAACCAATTACAATTCCCCAAGCCATATTTATGGCTGAAAATGCCCCGATTACGCCCATGCAAAGGCACATACCCGTGCCTAACAATAAAGAGCAAATAATGCCAAACGTTAAAGCGAAAATTTTCGGCGGATTTTTTGCTTTCGCGTCTAATTTTTTTAAGGCTTTTACTTTTGAGGTTTTTTTGGGCGCATATTCGTTTGCGATATGTTCTGCGTAAATTTTGTCTGTGTTCATGATAAATCTCCTGATATTTTTGTTTTTTTTCTTGCTCGAGCAATTGTATTATAGCACAAATAAAAATAAAAAAGCTACAACAAATTTTTGATAAAATGTTTATTTTGAATAAATCTTTTATATTCTCTTGCGATTTTTTTGATTTCGTGGTACAATATTGATAAGCAAAAAAGTAGGTGATTATTTATGGAAAAACTTATTTTAATCGACGGCAACAGTTTAATAAACCGTGCCTTTTACGCTACACCCGTTTTCACAACGAAAAGCGGCACGCCTACCAACGGCGTTTTTGGGTTTGTAAAATTGATGCTTAAAATAATTTCCGATAAAAAGCCTACTTATTTTGCCGTGGCTTTCGATTTACACGCGCCTACTTTCCGTCATAAAATTTATGCCGATTATAAGGCGGGTAGAAAGTCCATGCCCGACGAACTTCGTGTGCAAATGCCTATTTTGAAGGAAGTATTGCATCTTATGGGTGTAAAAACACTTGAACTTGAAGGCTACGAAGCGGACGATTTACTTGGCACGATGGCGAAAAAATTCGACGTGCAAACGTATATCTACACGGGCGATAGAGATGCTTACCAACTTGTGGACGATTCCACCAACGTTTGTTATACGAGAAAGGGCGTTAGCGACATTTTAGAGCTTTCCGCTGAAAATTTCAAAGACGAAATAGGGCTTACGCCTGCTCAAATCATTGATTTGAAAGCGCTTATGGGGGATAAATCGGACAATATCCCCGGCGTTGTAGGGATAGGCGAGAAATCGGCAATGTCTTTATTAGAGCGTTTTTCTAATATTAACGGCGTGTACGAACATTTGGACGAGATTACGGGTGCATTGCATACCAAGCTTGAAAGTGGCAGGGAAGAAGCGTATTTTTCCAAACAACTTGCCACCATCAACACGCAAGCGCCTATAAACGTTTGCATCGGCGATTGTCTATTGAAAATGCCCTTCAAAAGCTGCGTAAAAAACAAGTTTGCGGAACTTGAATTTAAGACGCTTGTAGGTTTGTCCATCTTTGAAGAGGAAAGCGAAGAATGTATTATAGAAGAAAGCGTACGTTTTGAGGCGGAAGAGGTTTTCCCTGCAAACGTAGCGGAAATGCTTTCCATATTAGAAAATAAAACTATTGATAAAATTGCGTGCGATATAACGGATAACGAACTGCGTTTTATCCTTTTGGATAATGATTATTATGCGAAAAAAGCTGCGATTGAGTACGTTTTGCCCATCAAAAAGGACTTGCTTGACACGGGTTTCTTCGATTGGGAATTGTCGCCTATTTATGGGCGTTTATTTGCCGAAAAAACGCACGTTATCGCCTATAACGTAAAAGAACTCATGCACGCATTGTCGGCGGTTAATTGCGAGATTGCGTGTAAATATGACGACGTATCCATTATTAAATGTTTGGCGGACGGGCTTGGCAATTCGGACGGGCTTACCTATTGTCTTAACGAAAATAATTTAGCGGAAAAGAATAGGGCGTTTGGTTTGGCGCAACTTTTCGATCTTTATTATAGCCGCTTGCTTGAGCAAGAAAAGGAATTGTATCAAAATATAGAATTGCCGCTTGTAAAAGTGCTTTTTGAAATGGAAAGGGCGGGCGTTTGTATCGATGAAGAAACGCTTTATAAAACGGCTGCCGAATTTAGCGGGGAATTGTCTTCGATTACCAAAGAAATTTACGCGCTTGCGGGTGAAACGTTTAACGTAAACTCTACGCAGCAGCTTGGCAAAATCTTGTTTGAAAAGCTGAAAATAGGTGGGGATAAAAAATCGAAAGACGGCAAATATAAAACGACGGCGGAAGAACTTGAAAAGTACGCTGACGATTATGAAATCGTGCGTTTAATCTTGCGTTATAGAAAGATACAAAAGCTCAATTCAACGTACGTAGAAGGGTTTAAGCCGTTGCTTGTTAATGGAAAGGTGCATACAACGTACAACCAAAGCCTTACTGCTACGGGTAGATTGTCGAGTGCAAACCCGAATTTACAAAATATTCCTATTCGCACGGACGAAGGGCGTGCGCTTAGAAAGCTCTTTACGGCAACGGACGGCAACGTGTTGATTGATGCCGACTATTCGCAAATCGAGCTTCGTTTGTTGGCACATTTTTCTCGTTGTAAAGAATTGATTAAAGCGTATTGCGAAGGCGCGGATATCCATGCGCTTACCGCATCGCAAGTGTTGGAAATTCCTATTGAACAAGTGACTTCGTCGCAACGAAGAGATGCAAAAGCGGTCAATTTTGGTATTATTTACGGCATTAGCGCATTTGGTCTTTCTAAGGACTTGGATATTACGCCTAAAAAGGCGCAAGAATATATCGATAAATACTTTGCAAACTATTCCGACGTAAAAGAATATATGCAAAAGAACGTTGAAACGGCAAAGGAAAGCGGCTACGTTAAGACGTTACTTGGTAGAAGACGCGTTATTAACGAATTGAAATCGTCTAATTTTAACGTTCGCTCGTTTGGCGAACGTGCTGCAATGAATATGCCTCTTCAAGGCTCGAGCGCGGATATTATCAAAGTGGCGATGATAAACGTGTACAATCGCTTGAGAGATGGTGGCTATAAGGCGCGACTTGTGTTGCAAGTGCACGACGAGCTGGTTATCGATTGTCCGAAAGACGAAGTTGCGGACGTTTCCGCACTTTTGAAAAATGAAATGGAAAACGCCGTGTCGCTGTTGGTGCCGTTGACGGTTGACGTGGGTGTTGGTGAATCTTGGTACGAAACGAAATAACGTTTCACGATAATCGTTTCATACAATACAATCGTGAAACAAGCATTGTGAAACATAAGATTGATAGGATTTGATATGGGTAAACGTATTGCTATCACGGGTGGAATTGGCTGCGGCAAATCTACGGTGATAAATATAATTAAAGAAAAGGGATATTCCGTGTTCTCGTGCGATGAAATCTATAAAGAAATCGTGCAAGATAGGGAATATATCGCCGAAATTGAGAGATGTTTTCCAAATGCAATAGAAAATGGAAACATCAATCGTCGCGCGCTTGCGAATATCGTCTTTTCTAATGAAAAAGCAAGAAAAACCTTGGACAATCTATCGCATCCTAAAATTATGGCTCGTTTATTAAAACAAATGTCGGAAAGTGAAAATAAACTCGTTTTTGCGGAAGTGCCGCTTTTGTTTGAAGGTGAATACGAAAATTTATTTGACGGCGTAATTGTTGTAATGAGAGATAAAAACGAGCGTTTGCATGCCGTGATGGAACGTGATAGGGCGAGTGAGACGGATGTGCTGGCAAGAATTGCTTCTCAATTCGATTACGATAAACTTCCAAGCAAAAATCTAAAATCTTGTTATTTTATCAATAACGACGGTGATTTGGCGAAATTGAAAACGGACGTTGAAAATTGTCTTATCTCTATCGAAAAATAAATTAACCGTGAAACAATTTATGTGAAACAAAATATTATAGTAAATTATAAAGGTATTTCCCTTGCCTATTTCGGCAGGGGATTTTTCTTATTTTCAGCATGTTGTATGCGTGACATAGGTATAATGCTACGCATAGCATAATAGCTATGCTTGACATAATACACAATTTTTACACTCGAAAATGTGATAAAATATTGCAAAAATATAGGGAATTATGGTGAAAGAAAGCAAAGGTGTAAAATTGTAGAAAAAAAGTCAAAAATTCTTAAAAAATTTTTCGTAATTCCCTTGAAAAATTAAAGAAAATGTAGTAAAATATACATAATATATGTATCGCAGTTTTTTTTCTGATAAAAAGGAGGTTTTTCATGGGTGTTTTGAATGCTGATTATCCGCTTCATTTATTTCATCACGGCGAGAATTTTAACGCTTATCAATTGATGGGCGCGCATCCTTTGACAGTTGACAAAAAACAAGGTTATATATTTAGGGTTTGGGCGCCGCACGCAGTTAGGGTTTCCATTGTAGGGGATTTTAACGAGTGGAATGACGATGCCAACGTGATGGAAAGATTGATTGACAACGAAACGTTTGAGTTATTTATTCCAAACGTTAAGCAATTTGATAAATATAAATACTGCATTGAAACGAAAGACGGCAGAAAATTGTATAAAGCCGATCCGTACGCTTTCCATGCGGAAACGCCGTCAACGCAGTCGTCAAACGCTTCTAAAACGTACGATTTAACTGGTTTTCAATGGACGGATAAAGGGTATTTTGATAAGAGAAACAGCTCTAATATCTATAAGTCGCCCATGAACATTTACGAAGTAAATCTTCTTTCGTGGAAGTTGCACGAAGACGGCAGTTATTACACCTATCGTGAACTTGCAACCGAGCTTGTCGATTACGTTGTAAAAATGGGCTATACGCACGTAGAATTTATGCCCGTGACCGAATATCCTTTCGACGGTTCTTGGGGGTATCAAGTGACTGGGTATTTTGCCGTCACGTCCCGTCTTGGCGAGCCGAAAGATTTTATGTATCTTGTCGATTGCTTCCATAAAGCGGGAATCGGCGTTATTTTGGACTGGGTACCCGCGCATTTCCCGAAAGATGCTTTTGGTTTGTACGAATTTGACGGCGAGCCGTTGTACGAATGCCCGCAATGGGATAGAAAAGAGCACAAAATTTGGGGGACAAGACGTTTTGACTTTGGTCGAACGGAAATTCTTTCCTTCTTGATTTCAAGTGCCGTTTACTTTTTCGAGTATTTTCACGTGGACGGCTTGCGTGTAGATGCTGTTGCATCTATGTTGTATCTTGATTACGATAGAGAGCCGGGGGACTGGCTGCCCAACATCTACGGCGAAAACAAAAACTTGGAAGCTATGGCGTTCTTGCGTCGCTTAAACGAAGCTGTTTTCGAGCGTTTCCCGTACGCCATCATGGTTGCGGAAGAATCGACGGCGTGGGGCGCTGTGACGAAGCCTACCTATCTTGGTGGTTTGGGCTTTAGTTTCAAGTGGAATATGGGCTGGATGAACGATATTTTATCCTACGTCAACGTCGATCCTTGTTTCCGCAAAAGCGACCACACGAAATTGACGTTTTCCATGATGTATTCTTTCTCGGAAAACTACGTATTGCCTATTTCCCACGACGAGGTCGTGCACGGCAAATATTCGCTCATCGGCAGAATGCCCGGCGAATACGAAGACAAATTTGCGGGTGTGCGCTCATTTATGGGCTATATGATGTCGCACCCTGGCAAAAAACTCAATTTCATGGGCAACGAATTTGGTCAATTCAAAGAATGGGCGTACGAAGAAGGCATCGAGTTCTTCTTAAAGCAATATCCCTTGCATAAAAAGCTGTCGGATATGACGAAAGAATTGAACGAATTTTATAAAAATACGCCCGCTTTTTATGAAATTGAAGATTCTTGGGACGGCTTTGAGTGGCTTGCCGCGAACGATAGCGATAGAAACTTCTTGGCGTATCAAAGAAAGGATACGAAAGGGGAAAGCTACGTCGTAATGATCAATTTCTCGGGTTGCGATTTAATCGGCTATCGTTTGGGGCTTCCCAAAGGGAAATATCAAGTAGTTTTCAATACTGATTCCGTGCGCTATGGCGGAAGCGGGAAGATGAAAAAGCGTGTATTTGAAACGAAAAAATCGTTTAGTCACGGAAAGGAATATTCCATCGGATTTGACCTTCCCAAGTTGACTTGCGTTTATTTGAAAAAAATTTATTAACAATATATAGGGAGGTTCTCTCATGCAAAGAAAGAAGGAATGTGTTGCAATGCTTTTGGCTGGCGGACAAGGTAGCAGACTTTACGCTCTTACCACGAATATTGCAAAACCCGCAGTTGCGTTTGGCGCAAAATATCGTATTATCGATTTCCCGCTTTCCAACTGTATTAACTCTGGTATTGATACCGTAGGCGTTTTGACGCAGTATCAACCTCTTATACTCAACGAGTATATTGGCAACGGCCAACCGTGGGATTTGGACAGAACGTACGGTGGCGTACATATCTTGTCGCCTTATCAAGCAAAGACAAGTTCTTCGTGGTATGCGGGTACGGCAAACGCTATTTATCAAAACTTGCATTTCATGAAAATGTACAACCCCGAATACGTTTTGATTCTTTCGGGTGACCACATTTACAAAATGGACTATGCTGCAATGCTTGAAGAACATAAGGCAACCAACGCCGATTGTACCATTGCTGCAATCGAAGTTCCTTTGAGCGAAGCGTCTCGTTTTGGTATTCTCAACACCAACCCCGACGGCTCGATTTATCAATTTGAAGAAAAACCGAAAATTCCGAAGAGCACGCTTGCTTCCATGGGTATTTATATCTTCAAGGCGGATAAACTTTTCAAATATTTGGAAGCTGACGATGCAAATCCTAACTCTTCTAAAGACTTTGGTAAAGACGTATTGCCCGCAATGCTTAACGCAGGGGAAAAGATGCAATCTTACCGTTTCCAAGGCTACTGGAAGGACGTTGGTACGGTTGCTTCCTTGTGGCAAGCGAACATGGACTTGCTTGGCACCGATCCCGAATTCGACGTTGCGGATAAATCGTGGAAAATTCACTCGAGAAATCCTTTGGCGCCCCCCGAACATATCGGCGCGCACGGCGTTGTAAAGAACTCGATGATTGCACTTGGCTGTGAAATTGACGGTGTAGTTGAAAACTCGGTACTTGGAAGCAACGTTGTAGTAGAAAAGGGCGCAGTTGTAAAAGACGCTATTTTGCTTGCAAACAGCGTTGTAAAAGCGGGCGCAACCGTTTCTTATTCGATTATCGATGAAGAAGTTACCGTGGGCAAAAACGCAAAAATCGGCGTTGAAAAGAACCCCACAGCGGAAATCGTGGTTTTGGGCAGAGGCTTAACCGTTGCTGACGGCGTAGTCGTAAGCGAAGGTCAAAAACACGAAAAAGACATTTTGGCGTAAGGAGGAGAAAAATCATGGCTATTTCGGCAATCGGCGTTATTTTTTCTAACATGCACGAAGAAAACGTGCCTGAACTCGTTCGTAGAAGAACGATGGCATCTATTCCCTACGGCGGAAGATATCGTATTATCGACTTTGCTCTTTCCAACATGGTAAACTCTGGTATTACCACGGTAGGGCTTATGACGAGCAACAACTATCGTTCGCTTATCGACCATATCGGTAGCGGCAAAGATTGGGACTTGGCGAGAAAAGACGGTGGTCTTATTCTCTTGCCTCCTTTCTCGGAAAAACACGATAAAATGTACACGACGAGATTGGAAGCATTGCACAGTTTGCAAGGTTTCTTAAATCACCGCAACGAAAATTACGTAGTACTTATGGATTGCGACGGCATTGCAAAATTCGACGTTGCGGACATTATCGACTACCACGAAAGCAAAAATGCGGATATTACGCTCGTTACGCACAAGCGTGAAATCGCAAGAAAATCCGACTTTATGAAAGTAAGCGCGGACAATGACGGTCGTGTAAAAGATATTCAACTTTCTCCCCACGTGACGAAGGGTGAAAAAGTAAACGCATTTATCAACGTAATGGTTGTAAACCGTCAATTCTTGCTTAACCTTGTAGAAGATTCCGTAACGCACAGCTTTACGAGCTTTGAAGGTGATATTCTTGCAAAACAATTGAACAGCTTGAAGATTTACGCATACGAACATAAAACCTATTACGCAGGCATCGATTCCATGTCCGCTTACTATAAGCACAACATGGAACTTTTGGACAAAACCGTTCGTGACGAATTGTTCGGCGATAGAGATATTTACACGAAAGTACGCGATAGTGCACCTTCCAAATACGGCGAATATGCAGTCGTTAAAAACTCTTTGATTTCCGATGGTTGTGAAATTGAAGGGGTAGTAGAAAACTCTATTCTTTTCCGTGGCGTAAAAGTTGCAAAGGGCGCAGTTGTCCGCAACTCTATCGTAATGCAAGACAACATTATCGGTCAAAACACCACGCTTGATTGCGTTATCACCGATAAGAACGTTGTTGTAAGCGATAAGAAAACGCTTGGCGGCTGCGATACGCTTCCGTACTACATTCCCAAGGGAACGAGATTATAATTTAATAAAAACGAGCAACGCCGTATCCGTTTTATACGGATACGACGCTGTTATGATAGAAAGCATAAGGAGTTTTGTTATGGCTGAAAAAACCGCTAAAAAGACTGTTAAAGTGTTAGAACAAAAGGAAGTGGAAACTCCCGTTAAAAAGACGAAGAAATGCGAGCCCAAAGTTGCTAAAAAGCACAAGGTATTATTTATTGCTTCCGAAGCAAGACCTTTTATTGCAACGGGTGGGCTTGCCGACGTAATCGGCTCGTTGCCGCAAGCGCTTGCAAAAGATGCTAAATATGACATCCGCGTGGTATTGCCTTTGTATTCGGATATCAAACCCGATCAACGCAGAAAACTTTCCTATATGGGCAATATTTACGTGCCGCTTGGTTGGAGAAATCAATATTGCGGTGTATTTACTTGCGAAGAAAACGGCGTGACCTATTATTTCATTGATAACGAATATTATTTCAAACGTCCTGGCTGCTATGGCTATTTCGATGACGGCGAACGCTTTGCGTTCTTCTCGCGTAGCGCGCTTGAAATTATGCCGTTTATCAATTTCTTCCCCGATATTATCCATTGCCACGATTGGCAAGCGGCGCTTTCGGCTATCTATCTTAAAACGCTTTACGCAGACAAGAAAGAATACAACAAAATTCGTTCGCTTTTCACTATTCACAATATCGAGTATCAAGGCAAATATTCCTTGGATATTCTCGGCGATTTGTTTGGTCTTGGCGAAGACATTCGTTCGCTTGTCGAATATGAAGGCTGTATCAATTTGATGAAGGGGGCAATCGAGTGCAGCGAACGCTTCTCGACGGTTAGCCCTACGTATGCAAATGAAATTAAGACGGCGCAATATGCACACGGCTTGCAAGACATTATTTGCAAAAACGCATTCAAGCTTACGGGTATTTTGAACGGTATCGACGTAAATTCGTACAACTGCGAAACGGACAAAGCGTTGTTTGCAAACTTCACGCCCGACAATTTGGAAAATAAGCAAATTTGTAAGACGGAATTGCAAAAAATGCTCGGTTTGCCTGTAAAAGACGTGCCTATTATCGCCATGATTTCTCGCTTGGTTTCCCATAAAGGCTTGGATCTTGTAAAAGCGGCAATGGAAGATATTTTGCATGAAGAAGTTCAATTTGTATTGCTCGGCACGGGTGATTTTGCGTATGAAGAATTCTTCAAAGATATCGGACATCGCTACGTTGGCAAAGTGTCGGCGAATATTGCTTTCAACAACGATTTGTCGAGAAAGATTTATTCGGGCGCGGACATTTTCTTAATGCCTTCTATCAGCGAACCTTGCGGACTTTCGCAAATGATTGCTTCTCGTTATGCAACGATTCCCGTAGTTAGAGAAACGGGTGGACTTTACGACAGCATTAAGCCTTACGGCGCAGGCGGCAACGGTTTCACGTTTGCTTCTTGCAACGCATACGATATGCTTTACGTTATCCATGAAGCAATCGAAACGTATAAAAATAAGGAAGCTTGGACAAAGTTAATGAAGAAGGCGGCAACCACCGATTTCTCGTGGCAACGTTCCGCTGAAGATTATAAGGCGTTGTATCAATCTACTTTATATTAAAATAATGCAACGCACGCAGCGTTGTTATATAACACAAAAGGAAAATTTTATTAGGAGATAGAATATGGAAAAAGAACAATTTACCCAACAACAAGCAAAAGAGTTGATTCAAGGTAAACTCTCTCGCTATTTCGGGGTTGCGCCGTCGGAAGCTCGTAAGGACCAGCTTTATAAAGCTGTTGTTATGAGTGTTCGTGATATTATGCTTGAAAAAAGACATAAATTCCACACGACGACGAAAGCTGCGAAGGGCAAGAGAGTGTATTACATGTGCATGGAATTCCTTATGGGACGTTCCTTAAAAAACAGCTTGTATAACCTTGGCGTTTCCGACGTTTTTGCTGAAGCTTTGAAAGAATACGATACTTCTTTGGAAGATTTGTATGAATTAGAACCGGATGCAGGGCTTGGCAACGGCGGTCTTGGCCGTCTTGCTGCTTGCTTCATGGATGCACTTGCTACGGGCGATTATCCAGCAATGGGCTATTCGATTCGCTACGATTACGGTCTTTTCAAACAAAAGATTGTAGACGGCTGGCAAACGGAACTTCCCGACGTATGGCTTCCCGGTGGCGAAGTTTGGCTTACGCAAAGAAGCGATAAGACGTTCACCGTAAAATTCGACGGTTATATCGAAGAAAAGTGGACGGAAAACGGCATGGAAGCGATTTATCGCGATGCAAAAGAAGTACAAGCCGTTGCTTACGATATGATGGTTTCAGGTTATGACAGCAAAGCTGTTTCCGTTCTCCGTCTTTGGAAAGCGCGCAGCGTACAAAACTTCGACATGAAGCTTTTCTCGCAAGGCGATTATAACACGGTTATGAAGGAAGACAATGAAGCGGAACTCATTTCCAAAGTATTGTATCCCGCCGATAACCACGTAGAAGGTAAGTCGCTTCGTTTGAAGCAACAATATTTCCTTGTTTCGGCATCTTTGCAAAATATCCTTGCCGACCACAAGAGAAGATACGGCTCGCTTAAATTGTTGCCGAAAATGGCTGCAATTCACCTTAACGACACGCACCCTGCATTGACCGTACCCGAACTTATGAGATTGCTCATCGACGAAAACGGCATGAATTGGGACGAAGCGTGGGATATCACGACGAAAGTTTGTGCATACACCAACCACACCGTTCTTGCTGAAGCGTTGGAAACGTGGCCTGAAGATCTTATCGCAAGACGTTTGCCTCGTATCTATATGATTTTGAAAGAAATCAACCGTCGTTTCTGCGAAGATTTGTGGAAGAAATTCCCCGGCGATTGGGATAAGATTTCCCGTATGTCCGTTATTTCTTATAATACCGTTAAGATGGCAAACCTTTCCGTACTTGGCTCGCACCACGTAAACGGCGTATCTGGTTTGCACAGCGATATTATTAAAGAAAGCATTTTCAAGGATTTCTACGATTATACGCCCGAAAAGTTCACCAACGTGACGAACGGTATTGCGCATAGACGTTGGCTTAATCAATCCAACCCCGAACTTTGCTCGCTTTTGAACGATTGTATCGGCGAAGGCTATGCGAAAGATGCGGCGAAATTGGCGGAATTCAAGAAGTTTGAAAATGATGACAGCGTATTGAAACGTTTGGACGAAATTAAGGCGATTAAGAAGCAACAATTTGCTGATTTTGCTTATAAAAAGCAAGGCGTTATTATCAATCCTAACTCGATTTTCGACGTTCAAGCAAAGCGTTTGCACGAATACAAACGTCAACTTTTGAACGTGCTTCACATCATCAACGATTATCTCATCTTGAAAGAAAATCCCGATGCGCCCATGCAACCCAAGACGTATATCTTTGCAGCAAAAGCAGCTGCGGGCTATTATATGGCAAAGAAAATCATTAAGTTGATTTGCTATATTTCCGCTGAAATCCGTAAAAATCCCAAGATTTCCGAAAAATTGAACGTTATTTATCTTGAAGATTATAACGTAACGATGTCGGAAAAATTGATGCCTGCCTCGGAAATTTCCGAACAAATCTCGCTTGCTGGTAAAGAAGCAAGTGGTACGGGCAACATGAAGTTCATGATCAACGGCGCATTGACGATTGGTACGCTTGACGGCGCAAACGTTGAAATGGCTGAAAAAGTGGGCAATGAAAACATCTATATCTTCGGGTTGAAGGCTGACGAAGTTTCCGAAGTTTGGAGAAACGGCTATTCTGCAAGCGTATATTACAATAACGAACCGATGCTTCGTCGTGTCGTAGAAGCGCTTATCGTAGGATTCAACGGCGAATCGTTTGGTGATATCGCAAGCTACTTGCTTACTGGTTCGCCCATTGCCGACCCGTATATGTGTATGGCGGATTATCATTCTTACGTGCATACGCAAGAAGAAATGTCCAAATTGTATGCTTCCGACAAGCGTTTGTGGAACCAAAAAGCGCTTCGCAACATCGCGGCTGCTGGTTTCTTCGCCGCGGATAGAAGTATCAAGGAATACGCTGAAAACATTTGGGATTTGAAAGCTTTGCACTAATTAGAAATTCAAGATAAACCATTTGTATAAACTTGGGCAAAAAGCCGTAAACTAAATTTACGGCTTTTTGCTTGAATAAGGATGATGTACAATGTCGATGCACGTATATTTTAACCCGTTGGATAGCGCTTGTAAAAGTGTCATAGGCGCGGTAAAGACGGGGGAAGCAATACAATTTAACGTATTTTTATTAAAAAATGCGCCTACGCGTGGTTGGGTGAACAATATTCCCACCGACGCTCTTTGCACGCCGAGTGAAAAGGATTATCAAAAGCCTCATCTCGACGCGTTTTTCGTATTTTGCAAGGACGGGGAGTTGCCCGAATCGTATCCGATGCAAAAAACGGCGTTTGGTTGGTCAATTTCTATTGAAGCACCCGCGCCTGGCTTGTATTTTTACCATTTTTCCGTGAAAAACAAAGGCTTCATCTCTTGTGGCGAACAAGAAATAGGCTATTTGAGTGAAAGAGCGCAAAGCTTTTTGCTTACAACCTATTCAAAAGATTATGAAACGCCCGACTGGTTCAAAGGCGGCGTAATGTATCAAATCTTTCCCGATAGATTTTATAAAAAGGGAACTATGCCAGACATAAACGGTCGTATTGCTCGAAAATGGGGCGAAGAACCGTCTTTCCGTCCAAATGAATACGGAAAAGTGTTAAATAACGACTTTTTCGGCGGAAATTTGCAAGGAATTGAAGAAAAATTACCGTATTTGGAAGAACTTGGCGTTTCTATTATCTATCTTAATCCGATTTTTGAAGCGGCTTCCAACCATCGCTACGATACGTCCGATTATATGAATATCGATCCGATTTTAGGCACGGAAAAAGACTTTCAATCGCTTGTAAATACAGCAAAATCCAAGGGAATTCGCATTATTTTGGACGGCGTATTTAATCATACGGGCGATAACAGCGTTTATTTTAATAAATATGGCAATTATCCGTCCGTTGGCGCATATCAATCGAAAGATTCGCCGTATTATTCTTGGTATTCGTTTACGAATTTCCCGTACGACTACGAAAGTTGGTGGGGAATTGATATTTTGCCCGAAGTAAACGAAAATTCGGAAGATTATCAGCGTTTTATCTTTGATAAGGGCGGTGTTTTGAAAAAATGGCTTTCTTTTGGAATCGGCGGTTATCGTTTGGACGTTGCTGACGAATTACCCGACTTTTTCTTGCAAAAATTGAGAAAATCGGTGAAAGAAAGCAATCCAAACGCCATAATTATCGGCGAAGTTTGGGAAGATGCTTCTAACAAAGTGGCGTATTCCAAGCGCCGTGAGTATTTGCAAGGACACGAACTTGACAGTGTAATGAATTATCCGCTTAAAGAATCGTTGATTTCTTATATAAAAACGGGCAATGCAAGCGGTTTATTGAACACAATCCGTGTTTTAATCAACCATTATCCCAAACAAACGGTTGATTGCCTTATGAATATACTTGGAACGCACGATACGGCGCGTATTTTGACTGTTTTAGGCGGAATTTACTGCCAAAATAAGGAAGAAATGTCGATGCCGAGCGCATATTTGAGTGAAAAAGACAAGGAAAATGCTATTAAAAAGTTGAAAATGGCAGCCGTTTTGCAATATACGTTGCCGGGTGTGCCTTGTTTGTATTACGGCGATGAAAATGCGCTTGAAGGACACATTGATCCGTTCTGTCGCCGCTGTTTTGACTGGGAAAATTTGAACGAAGACTTGCTTAAATTCTATCAAAAATTAGGTAATATTCGCAAAACGTATCGTGAAATTTTCAAAGACGGCGAATTTTGCGAAATTAGAGTGGAAGACGGCTTGATGATTTATAAGCGCAGCAATGATTTTGGCGACGTATATATTTACGTAAACAATTCTTCAAAACCGTATATATTAGAATTGCCCGAAAAAATCACCGAACTTTTAACAAATGCAAATTACGAAAAAGAAATGGAAATTAAGCCGTATGCGTACGGAATTTTCGTAAACGCAAAATAATGCAAAGTTTACAATAATATTAAAAAACAGCCAAAACCACTATATATTGCCTAAAATTAGGCATAAGATTTCGTAAAAGCTGTGTTTTACGAATAGTTAAGGATATTCCCCACCGCAATAAAATATGTGTGGGCGAAAGCTCACAATGGCTTGATAATCATTAAAAACCCTTGTTTTGCAAGGGTTTTTCTTATTTTTTTACGCCGTATGCCCTATTTTGTCGTATGCGTCAATTTATAATAAGGAAATGAAATAGTGACGATTTGGGAAATTTTTGCAACTTTTCGGAAAATACTTATTTTCTATTGACAATTTCCCTTATTTTGGTTTACAATATAGATATGAAAAACGAGAACTACTATACGACACGTAATATACAAGACATCGACAAACTTGCCGAACTTTTGGAAGAACTCCCCTCTTTTTGTGAAGACTATTTTTTGGGGATTGAAAGCCGTACAAGCTGTCAAACTCGCTTGAAATACGCCTATGATTTGCGTATTTTCTTCGATTTCTTGTGCAAAAAACGTTATAAAAACTATTTACCTACCGATTTGACGCTCGAACATTTAGAGGGCGTTCATCACAACGATATCGAGCTGTTTTTAAGCTATTTATCCCACTATCAATTCCGTGGGAAGCGCCTTTCGTGCGATGAACGAGCAAAAGCAAGGAAATTGTCGGCTGTACGTGCCCTTTTTAAGTATTTTTTCAACCGTGGCATGATTATGGTAGACAATTCCGCAAAAGTCCCCACACCCAAGCAGCATGATAGAGAAATTATCCGTTTGGATGCGGGCGAAGTTTCCGATCTTATCAACGTTGCGGAAAGCGGAAGTGGGCTTAGCAAGCATGCCGTTGGGTATCATAACAAGACTAAAATCCGTGATACAGCTATTTTAACCTTATTTTTAGGCACGGGAATCCGTATTAGCGAGCTCGTTGGCTTGGATAACGACAGCTTTGATTTTTCGGAAAATTCCTTTTTGGTGACGAGAAAAGGCGGAAATCAAGCAATTTTGTTCTTCTCGGACGAAGTTAAGTACGCTTTGCAAGAATATATCGTTGAAAAATCGAACGATAGCAAAGTTCCCCCTAACGAAAAGGCGTTTTTTCTTTCCATGCAATACAAACGTATCAACGTGCGTTCTGTTGAAATGCTTGTAAAGAAATACAGCAAAATCGTTTCCCCTCTTAAAAAGATTACGCCGCACAAGCTTCGCAGCACGTACGGCACTCGATTGTATAATGAAACGAACGATATTTACGTAGTTGCGGACGTTTTAGGGCATCGTGACGTAAATACCACGAAAAAGCACTATGCGGCGATTACGGAAGAGAATAGACGTAGAGTTGCTTCCGCTGTCAAATTGCGCAACGACGAAACTAAGGAAGAATAATCGTATATGTATGATAATCTTCAAAAAGAACTGGAAAAAATCTATATAATTCAGCCGATAACGAAGGAAAACGCCGCAAAATACCGTGTTTTGCAAGAAGAAGCCGTTTCCTTGATTGAAAGCGCGGGCGCAGTTTACGCAGGCACGATTTATCAAAACGTACACGAAATTAACCCCGCAACCTTTATTGGCTCGGGTAAATTGCAAGAATTAAGCGAGCGTTTGGACGGTTTAGACGAGATAACGATTTTATTCAACGGCGAACTATCCCCTTCTCAAACCTTAAATATTTCAGCAGCGCTTGACGATAGAAAAGTGATTGACCGCACTACGCTTATTTTGGATATCTTTGCGAAAAACGCCAAAAGTAGCGAAGGTAAATTACAGGTAGAACTTGCTCAATTAAAGTATTTATACCCCCGTTTGAAAGGCAAAGGCACAGCACTTTCCCGTTTGGGTGGTGGCGTTGGCACTCGAGGTCCCGGTGAAACGGTGTTGGAAACGGATAGACGATATATCCGTGGACGATTGCACTATTTGGAAACTCGATTAAAAGAAACGGAAAAACGCCGTAGTCAGTTGACTGCACGACGGAAAAAAGACGAAATTAAAACGATTGCGCTCGTTGGGTACACAAATACGGGTAAATCCACCCTCCTCAATGCAATTACGGGTGCGGAAACGTACGTTAAAAACGAGCTTTTTGCCACGCTTGACCCCACTTCTCGTTCCTTTACCATACACGGCGTCGAGTTTTTGCTTGTTGATACGGTTGGTTTCTTGCAAGATTTACCGCACAATTTGATTGCGGCGTTCAAATCTACGCTTGAAAGCGCTATAAATTGCGATTTGGCTTTGATTGTGTGTGATGCGCAAGGCGAATACGACATGCAACTTGAAACAACTTTGGAAACGCTTAAGGAATTGTCCTTTGCTTCCCCTTATCTCGTTGTCATGAACAAGAGCGAAGATTGCAAGGATACGTCTGCTTTCCCCTTTGAAAGCGTGCCTATTTCCGCCAAAAATAAACTGGGCTTGGAGCACTTAAAACGTGAGATTTTCCGCCATTTTGCAAACGAATACATGCTTTGCGAGCTGTTTATCCCCTACGAAAAATCGAGCGAATACGGCAAGATTAAAGAGTATTTAATCGAAAGAAAAATTGAGTACGGCGACGACGGACAAACGGTTTTTGCCACAATTCCCACACGCTTCGCCGATTATTTTCAATCGTATATCAAAAGTTGCACGACAATATAAAAGCTGTTGATTTTCATCAACAGCTTTTGCTTTTATTCTTCGTCGTATTCGTCGGGATTTGTGTAAATTTTGTCAATTTTAATGGACGCAACGTCGGGCATATCAATACATTTGCCGCAATTGTCGCAAACTTTGTTGGGATCAAGGTCGCACTTTTCACATTCCATGCAGCCGATACATTCCCTATCGTATAATACGCATTCCACTTTCAATTTCGATTCTTTCATACGTTCACCTCGCTTACTTATATATATTATAGCATATTTTTTATGAAAATCAACTATTTTATGTAAACATTTGTTTGCTTTTTATAAAAAAGTGTGTTATAATGTCATAAACGAAAGAAAAAAAGGAGTGCGTTATGGTAAGTGAAGAAAAGCTTAATCGAGTGATGGATTATATTCGCAAGTTTACCGAAGAAAACGGCTATACCCCTTCCGTGCGTGAAATCGGCAAGGAATGCGGAATTAAATCGACGGCAACGGTGCACAGCTATATTGAAAAATTACAAAATAAGGGCTACTTAAATAAAACGGACAACAAAAAGCGTGCGGTGACAATCGGCAAAGGATCGGGAATCAACGTGCCCCTTTTGGGTGTTGTCACGGCTGGGCAACCGATTTTCGCTTATGAAAATTATGAAGATTATTACACCTTCCCCGTTGGTGAGTTCCGTGGCGAAGATTTATTTATGCTTCGTGTACAAGGTACGTCGATGATTGATGCGGGCATTATGGACGGCGATAAAATTATAGTACGCCGTCAACAAACGGCGGAAAACGGCGAAATCGTCGTGGCGTTTGTCAATGAAGACGAAACGGCGACTGTAAAACGTTTTTATAACCGCAACGGAAAGATTGTCCTCCACCCCGAAAACGAGCTGTTAGACGATATGGTTTTCGAACTTAACGAAGTGTCCATTATCGGTAAAGTTGTCGGTTTAATGCGTAATTATCGCGTATAACAAGCAAAATAAAGATAAAATTAACCCCTAAATTGCATTTTCGCAATTTAGGGGTTTTCTTCTTATAAACCTTTCAAATACGCAATTTCCAAATCGGTAAGTTTACGCACTTCGCCACGATCCAAACCTTTAAGTTTCAAATTTCCGATGCTGACACGCTTCAAAAATTCTACGTTTCTGCCGATGGCTTCAAACATACGGCGCACTTGGCGGTTTTTCCCTTCCGTAATCGTGATATGGACTTTGGTGTAAGCCTTATTCGTTTCAACGATGTGCGCTTTGCACTTTTTCGTCATAACGCCGTCCAACTCAATGCCCGAACGAATACGGTTAAGGTCTTTTTCCACCATCGTGCCTTCGATACGAGCCATATACGTTTTAGGAATTTCGCTCGTCGGGTGGGTAAGACGGAAAGCCAAATCACCATCGTTTGTAAGAATTAAAAGCCCTTCCGTTTCATAGTCTAACCTACCAACGGGGAACACTCTACCTGCATCTTCGGGAAGAAAATCCATAACCGTTTTTCGACCTCTATCGTCGGAAACGGTGCAAACAACCCCTTTCGGCTTGTTCATAATATAATATTTTTCCGTCTTTTCTTCACGGGAAACGATAACGTCGTCCACCATAACAACGTCCTTATCTTCCACGCTTGCGCCAAGCGTTGCCACTTTGCCGTTGATTTTAATACGTCCTGCCGTAACCATTTCGTCCGCATGACGACGGCTTGCAATTCCTTTGTCGGCTAAATATTTGTTAATTCTCATTTGTAAACCTACTTTTATCTATTTTCCTTTATAGTTTATATAAATTCCCCGAAAAAAGCAACCGTTTTGATAGATATATTTCAAATTCGCCTACGATTTCATCGTTTTGCAACGTTTTTTCCTTGGCTTTGCTACGAATTTCAATCAAGCCCTTTTCATCTTGCAACAACGGATAAAAATAATCTTCCTTAACAACGCCGTATTCCCCTATGCTTTCTATCATAATTTTTTCGTTTTTAGACAGCAGTTTTACGTTCTCATAAGCATTAAAAGCGTCTTCTAAAAGCGTTTTAGAGCGTTCGTACATATTAGGACAATTTAGTACGCAACAAACCACCTTCATTTCCCCTTTTTGCGCAGCGGAAACCAAACACCTTCCCGCCGCTTTGGTGTACCCCGTTTTTACACCTATGGCGTTTTCGTAATTATAAAGCAGCTTATTTTTATTCTTCCAATGCTTATTTTCATAATATTTTGTTGACACAATCTCGCAAAATACGGGATTTTGCATGGCGTACACGGTGATAAGGCTTAAATCGCGTGCCGTCGTATAATGATTAGGCGAAGGCAAACCGTGCGGGTTTTCAAAATGGCTGTTAAGCGCACCCGCTTTTTCCGCCGTCTTGTTCATTTCCGTTGAAAAGCTATTGATTGAGCCGCTACAATGCAAAGCAAGCGCTGTCGCACAATCGTTTCCCGAGCGCAGCATAAGCCCGTATAAAAGATCTTTTACGGTATATACGTCGCCCGCTTGCAAATATACGGACGAACCTTCAATTCCCACCGCTTGTTTGGGGATAGTTATTTCTTGCTCGATATTCGTGCAACGTTCAAGCACGGTTGCGCACGTTAAAATCTTCGTTGTGCTTGCCATAGGCAAGCGAATATCGCCGTGTTCTTCGTACAAAACACGACGGGTGGAAACTTCCATTACACACTCCGCTTTCGATTGAAAAATAGGCAATTTTTCGGCTGTAGATTTACTGATAGGAACGGACGGCGATATGCACATAACCGCATACGTGGCGAATATTGAAGAAAAAAGCGTGCGAGAAATAAAGTTTTTCATTCTTTTTTAGACATAAGCTCCCTTACGATGTCCGTAGCTCGTTCTATCAAATTATCAACCGGCTCTTCGCTGATACGGATAATACGACAATCTTTGCCATCGTCGACGAGAAAGCCCATAGGCTTCATGCTGACAACCGCCCCGCTACCGCCCGCAAAAGGCATTGCATCCGTTTCTTTTACCACTTTAATATCGCCGTATTCCCCACCGCCCGATAAATTGCCCATCGTCACTTTGGAAAAGGGAATCACTTGAAACCCGCTTGCCGTTATAATAGGTTTGCCGATAATCGTATTTACGTCGGCAAGGTTGTCCAAGCTGTGCAATGAAGAATCTATTAAATTATGGATTTTTTGGTTCTTTTCCGCCATAAAAGTTGTATTTTCTCCTTAATAAATTTGAAAAAGTTTTGCAAAAGAATCAGCAAATTGAAATAGATAACGCAGTTGAGCGACACACGCAGTTGATCCCCGTCCGTCAGCCATAAATTGTTTTCTATCTTGTCTTTATCGCCGCCGATTGTGAAGAAATAGCCACGCAAAAACGTATGCAATACGGACACGGGAAATAGGTATTCTACGCCCGTTTCGGTAGTTAGCGTAAAGCCAAGCAAACGAAAGGTACGGATAAACGAAAAACGTTTTCGCTCGCTATTTATCTTGGAATACGCGATCAATTTCGCTTTGTTTTTAGATAAATGCAAGGCTATGCCGCCTTGGTAAATGCTCATATACCCACCTACAAGCTTGATTTTCTTATATAAATAGCTTGCAAAAGCGAATTTACGCCTATTCATATCGTAATGCGCATCAAGCTCGATGACGATAGGCAAGAATAATAAAAACGCCACGCCAAGAAGGATAATTACAATAAAAAACGGCTTGCCCATACTTTCAATATGCGCAAGCCGTGAAAAACTATGTAATTTTAGCCTTATTGAATTTTGATAATACCGTCTTCAATATCTTTCAAGAAATCGGGAATTGCAAAACCGTCATCCGAAGCGCTTTCCCCTTCGTTTTCTTGTGCGAAATCGGGGTCGGCATCGGGATCGTAAACGTCTTTTTCATACAAATAATTGCTTTCGGGCACTTGAACGGCGCTCAAGCTTGCAATTCTTTGCATAAGTTCATGATAATCGGGCAATTCGTGAAGAGATTTCAACTTGAAACGCTTTAAGAAGTTGTCCGTCGTGGAATATTCCAAAGGTTTACCGATCGTTTCTCTTCTACCGCTGGGATAAATCATATCCAAACTCAACAACGTTTGAAGCGCGTAATCGCTGTTTACGCCACGGATACTTTCAAGTTCCGTACGCGTGATAGGTTGCTTGTATGCAATAATAGCGGCGCATTCCAAAATCGTGCGGGTAAATTCCTTTTCACGGATAGGCGTCAACACTAAAGAAACGGGGTCTTTGAAATCGGGGTTGGTAGCAAATTGCAATTTGTGGTTGAAATGCAATAAGCGAATACCACAGTCCCCTGCGTATTTCTTTTCTAATTTAGCGATAGCATCGTCCATGTGGCGTTTGCCCACTTCCAACTTTTCACGCAACAAATCGATGGGAACTGCGTCCCCCGATGCAAACAAAATTGCCTCAATTATATTCGTCAATTTCTCCAAGTTCTTCGTCCTCACTTCTATTGGGATTTTTCTTAATCATAATCGAAGAAAACAGTTCTTCCTGTTCTACGATAATAAATTGGTGCTTTAATAATTCGAGCAGCGCTTGAAAGGTGGTGACAATTTCAGGAACGCTGGAATTTTCATCGAAAAGTTCTTCAAAAACGGTGCTTTCTTGCTCCGTCATACGCTTACGAATATGGTCGATTTTATCGCGCACCGTAAAGGTGTCTTTGGGAATTTCACGGGGCGGCGGTGCGCTACGGCGTTGGCTTTCCAAACGAAGCATCATCTTTGTAAATGCGTTCATAAGCCCGTCCAAAGTCATATCCGTATATTGCACTTGCACGGCGGAAAATTCTTTATCAGGCGATTTGAATATGTAGCCAACCGTTTCCCTTTCCTTTAACTTTTCCGCTTCCTCTTTAATCATCTTGTATTCTTCCAAGGCTTGGATAAGTTCTTGTTCGGGATCGTCGTTATTCCAGTCATCGTCCACTATTCCATCATCGGGCGGCGGCACAAGGCTACGAGCTTTAATATCGATAATGGTTGCGGCAATATTCAGATATTCGCTCGCTTTATCAACGTCCAAGAAAGGCAATCCTTTCATATATGAAAGGAATTGTTCGGTGACTTGCGAAACGAAAACGTCTTTAATTTCAATGCGTTCTTCCTTGATAAGGTGAAGCAACAAGTCCAACGGACCTTCAAAATTATCAAGTATCGTCGTATAATCTACGTCCGTTTCAAAATTTCTAACGGATTCTGTTGTCAATTTTTCTTTTTCCAAAATAGAATTCCCCTTGATGTTTTTAGGTTATTTCGTCTTTTTAGACAATCTATTAGGCACTACGTCGTTGCGGATAATGTCTTCGTACGTTTGCGGCAAAACAATATACTCGGCTTGTCCTTCGTTTACTAATACGCAAGGCGGAATTTTGTTGCGGTTGTAATTCATCGCCATGGAATAGTTATACGCACCCGTAGAAAGTACGGCGAGAATATCTCCCGCTTGCGCTTTGGGAAGCGTCACGTTTACGGCGATAATATCGCCGCTTTCGCAGCATTTTCCCGCAATTGATACGATTTCCGTCCCTTCTTCGTTCGCTCTGTTTGCAAGAATCGGCGTATATTTTGATTGATACAAGGCGTATCTAGGGTTATCAAACATACCCCCGTCGATTGCTACGTATTTTTTTACGCCGGGAATATCTTTGATTGCGCCCACCGTATATAAAGTGACACCCGCTTCGCCCACGATAGAACGGCCAGGTTCGATTAAAATATACGGCAATGCAAGATTTTTTTCTTTCGCTTTTGTTTGAACGGCTTCAATCAACGCTTCCAAGTATTCAGCATAGCCTTCGGGCGAAATTTTACGGTCTTCATCCGTGTACCAAATGCCAAAACCACCGCCAAGATTAAGCGTTTCAAGCGTAAAATTAAGCTTTTCACGCATTTGCGAAGCAAATTCCATACATTTATCGACGGCAAGCACAAACGATTGTTTTTCAAAGATTTGAGAGCCGATATGGCAATGATAACCCGCCAAATGCACGTTTTCTTTGCCTTGAGCGTACGCCGTAGCCGCTTCCGCCGTGCCGTTTGAAATGGAAAAACCAAATTTACTGTCCGTCGTTGCGGTTTGCACAAAAGCGTGCGTATGCGCTTCAATGCCAGGGTTTATACGTAACAAAATCGTTTGTACGATACCCCTTTTCTTGGCTTCTGCATCAATTTTATCAATTTCGGAATACGCATCGGCTACGATACAGCCTATTCCGGCATCCAACGCTTCGCCAATTTCATAATCGAGCTTGTTATTGCCGTGCATATAGATTTTTTCAGCGGGAAAACCTGCTTTTAATGCGGTGTACAATTCCCCACCCGAGACGACGTCAATCCCGATATTTTCTTCGTCGGCAATGCGATAAATCGCTTGGCAAGAAAAGGCTTTCGATGCGTACAACACCATGCCTTTTCCTTCGTATTTTTCCGCAAGAGTATCACGATATACACGCATCATTTTACGAATATACGCTTCATCAAAAAGGTATAAGGGCGTGCCAAAACGTTTGGCAAGTTCTACGCAATCCGCGCCGCCAAGCTCTAAATGACCTTTTTCGTTGATTTTTAAGGTTTCTCTTTCGTTCATAATGTTTTTATTTCCTTGAAATAAAAGAATACATCTTTATTGTATCAAATTTATTGTCAAATTGCAAGGACACGAACGTGTTTTTTCAAAAGAAAATCCGCTTTTGCACGAAAAAAATGCAAAAACGGATACACCTTTGTACATACCTTTCCTTTTCTTAATTCTTTCTTGCGTGAAAGCCACGTGCTACGTCGCGCAATCTATCGAAAATATTCGCCTTATTTACGTCGCTTTCCGCCAAAATCAGCACTTTATCAATTTCTACGCCGTCTTTATAAATACAAATTTCCCCCACTTTATCGCCCTTTTTAATCGGTGCGGAAAGTTTATCGTAATTCGTTTCTAAAGTGACGTTGGCGTGCTCGCCACGCTTACAAAAAACGTAAGAAGATCGTTGAGGATAGCCCTTTACACTCTTTTCCTTGCCACCATTGACGGCGATTTCCGTATCCAAAGGCGTGTTGGCTTCAATGACGGGTGTCAACGTGTAGTTTGCAAAGGCGTAATCAAAGAGCGTTTTGGTGTCTTCAAAGCGATTTGCGCTATTTTTTTCGCCGATAACAACGGAAATCACGCGCATATCCCCACGTTTAGCCGTTGCAGCAAGACAAAAACCCGCTTGGTTGGTAAAACCCGTCTTCCCCCCGTCGCAACCATCGTAAAAACGTACGAGTTTGTTCGTGTTCGTAATTTCCGTGTATCGACCGTGCGGGTGCGCAAATTTATCCATCCAAACCTTGCCAAATTCAAAATATTCTTGGTTGTTTAGAAGATTTTTAAGCATGATTGCAACGTCTTTGGCGCAAGAATATTGCGGTTCTTTCGGCAACCCCGTACAATTTGCAAAAAGTGTGTCGTTTGCCCCCAATTCTTTGGCTTTTTCGTTCATTCTAGCAACAAAAAGGCTTTCACTACCGCAAATTTTTTCAGCAAGCGCCACGCAACTATCGTTTGCCGAACATACGATAATGCTTTTTATCAATTCTTTCACTTTATATTTGGCGTTTGCTTCCAAAAATACTTGCGAACCGCCCATAGAAGCGGCTTTTTCGCTGACAACAATTTCTTCTTCAAAACCCATCACCCCGCTATGCACGGCATCAAAAGCCAAGATAAGCGTCATGATTTTGCACATGCTTGCAATGGGCAAATGCGCCTTTTCATTATGCGAATATACAGGCGTATTCGTTGAAAAATCCATTAAATACGCCGATTTTGCCCTTATTTCTAACGAATTTACGTCTTTTTCACTCGAAATCCCCACTTGCACGCTTGTATCAATCCTTTTTTCATCGGCAAACGCCTTGATAGATTGCAATTTTATTCCGCCCAGCCCCAAGCACACGCTTGCAGCAAAAATAGCGATTACACTCTTCTTTTTCACAATCTTTTCCCCCTAAATAAAAATTGCTATGCCAAGCATAATTATTATGCGTAGCATAGCAAAAAGTTATTCCTTCATCATCGTTTGAATATCTATTCCGTATCCACGGGTTGGGTCGTTGACAAAAACGTGCGTGACTGCCCCCACTAATTTATTGTTTTGGATAATCGGGCTGCCACTCATGCCTTGAACAATGCCGCCCGTTTGCTCAATTAAGTCGTTATCCGTCACTTTAATCACGTAATTTTTGTTTTCCTTATTATTTTTATCTACTTTTACGATTTCTATCGAGTATTTTTGCGGTTTTACGCCGTTTACAGTAGAATAAATAAACGCTTTACCGGGCGCAACGCTTTGCGAATCGACGGTGGTCTTAATCAGTCCATCCGTGTTAAAATCGCTTGAAATCGTGCCAAAAATGCCACAATTTGATGTTTTTTCAGCATTTCCAAACGTTTTGTCGTTCAAAAACATGCCACGAAGCTCGCCCGCCTTCCCACGTACGCCCTTACTTACGCCTACGATACTGCATGAATAGATAAAGCCGTTGGAAACGGTCATTTCTTGTCTATTTTCACCCGTGACAGCATGCCCTAATGCGCCAAAACGCTTGTTTGTTTGGTCGATATACGTCACCGTGCCGATGCCCGAAACGCTATCCCTTGCCAAAATGCCTATCTTATAACGATTATTCGTCTTATCTTTTGCGGGCGTTATTAAAAAGGCAAGCGTGTCTTCCCCACGCTTAATTTCAATTTTTACCCCTTTTCCTTTGCTTTTATCGACGATTTCGTTCAATTTTTCAATGCTATCAATTAAAACGCCGTCCATTTTAATGATTTTATCGCCCGATTGCAAGCCAGCATTGCTTGCGGGCGCGCGTATGCCTTCTTCCGTCATCACTTCGCAAAGCCCCACCACTTGCACTCCACCCGATTTTAAGGTGAAACCTGCCGCCATGCCGCCTATATAAATCGTAGGCTCGTCAGCGGATGCGGAAATGCTTGTGTTTCCGCAGAGCGCAAATGCGAACGATAGACTGATAATAGCAAAAAAACTCGATTTACGCATAAATCCCTCCGTCCAAAGGTTAATTTGCGCAAATCGAGCGTTTTTATTCTTTTAATTGCAATATTATAATGCTTTTTTGTATTCTTTTGCTTGTTGTAAGAGTTCTTGTGCGTGTTTTTTCGCAAATTCGTCGCTGTCCGTGCCGCCAAGCAAGCGAACGATTTCGTTCAACTTCGTATTTTCGTCGAGTGCATACACGTTTGTCAAGGTCTTTCCGTTTTCTTCTTTCTTTTCAATCAAGAATTCGTCATCGCTCATGACGGCTATTTGCGCCAAATGCGATACGGCAATGATTTGGATATTTTTTGCGATTTTTGCAAGCTTTTCCCCTACGACTTTTGCCGTTTTACCACTAATACCCGCATCAATTTCGTCGAAAATATAAGTAGAAATTTCATTTACGTCGGAAAGCTGTGTTTTAATTGCGAGCATGAAACGGCTCATTTCGCCGCCGCTGATGATTTTGCCAAGCGGTTTCATCGGTTCGCCTGCGTTTGCAGAGAAAAGGAAACATACGTTGTCCATACCGTTGCTATTTGCCTTATCTACGTCCGTTTCATCATACGGCGTAAATTCGATAGCGAATTGTGCGCTTGCGATATTAAGCGTTTTTAATTCTTCAATTACACGCTTGCAAAAGGCTTCGCCGTGCGTTTTACGAAGGGACGTAATGTCTTTACAAACGGAATAAATCTTTTTATCCGTCTTTGCCATTTCCGCCGTCAATACTGCGTATTGCCCTTCACAATCGGACAATAAATCGTATTCCGCTTGAATTTTATCTAAATATTCGTCTATAAGCTGTTTATTTGTCCCATATTTGCGTTTTAACGAACGGATTGCATCCAATCTACTCTCCACTTCGTCCGCTTCATTTTCGTCAAAATACAGCTCGTCACTTAAATTAGAAAGCGTATCGGCAACGTCTTCGCATTCGCCTGCAATTGTTTCAAGTCTTTCGCAAACTTCTTCGTACGTTTGATCAAGCGACGAAATGGAAGAAATGGAACGTTTTGCCATACGCAAACTATCAAGCGTGCCGTTTTCTTCAGAGAGCGCACCCATAGCATCACGCACAGCCATAATAATTTTTTCCAAATTATTGATTTTGTTGCGTTTTACAAGCAACTCTTCTTCTTCGCCTTCTTGCATATCTACCGAACGGATTTCGTCTAATTGATAAGAAAGCACGTCCAAACGTCTACTACGTTCTTGTTCGTCGCCGCCAAGCATAGCTATGCGGTTTTTAATGTCCTTTTTCTTCTTCAAAAGCTCGCTTAAAAGGGCTTTTTTCTCAAAAACTTCTTCGCCGATAACGTTATCAAGCGTTTTTAATTGATTGCTTTCTTTTAATAAAAAGAAATGTTCGCTTTGTCCGTGCACGTCCACAAGTGAATCGGTCACTTGGCGAAGCATCGTCGTCGTCACCGTGTTCCCGTTGATTTTAACGGCGTTTTTGCCCGTTTCAGAAAACTTTCTTGATATGACGATTTCCCCGTCGGAATCGATGTCCATTTCCCGCAAAACGGCTACCGCACGCGCGGTTTCGGGCACGATAAACTCCGCTTTTACAAAACATTCCGTTTCGCCGTAGCGTATCATGCTTCTATCCGCTTTTGCGCCCAAGACGAAATTGACGGAATCGAGAATAACCGATTTGCCCGCCCCCGTTTCGCCCGAAAGCACGTTCAGCCCGTCGCCAAACGCTATATCCGCGTGTTCTATCAACGCTACGTTTTTAATCGTCAATTTGGATAACATAGTTTCGTTTTATCCTTTGTGTCTTATTTCATAAATTCGTTGATTCTATCAACGACGGAAATAGCAAGTTCGTCCGTTTCGCATACGATAAGAAGGGTGTCGTCCCCCGCAACCGAGCCAACGATACCGTCATAGTTAAGCTTATTGACAACCGTACCTGCGTTTGCGCCGTTGCCCGTCAATGTTTTTACAACGACCAAATTCTTGGCAGCGCGTACGCTGACAACGCAGTCACGGAACAAACTCTTCATCTTGGGCGAAATTTCACTTTCACCATCGTTTATGTAGGCATAGCGATACTTTTTCTCAACGCCTGCCACTTTGAACAAGTGCAAATCACGAATATCACGAGAAATGGTCGCTTGCGTGACAACCAAATTCAATGCGTTAAGCTCCGCACAAAGTTCTTCTTGCGTTTCAATTTCCTTTTTTGAAATAATTTCTAAAATTTTAGCGTGTCTTGCTGAACGTAACATTTTCCAACCCTCACTTTATCTTC
This sequence comes from Candidatus Scatosoma sp., assembly GCA_045632265.1. Lineage (GTDB taxonomy): Bacteria > Bacillota > Clostridia > Christensenellales > Borkfalkiaceae > Scatosoma. The sequence goes on from JAZQWG010000021.1 coordinate 29,853, forward strand.
TTGTATTAATCATGCGTTTAATTTATTGCGTACTTTCGCAAAGAAATCCGAGCCGTCGCGAACGGGGAAATCTGCGGTAAAAGGCGCTTTTTTGATGCGAATTTCCGTTGTTTCGGGGAATTGTGCAATAGCAACGCCGTCGCAAAGCACGATCGATTTCCCTCGTACAATTTTAAGCGTAAGTTCTTCCGAATCGGCAAACACGATAGGACGAGTACGCATGGAAAAAGCACAAATTGGCGTCATCATAAATACGGGAACTTCGGGGGTAATAATCGCCCCGCCAGCCGAAAGAGAATACGCCGTAGAACCCGTGGGGGTGCATACGAGCAACCCGTCGCCCGCAATGACGTCCGAGCCTTCTTTCGTATCTACTTGCAAGCGCAAAATTTGCGAATTTTTCTTGGCGTGTAAGCCGTTATCTCGTTGCAAAGCAATTTCGTTGAGCGCATAAAAGGTTTGTCCAAGCACTTCCACTTGCAAAAGGCTTCTTTTAAGAATTCGACAATCCCCTTTTTCAAGTTGAGAAAGCAGTTCTTTAATGCGTTCCCTTTCGTCCTTTTCGTATTCCGTTAAGAACCCGAGATTGCCGTAATTTATGCCGATAATCTTGATATTTTTGCGTGCCGCAATCACAGCGGTATGCAAAATTGCGCCGTCGCCACCTAAAACGACCAAAACGTCCACGTTGCTAATTTCCGCAGGCGTGTAAAAACGTACCGTTTCATAACCGGATTCTTGTAAAAAGCCGATGATTTCCAAAACGGTCTTTTCGTCTTTTACCTTATTTTTGTTGCCAAGTACCCCGATTTTCATCGTTTTTCCCCTTTGACTTATTCATCTTTCGTTTTTCTTTCGTTCGTAATATTTTCGAGCACGTTTTTCACTTCGTTGACTATCCATGATAAGCTTTTTGCGCCGTTATAATGCGGTTTCAACCATAAAACGTATTCGATGTTTTTGCCTTTTCTAATCGGCGCGTTGGTAATGGCAAACGGATATAATCCGTTTTCTAAAGCGTATCCCACCACTTTTTCAACGATTTTCGTGTGTGCGGACGTATGTACAATGCCGCTTTTGCCGATGTTTTTATTTTCGCACTCAAATTGCGGTTTTACAAGTACAACCGCTTCCCCGTTTTGAGATAAAACGCTCTTTATTGCAGGAAAAATAAGGCGTAGCGAGATAAAACTAACGTCGGTGACAACTCCGTCAATCGTGTCGAAAAAGTCGTTTTTTGAAAGGTATCTTGCGTTGGTGTTTTCCATAGGCACGATACGCTCATCGCCAAGCAAACTTTCGTGTAATAAGCTTTCGCCTACGTCCACGGCGTACACTTTTTTTGCGCCGTTTTGCAAAAGACAATCGGTGAACCCGCCCGTGCTTGCGCCGATGTCAACGAAAACTTTATCTTTGCAAGATAAAGAAAAACTTTCTATTGCCCTTGCAAGTTTATAACCGCCGTTGGAAACAAACAAATCTTTAACGGTGACGAAGGTGATTTCGTCCGTTTCTTTAATCTCGTCCTTTGCCTTGATTTGCTTGCCGTTGACAAGGACAAGCCCCCTTTCAATAGCTTCAGCCGATTTTGTGCGCGAGCCGAATTTTTCGGCAAAAAATTTATCCGCTCTCATTGCAATACTCGCGATAAATAATTTTCAATATCTACGCAATTTACGCCGTATTCGCTTTGTAATTGCCCCACTTTGCCTTGGGGAATAAATTCGTCACGGTATGCAAAGTTTTTTATTTTACAAGGCTTATCCATTGCGATAAGTTCGCCGTTGATAAGCGAGCCAAGCCCGCCTAAAAATACGTTGTCTTCAATCGTGACTACGTGTTCGTATTCCATGTTGCTTAAAAATTCTTTGTCAACGGGTTTCACGAAACGAGCGTTGATTACATCCACGAATTTGCCTTGTTTTTCAAGGTTTTGTTGCACTTTCATGGCAATTATCAAGCATCTTTCGCCCGTTGCAATAATCGCCGCTTTTGAGCCTTTTTCAGTGTTTTTAGATAAGTATTCCCACTTTCCAACCTCGATTTTTGCATTAGACGAAGGGAATACGACTTTCCCCGAGCGGGGATAACGAATGGCAAGCGGATGAGGATAACTTTCGCTAAATTCGAGCATCGTTTTCAACTCTTCCGTGTCTTTGGGCACGGCGATTGCCAAGTTGGGAATTAAGGAAAGATAGGATAAATCGAATACGCCTTGGTGCGTTTCACCGTCAGCACCCGAAATGCCCGCTCTATCAATACAAAACGTGACGGCAGCGTCTTGCGCGCATACGTCGTGGATGATTTCGTCAAAAGCACGTTGTAAAAACGTGGAATAGATAGCGTAATAAGGCTTCACACCGCCCGTAGCCATTGCTGCACAAAGCACGGAAGCATTTTCTTCGCAAATGCCCACATCAAACGCCCTTTCGGGATAGGTATTGAAGAACGTTTCAAGCCCAAGCGCTTCTTTCATAGCCGCCGAAACGACGGAAATTTTATTATTTTTTTCAGCAAGAGAACAAAGCGTTTCCCCTAAAACTTCCGAATATTCCTTTTCTTTGGGCGAGCCAACGGGTGGTACGCCGTGCGTATTCGTGGGGTTGTCTTCGCTAAATTCATAGCCCTTCCCCTTTTTCGTAGCAATATGCAATAAAACGGAACCATTTTGCATAAGCTGTTTCGCTTCCGTCAAGGCATCAATCATTTCGTCCACGTCGTTGCCGTTTTTTACGCCGATATACGTCAAGCCAAAGCTTTCCAAAAGACGAACGTTTTCCGCCTTTTCTTCCCCTTTGATTTGACCAAGAATTTCGTGCATGCCGCCTACCGTAGGCGAAATGGACATATCGTTGTCGTTGAGAATAATTAAGACGTTAGAGTTGAAAATCTTCAAGCTATTCAACGCTTCGTACACAAGCCCGTTATTGAACGAACCGTCGCCGATATAGGCAATAACGTTGCGCTTTTCCCCTTGCATATCATACGCTTTTTTCAAACCGATTGCCGCCGAAACGGACGTGCCGGCATGCCCCGTGTCGTACGCATCGTATTCGCTTTCCATGCGCTTAGGAAAGCCCGAAATCCCGCCCGCTTGGCGCAAAGTGGAAAATCTATCCGCTCTGCCCGATAAAAGTTTATAAGCATAGCATTGATGCCCTACGTCAAAGACGATTTTATCGTTGGGGAAATCAAACACGTAGAAAAGCGCTACGGTAGATTCAATAGAGCCCAAATTAGAAGCCAAATGCCCACCGCATTGCATAACGGTGTCCAAAATGGTTAAGCGAAGCTTATCGCAAAGAACGTTGAGTTCGCTTCGCGTGCAATTTTTAATTTTTTCCGTTGAAAAATCTTTTAACATCAACGCTCCTCCCCTTTTATTTGGTACGCAATAATACGTAATCAATCAATGCGTGCAAAAATTCCGTATTTCCGTCAATGCCTTCCAAAACGGCGTGGCATTGTTTTGCGCAAATGTCCGCGCGGATTTTCGCCGCTTCCAAACCGTACAATTTCACGCAAGTAAGTTTATTTTCCGTTTCATCTTTGCCGATCGATTTTCCAAGCTCGTCAAAGTTACCCACAACGTCCAAAATATCGTCCGTCATTTGGAACAACAAGCCAAGCTGTTTGCCAAAATACTCGAAAGACAAATAGTTTTTATTGCGGGCAAGAATATTTGCCACGGCAACGGGCGCAAGCAAAAGCTTGCCCGTTTTATGTTCGTAAACGTAATGCAATTCTTCTTCCGAAACGTCGCCCTTTCTATCCGTGAACAGCAAATCAGCCGATTGTCCAGCAATCATACCAAATGCGCCCGCGTATTCGTTCAAAAGTTTGGATGCAACGACGAAATCTTCCCCTTTCAAGCATTGTTCAAAGCAAATGGCGTATGCTTCGTTCAAAAGCGCATCGCCCGCCAAAATAGCGTTCGCTTCCCCAAATGCTTTATGGCAAGAAGGCTTGCCACGACGGAAATCATCGTTGTCCATTGCAGGCAAATCGTCGTGGATTAACGAATAGGTGTGTATCATTTCCAAAGCGAGCGCAAAGGGTAAAATATCCTTATGCGCCACCGATAACGTATCCGCGCACGCAAGCATTAAGACGGGACGGATGCGTTTTCCACCCCCTTGCAAGCTGTACGCCATGCTCTCCCCTAAAAGGGAAGGCTCGGTTTTAAGATTGGATACGTAATCGTTCAAATACGCTTCAAATTCGTCTAAATATGTTTGATAAGTAAGGTTAAAATCTTCCAAACCCTTTACTCCTTAAAAGCCGCTTTGCAAGCGTTGTACATCAACATCGTAATCGTCATAGGGCCAACGCCGCCGGGAACGGGCGTAATTTTAGAAACTTTGTCCTTGACGTTTTCAAAATCAACGTCGCCGCAAATTTTGCCGTTTTCGTCACGGTTAATACCGATGTCGATAACGACTGCCCCTTCTTTTACCATGTCCGCCGTAACGAATTTTGGTCTGCCGATTGCCGCAACCAAAATGTCGGCGTTTTGGCAAATTTCTTTCAAATTCTTCGTTTTGCTGTGGCAAATCGTGACAGTTGCGTTTGCATTGAGAAGAAGCATTGCCATAGGTTTGCCTACCGTATCGCTTCTACCAAGCACTACTGCGTTCTTGCCGCACAAATCAACACCTTCGTTTTCGAGCAGCTTCATTACACCAAGCGGAGTGCATGCAACAAGATCTTCTTTGTGCAAGCACAAAAGCCCGATATTTTCAGCCGAGAACCCGTCAACGTCCTTTTCTACGGGAATACGAGCCATAGCGCTTTCCGCATTAAGTCCTTTAGGCAAAGGCAATTGTAATAAAATGCCGTTTACTTTTTCATCCGCCGCCAACTCGTCCAACAAGTTTTCTACTTCTTCTTGCGTAGCCGTTTCGGGCAAAATGTGCGAATAGGAACGAATCCCTACTTCTTCACAAGCCTTAATTTTATTTCTAACGTAAATTTGCGATGCAGGATCGCAACCAACAAGCACAACTGCAAGCCCAGGTTTTACTTCCGCATTGTCCACCTTTTCTTTCAAGGTAGCACGAAGTTTAGCCGAAAACGCTTTTCCGTCGATAATATTCATAATAAGTCCTCCAAAGTATGTTTGTATGTTTATTTTTGATTGATAACGCCCGAAAGTACGCCGTTTACGAAATCAGCGCTCTTTTCCGTAGAGTATTTACGAGCAAGCCCCGTTGCTTCCGATACGGAAACTACGGGCGGAATTTCGTCAAAATACAAAATTTCCGCCATCGCAATCAACAAAATGGACTTGTCCATAGGATTGATACGGCTTTCTTTATAGTGATGACAAGCGTTTTCAATTCCTTCAATCAATTCCGTGCGATTTTTTTCAACCGCCGCCATCAAATCTTCCGCAAAACGCGCGTCTTCTTCTTTTTCTAATTTGAATTGCTTAAAAACCTTCTTTTTCAAAGCATCAAAGCAATCCGTGTTAAATTGTTGGGCAAAAATCATGTTTAACGCCGCTTCTCTTGCTGCATTTCTCATATCGTTCTCCGTTTATGTAAATAATTCTATATATGACGAAAACCCTTCTCTTTCGGGAAGGGTAATCGGGTTTATTTGTTTTCTTCCAAGGCTTCTTCGTTTGCGTGCGCCGTATGCGGTGCTGCGCTTTCAAAGGTCACGTCGCAAATATGAACGTTTACTTCTGCTACTTTGTAGCAAGTCATATTTTCAACGCTTTGCTTAACCGATTGTTGGATACGATAAGCAAGCTCGGGCACGTTATAACCGTATTTCACCACGACGGAAACGTCAGCGTAAATGCCGTCCTTTTCAATGTAGAGCGAAATGCCGTTTTTCTTGCCAGGCAAGGGCATTGCCCCCTCTACTTCGCCAACAGCCAACACCACGATATTGTGTACAATACCAGAGTTGTAAATTACCTTTCCGCTTTTATCGTCGCTTGTGTTTAATCTAATGTTTCGCATTCAAAAAGAGCTCCTTTTTTTAACTCACTATTATTATAGCATATCTTTTTGAATTTTTCTACTGTTTTGAAGAACTTTTTCTTCTATTTTTTTAGCTTTCCGCATAAACGGGCATGATGATAATGTTTCCCGCAACGATTCCCGTTTCATTTTTCATCATATTGTAAATGGAAAGTGCCGTATCGTAATTCAATTCATTAGAATTGATAAAGACGTTTACGTTATCAGAATCAACGGAAACGGACACTACCGCATCCGAAAAACCGAGCGA
>JAZQWG010000022.1:0-21593 GCA_045632265.1 Candidatus Scatosoma sp.
AGCCGAACGTCGGATCAACTTCGTCCAACACGGGGTCAATCGCACGATGGAATTTTTCACACGTGTCCAAGTCTACGCCGCCTTCGATGTCGATGTACGCCGTCAAAGCGGGTTCTTTGCCTTGCTTGAATTCGATTTCCACGATTTCAATGCCCATTTCATCAGCAATCGGTTGCAATGCGTTTTGTATTTCTTCAATCGGTTTTACTTTCATTTTTACCCCTAATAATGCGATTGAGAGTGGCTCTCACCACTCTCAATACTCATTACTGAATTATTAAGTATCCTTATTATACCATTATCTTTTGCAAAATGCAAGCATTTTACGCCGATTTTCTTAAAAAGGATTTATATAAAATCCTACGCGTTATAATAATCTTTTAGCATTGCTTTCAAAACTTCGATTTGTTTTTGCATTGCAACGCCTTTATCCGTTTGTTTTACCAAGATACGTTTATCAAACGTGACGAGCGTACGAACGGTGCTTTTCAAATCCGCATAGCTTTCAAGCGCCGCCGCTTGCGAGAAATCGGGCGCGTGGCAAACGAGATGTATCCCTTCCGAGTTGCTGATAAGCGTATATCCGCCTATCCCCGTCTTTTCGTGGTACGCTTTAGACAACCCGCCGTCAATCGTGATATGACGACAGTTGCCACTTTCAGGCGTTTCGCCGTCCTTTACCCTAACCGGCATGTGACCGTTGACGATAACCGAGTATTTGCCGTTTAACCCAAATTCCGCCAAAACTTTTAAGCAAAACTCCTCCCTTTTAACGTACTCGTAATAAGCATCCTTATTTTCGATTTCCATTTGGTTTTCGAAATATTTTTTATAGACGCACATTTTATCACGACCGTACAATGGGGATTTTTTGCCGCACCAAAGATACCACATGAAATCCACCGAGTATCTATCCCCCGCAGCCGCCGCACGCACCAACGCATCTAATCTATCGTACAAGTCCTTGCCCTTATATTCTTTATCCCCAACCGTCACGTAAGAAAATTCTCCGTTAGGCTCGGTCGGCACGCAGCCGTGCATAAGCAAGTTGCCGTTGAACACCTTATACATACTCCCCTTCTTCAAAAGGAATTGCACGTGTTCTTGCAAGCGCTTATTGCCCTTAAACTCGCTCGTGAGCAAATCGATAAGCGCACTTTCTTTAGGTGTGAGCGTGGAAGAAGGATACAAAATTCTATCGTCCATGCCAAATTCTTTATGGCGGGCAATCAAGGCATTTTCCAGCTTCAACTGGATAACGGTGATTGCTTTCGTCATCTTTGCCAGCAGTTCGTTTTTCTCAAAATCGCTTTCCCTACCGTACACGTCGGAAATGCGAAAAGCGGCGCAATCATCGTTGGCGTATTCTTGCAACGCAAACGCCATAAGCGGGCGCAAGTTGATGCCGTAATTTTCAATGACTTGCAAATTTCTATACGCGCAGTTGATACGGATAAGGTTGCACACGCACGCTTCGTTGCCAAAGTGCGCACCCATCCAAAGTACGTCGTGGTTGCCCCACTCGATATCCAAAGAGTGGTAGCCTTTCAATTTATCCAAGATTTTATCCGCGCCGTTTCCCCTATCGTAAATATCGCCGACGATATGTAAATGATCCACCGCCAAACGTTGGATAAGCGAGCACATTGCGCCGATAAATTTGTGGGCGTTGCCAAGCTCGATAATCCCCGCGATAATGTTGGAATAGTATTCCGATTTCGTAATACTATGATAAGGCATATTGATAAGCTCGTCGATGATGTATTGATAATCTCTCGGCAACGATTTACGCACCTTAGAACGAGTGTACTTTGCCGCAACGAGCTTACAAACTTCAATCAAGCGATAAAGCGTGATTTCGTAAAAACGTTCCGCCCCGTCCGTACCTTTCACCTTTTCAAGCGTTTTTTCGGGATAGTAGATAAGCGTGGCAAGTTCGTTTTTCTCTTCACAGGAAAGCGTTTCGCCAAGCGCCAAATCAATCTTCGTGCGGATAACCCCCGAAGCATTGCGCAATATGTGCAAAAACGTTTCCGATTCACCGTGCAAATCGCTTAAAAAATGTTCGGTGCCTTTCGGCAAATTCAAAATTGCACGCATATTGATAACTTCCGTCATCACTTCTTGCGGCGTGGAATATTGTTTTGCAAGCAAACCATATACTTCGTCGTAGCGCATATTTTCCCCCTTGTCGTTTATCCTTTCAAACCCCTTTTAGAAGGGCAATTTACCACGTTTTTTCATCAGTTCGATAAAGATTTTCGCCGTCACGCACGCATCGTCGAAAGCGCGGTGATGGTTGAACGTAAAGCCGTAATAATCGGCAACGGAATTGAGTTTATAATTAGGCAATACGCCACGCAACAATTCTTGCGCAAGCGTAATCGTATCAAGCTGTTTATTGTCGAACATGTACCCGTTTTGTTCGCCGTAATATTCAACGAAACGATAGTCGAACGGAATATTATGCCCCACCAAGTATGCGCCGTCCACAAACTTGAAGAAATCGGCAATCACTTGTTCGATAGCGGGCGCACCCACAAGATCTGCATCCGTAATGCCCGTCAAATTGATAATTTCCGTCGATAAACGCTCGTTGCAAGCAACGAAAGACGAGAATTTTTCCGCCAACTCGCCGTTGATAATTTTAACCGCACCGATTTCGATAATCTTGTCCATTCTACCCATGGCAGGGTTGTTGTTCAAGCCCGTCGTTTCCAAGTCGAACACGACGAACACGTTATCTTTCAAATCGTCAGGCTTATCAAAGCTGTCGAAAAAGCCCACTTGTTCAAAATCCACGTATTCTTGCGGTTGTACGACGTGATAGAATTTAGGCACGGGTTTACTCTTCCTTGCAACGGGTACAAAGTCCGTTGGTTGCATACCGTAGTTGATTTTGCTTGCCTTAAAAGAGATATGTCCGTTGTATTCTTCATTTTCGCCGCTGATAACTATGCTGTCCCCGCTTTTGAGCGAGCGCACCTTTTCAAGCGTAGCTTTCTTAGGGAAATAGGTGGTGCGAAGCCCGCCCGTACCATCCGAAATGGACAGCGAGAAACGAGATTTTTCCACGTCTTCGCCCGTCTTTTCGTTGTGCTTGGTGTAGAATTTTTCTTCGATATGCGTCACTTTTCCGCATACGCAAAAAGGTCCCGTCATCTTCAAATGATCGGCAACGTACACCGCCGTTTTGGGCGTTTCGTCCACGCCGTCAAGCTTGACGAAATCTTCAATCGGGAAACGGCGAATTTCAAGCACTTCCGCTTCTTCCGTTTCCACTTCTTCGTCTAACAGTTCTTCCTTTATCGTTTCCCTTTCCACAATACGCACGTTGCCGTAGAACGTGCCGCAATATACACTTTGAAGATAGGCACTAACCGTATCTAAAACGCCCGACGAAGTGAAAAGCGATTGTTCGCCCGAGGCAATTTCAAAATAGAAATGTGCACCCGAAGAAAGCATTTCAACGTCGATATGTTCCACCGACAAAAACGCCGCAGCCGCAGGAAATTTTACGCAAACGTAATCGTAAATTTTGCTTTTCAACGTTTCCTTATCGGGGGTACGTTTGATGATTTTTACCTTTGCCTTTAACCCTTCGGGCAAATATTTTTGCGTGATAGATTCCGCAAAGATAGTATCGTCATCGTTGTACGCCTTGTCCGTGATAAGAGAAAATTCTGCAATTTTATCTTTTTTGGACAGAGTGATACCGTACAAAATCGCATTTTTTAATCCATACGTTTGTCGTATTTCCGCCAAATATTCTTGCACTTTGTTCATTGTAGCAACGCCCTTATTTCCTTAAAAAACTCTTCTTGAGCGTTTGCCGTTTCCACTTTCTTAAACGGCTCGCCCTTCTTAAAAATCAAACAATAACCATTGCCACCCGCAATGCCTAAATCAGCGTCCTTCGCCTCGCCCGGCCCGTTGACAACGCAGCCCATAACGGCGATTTTCGCACGCTTTTTATACGGACGGACAAAGTCCGTCACTTTTTCCGCAAGCGCCATGCTTTCCCAAGCGCATCTTCCGCAAGTGGGACAAGAAACGACTTCTACGTAGTCTTCATCTATTCCACACGCACGAAGTACGTTTTGCGCCGCGTAAATTTCTTTTACGGGATCATCCGTCAAGGACACGCGAATGGTGTCGCCTATGCCGTCAAGAAGCAAACTGCCTATCCCCACCGCACTTTTTACAACGCCCATTTCCGTCGTACCCGCTTCCGTCACACCTACGTGCAAAGGATAGCTTGTTTTTTGCGCCAACAAGCGATAAGCCTTCACCGTCAAAGGCACGGAAGACGCCTTTACCGAGATAACGATGTCTTGTACGCCGAATTTTTCCAAAATTCCAACGTTATAAAGCGCGCTTTCCACCAAGGAAAACTCGTTTTTGCCATACTTTTCCAAAAAGTTCTTTTCAATACTGCCCGTATTCGCGCCTACGCGCACGGGTATATTATAGGATTTAATACAATCGGCAACGTATTTAATTTCCTTTTCGCCACCGATATTGCCGGGGTTGATACGCACCTTATTTGCGCCGTTTTCAATGGACATAACGGCAAGCTTGGGCGAAAAATGAATATCCGCCACGAGCGGGATAGAAATTTTTTGCGTGACTTCACGAAGCGCAAGCGCATCCGCTTCGTCCAAAATAGCAACGCGAACAACGTCGCAACCCGCTTGTTGCAACGCATTTATTTGCGACAACGTCCTTTCGATATCCGCCGTTTTCGTCGTCGTCATTGATTGAATTTTTATCCGTTCGCCACCGCCGATTTTAACGCCGCCTACGGACACGATTTTCGTGTTAGTTCCCATTTTTTTCCTTTTTATCCGCTTTCATCATTTGTTTGAGTTCCGCCATAAACGACGACAAATCCTTAAACGAACGATATACGGAAGCGTAGCGGACGTACGATACTTCGTCCACCTTCTTCAATCTTTCCATAACCATTTCGCCTATCGCTTTCGTCGTAATTTCGCTTTCCATACTGTTGTACACTTGTTTGGAAATATCCGCAACCATTTCGTCGATTACCGACATGGGCACGGGGCGTTTTTCGCACGATTTAATGATACCATTACGTACCTTTTCCGCATTGAACGATTGTCTTGTACCGTTGTTTTTAACCACCAAAATAGGCGTCACTTCAATCGTTTCGTATGTCGTAAATCTTCTACCGCAGCCCGTACATTCTCTACGGCGACGAATCGTTCTATCATCGTCCGCCGAACGAGAGTCGATTACCTTACTATCCGTACAATCACAATACAAACATTTCATAGCTTAAACCTCTTATTTCGTCTTTCCCTTACGTTTACGGATTTCCGCAACCGTCTTTTCATACCCGTTTTCACTGGGCGTATAATACACCTTATCTTTGAGCGAATCGGGCAAATATTGCTGTTCTACGTATCCACCGAAGTTGTGCGGGTATTTGTATTTTTTGCTATTTTCCTTATCTTCCTTTCCACCGTAAGAATTGTCTTTCAAATAGGGCGGAACGGCATCGTCACGCACTTCTCTTGCATCCGCTTTCGCCGCATACATGGCATTGACCACCGAGTTGCTTTTTTCCGCTTCGCATACGTAAATAATCGCTTGCGACAACGGAATCATCGCTTCGGGATAACCTATCTTTTCCAAAGCGTACATCGCCGAAGTTGCAATTTGCAACGCCATAGGGTCAGCCATGCCCACGTCTTCCGCCGAATGTACGACAAGCCGACGAGCAACGAGCATAGGGTCACACCCGCCTTCTATCAAGCGCATTGCATAATAGAGCGCAGCGTTTGCATCGCTACCACGAAGCGATTTACAAAACGCCGAAAGAAAATCGTAATAGCTATCCTCGTTGTAAGAAAGCGCCTTTCTTTGTATGGATTGTTCGGCATCGGAAAGAGTGATATGTACCTTTCCTTCGCTGTCGGGATCGCTTGTAAGCGAAGCAAGTTCCAACGCATTATACGCGCTGCGCAAATCCCCCGCCGCAATGCGGGCAATGTGCAAAAGCGCGTCTTCGTCCGCAACAATACCCTTTTTACCAAGCCCCTTATGGCGGTTTTTAAGCGCGTTTTTAAGCGCACCCACGATATCCTCGTCCGTAAGGTGCTTGAACTCGAATACACGACAACGGGACACGATAGCAGGCGTCATCGCCGCATACGGGTTTTCCGTCGTTGAGCCGATAAAAATAATCGTGCCTTGTTCAATAGCAGGCAAAAGCGAATCGCTTTGCGTTTTGCTAAAACGGTGGCATTCGTCAAGCAACAAATAGGTGCGCTTGTTGAACATTTTAAGGTTATCCCTTGCCGTTTCCACCGCTTTCTTCACGTCTGCCACCCCCGCGTTTACGGCGTTGAGCTTGATAAACTCGCCGTTCGTGCGAAGAGCAATGATGTTTGCAAGCGTGGTTTTACCGCAGCCAGGAGGACCCCAAAATATGCAACTGCCCAGCCTATCCGTGGCAATCGCGCGGCGCAAAAGCGAGCCTTCCGCAACAATGTGCTTTTGCCCGATAAACTCGTCTAACGAATTTGCACGCATGCGTTCTGCCAAAGGACGTGCCGTTTCTTCATTGTGGTTAAAATCGAATAAATCCATATTTACCCTTGTCTTTTTTATTATACCGCTTTGGTTGTACCAAAGTTGTCTTTTTTAGTCGTTGCGGCTGTACGCACCAAGCAATTTACATTCCAAAGTGCGCCCCTTAATTTCTTCAAGCATATCTTTCACTTGCGACGAGCCGATACAGCAATCCGCTTCAATGAAGAAACGATAATCGCCCGGTCTATCCTTTACGGGACGGCTTTCAATCTTCGTCATGTTAATGCCGTACTTGGCAATTACTTGCAAAAGTTCTAACAAGCTACCAGGTTTGTGCGGACAAACAGCGGAGAAGAATACACGTTTGCTTTCCGTCGGCAACGAGCTTTCCCCTTTCTTAATAAGCAAGAAATGGGTGTAGTTATTCTTTTCGTCCGCAATGCTTTCTTCGCTCATGACAAAGCCGCTGCGAAGATTGACTGCATGCGCACCTGCAATCGCTGCGCTTTTCCCCGAATCGTCTTCCATGGCACGGGAAATACCGAACGCAGTAGATTCTACGTCACGAAGGGAAGCAAACGGGATTTCACGAGTCAAGAACGCCGCGCATTGATCAAGCGCTTGGCGATGGGAATATACTCTGCCGATATCGGAGAGTTTTACGCCTTGTTTATAAATCAATCTATGATCTACACGGAGCACTGTTTCTTTCACCGCATACAAATCTTTGGAATCTTGCAACAAATCAAGATTTTGCAAAATCCCCCCTTGCAAGCTGTTTTCAATGGGAATTGCCGCCGCATCTACACGCCCGGCGGAAACTGCCGCAAATACTTCGGGGAAGTTGCGGAAAGGGATACATTCGTCCCAGTCGTTAATCTTCTTTTCGCCCGTGGATTCGGTGGCAAGAAAGGATTGTGCCGCCAAGTGGGAATAACTACCTTCAGGTCCTAAAAATGCTATTTTCATACTGCTACCTTCTTTTATCGTTCTGTCTTATACTTGTTCAGCCAAAGTGAAAAGCAATCTTTCCGTATCTTCCCAACCAAGACAAGGGTCGGTGATAGATTTGCCGAATACGTCGTCGTGTTTTTGCGTTCCTTCCACCAAAAAGCTTTCAATCATGAAACCTTTGACAATCTTCTTAAAATCAGGGTCAAATCGACGGTTTTGCATAACTTCTTCCGCAATACGGATTTGTTGACGGTGCTTTTTACCCGAGTTAGAGTGATTACAGTCAATCACAATTGCAGGGTTTTGCAAGCCGTCGTACATTTGCGCAAGTTGCATAACCGTTTCATAGTGGAAATTAGGCACGTCCAAGCCTGCGCCGTCCACGCCACCACGCAAAATTGCGTGTGCGTACGGGTTGCCCGACGAACTTACTTGATAGTTGCGATATTTGAAAATTTGAGGGCTTTGCGCCGCAAAAATAGAGTTGATAAGCGCAATAATATTTCCGCTCATGGGGTTTTTCAAACCAACGGGACAATCAATGCCGCTTGCCACTTGTCTATGGAGCTGGTCTTCCACACTTCTTGCCCCTACTGCGTGATAGGAAAGCAAATCTTCTACGTACGGGGTGTTTTCGGGATACAACATTTCGTCCGCAGACGTCAAGCCCGATTCGTTAATAGCCGCAAGGTGCAACGCACGAATACTTCTAATGCCACGGGCAATATCCGCTGCCCCTTCGGGATCGGGTTGCAAAAACATACCTTTATAACCCACCCCTTTCGTACGTGGTTTATTTGTGTAAACACGAGGAACGATAACGAGTTTGTCCTTTACCTTTTCATTGAGCTTACCAAGGCGCGAAATGTATTCAAGCGTGGGTGCAGACTCGTGCGCAGAGCAAGGCCCTACGATGACGAGCATTTTATCACTCTTGCCTGAAATAACGTCGCGAACTTCTTGGTCACGTTCTTTTTTAATTTTCTTATGTTCAGCCGTCATCGGGTTTTCCGCAATGAATTCTTCCGGCTCTGGAATAAAATACTGCTTTTCCAACATAATTTTGTACCTCTAATTTTTTATCTTACGAGTTTTTCAATAAATTCTTTCACTTCTTTGCTCACGTATTCGTCAATCGGCGTATTAAAACGCAAACTGTTGCGTACCATGGACGAGCTTACGTGCAATAATTCTTGCTTACAAGGCAAATACACAGCGACAAAATCTTTGTCTAATTTTTTGCTTGCGTAGTAGTTGGCATTTTCAAAATCAAGATCCACCACGCCACGAATACCACGCACGTAAAAGGGCGTTTCTTCCTTTTTCAAAAGCTCTACCACCGTGCCCTCAAAGGAAATAATACGAATACGCTTTTCGTTTGGAAACATCAATTTCCACATTTCTATCCTTTGCTTAATCGTAAAGCAAGGCTGTTTTTGCGGATTGACGAGAATAGCAATCACCACTTCGTCAAAAAGGCGCAAGCAATCTTCCACTGTCGCTTGATGACCAAGCGTAGGCGGATCAAACGTCCCCGCAAACACACATTTTCTCGTCTTTCCTTCCATTATTCTTCCCTTTGCGCTTTTCTAAAAAAGGTTAAATACGCCTTTCCGTACTTGCGCTCGTCATATTTTTCCAAGCCTTCTATGCTTCCTTCAAAGGGAATATCCCGTTCGTAAACGGCAATCCCGTCGTCGCTTAAAAGGTTGTTTTTTGCAATTTTTTCAAGGGCTTTGATACCGATGTCAAGTTTATAGGGCGGATCGATAAAAATTAAATCGAACTTCCCCCTAACAACGTCCAAGCAGGTGGCGTAATCGTAGTTATACACGCTTGCTTGTTCACCCAAAGCCACTTTCAACGTTTGCAAATTTTTCTTAATAATTGCTATGCTATCCTTGGCAACGTCGTTGAAAATCACGGCGTTTGCGCCACGAGAAAGCGCTTCTATCCCCAAAGAGCCACTCCCCGAGAATAAATCCAAAACACGTGCGCCACGCGTTTGAAAAGCAAGGATATTGAACAAGGCTTCTTTCGCCCTATCCGACGTAGGACGGACGTCCATGCCGGAAAATTCCGCCAACACCCTGCTTCTATATAAACCGCCGACTACTCTCATGCTTTCCCTCGATTATTTGCGTTTTTTAGGTTTCGTGCCAGGCAAGCCGCCGTAGTTGATTTTCTTTTCTTTGTTTGCTTCCGCTTGCGCTTGTCTATCCGCAATTTCTTGTTGGCGAATGGTTTTCGCACGCTTACCATAAGCGCCCGCGATGTACATTGCGCCCGTGACAACAACGGGAATCAATGCAAAGAAGCAGCTGAAATAATAGCTGATACAAGCGCCGCCCGACGTAATCATCACAGCGTTGGTGATAAAGATGGGCAAAATCGACCAACCGGAAAGGAACAAGCCGATAACAATAAAAATAGCAAAGCCCGAGCCAAACGCACTCGTCGTTTCCGCCCCCGAAATCAAGTCGGCGAGCATACCGTCGATTTTACCTTGGTTTGCGCCGAAAATAATACCCGAAAGAAGGGGCAAAAGGCACATAAAGCCACCGATTGCAAAGCCTTTCCACACACGATATTCTTTTGAAAGCATGTGTTTGGACATTTTATATCCACTTTCCGTTTCATATTCGGATATACGTTTTACGTTGCCCGTGACGAGCATTTCGTATGCGCTACCACCGCTTACGTACGCCATTAAGCCTGCGTAAAGGGTTGCACCCATAATACATACAACAGTCCAAGTAATTTTACCACTCGTCCAGTGCAATTCCGAAGTTTCGCCTTTCATCGTCAAAATGACGAGAATTGCGCCCGCGCACGCAAACATTAACGAGCCGGGGATAGAACCTTTGAAAAGTTCCCAAACTTGTCTACCGATTTTTTTGAAAGTCTTTTTTGCTTCTGACATCTTTCTTCTCCGTTTATTTCTTTTGTTTTATTTTTGTATGAACAGCACTTGTTTATCCGTCACAATGCAGTCCATTTTTACGTCCGTTTTTTCCGTGGGTACGCTTGCTTGAATTTGAAAATCGAAACCGTAGGCTATGCGTTTGGCGGTTGGGTTTTTCGCAAAATATCTATCGTAATATCCCCCGCCGTAGCCCAAGCGATTGCCTTGCTTGTCCACCGCCAAAAAGGGCACGATTACGTAATGTATTTCGCCTAAAAAGGGCTCGCCAATCGGTTCTCTAATGCGAAGCGCAGATATGGAAAAATCTTCGCCGTATTTCACCACTTCCATCTCTTGCCCTTTTACTCTTGGCGCATACACGTTGTAGCCTTCTTCTATCAAACGCTCGATTAGGCAATCGGTTGGTGCTTCCGATGAATAGGACAAATAGCAAAACACGTTTTTGCCCTTTTCCCCGTCCAACTTTTCCAAAGCCGCCAAGGCGTTTTGTATAAGCAGCGTTTCTTTCACGTCGCGGTTTTCGTTGTTTGCGCGACGTTCTTTCATACGCCCTCGAAGCTGTTTCTTTTGCGTATCAATATCGTCTATCAAGTTGTCGTTTACAAAACGTAGCATCGTCATACACCATTTCCGCGCGACGAGTTGCCGCGCACAGCACTTCGTAGGAAATCGTATCCGTGATAGAAGCCGTTTTTTCAGCGTCAATCATCACGGGAACAAAATCCCCTTTCTTCCTTTCGTCAAATTGAATACACGCGTCCATGCAAAGATTGTTGGCGTTTTTCTCAAAGCCGAAAATTCCGTCTTGCCTTTTTCGTAAAAAACCGTCCGCATATCCACAGCGTAGCACCGACAAATTTGCCCCAAGTGGCGCACTTCCTTTGCCGTAGCCCACGCCGCCGCCTTGATACACTCTCGTTGCGGAAACTTGCGCCCAAACGCTCATCGCTTTTTTCAGCGCCAAATTGCAATCGCCGTTTACCCCGCTTGGCAAATACCCGTACAAGCCTATCCCGATACGAGTCATA
Source organism: Candidatus Scatosoma sp. (assembly GCA_045632265.1). Taxonomy (GTDB): domain Bacteria; phylum Bacillota; class Clostridia; order Christensenellales; family Borkfalkiaceae; genus Scatosoma. The sequence goes on from JAZQWG010000022.1 coordinate 11,470, forward strand.
TCAAAATGAAAGTCCTTTCCAAGTAATGCCCCGTACGTAGCGCTTAAATGGCTAATAGCGGTTGGGAAAAAGCGTTTGACAAGCGATTGCATCGCAGCAAACTTTCCCCTTTGCGCTTCAGCACTTTGCCTTGTACAATCGTACAAATGCGAATATACGCCTTCCACTTTCACTTTTTTGTGCAAGCAAAGCTTTTGACAGACCTTTAACAAATCGGCTTCATCCATGCCGTAGCGGTTCATGCCCGTATTCACTTTCAAGTGCAAGCGTATAGGCACGTCAAGCACGTTGGACAAACGAATACAGCTATCCACGCAATCGATATCCCCCGCCGTGAGAATAAAGCCGTTTTTTGCCGCCGTGATAATATCTTCGTCACAACAAGGCGGCGTTAAAATAAGTACGTCCTTCCCACAAGCGACAACGCGGATAGCGAGCGCTTCACAAAGCAAGGATACGGCAAAAACGCTTGCAAGTGCTGAAAGAGCGTTTACCGTTTCTTCCGCGCCGTGCCCGTAGGCGTTTGCCTTTACCACCGCACAAATGGGTTTACCCGTCAAAGCTAAAAACGCTTTTGCGTTTTCCTTAATATTCTCTAAATCAATCTTCGCAACCACTTTTCGCATTTTCTATCTTATGCTTTCGCAAAATAGAAATTGCAACAAGTGTCAATCTTCTTTGTAGATAATTACGTGACAGCTATCGCACTCGATACCCGCGCCGAGATTGCTCAATGCAGCAATGGGCGGTTCCATGCCACAGCGCCAACATCTGCCACCGTTGATGACACCCACGATCGGGAACATCTTTTCCTTTCTCTTCATTTGATATCTTGCAAGCATGCTTTCGGGAATATCCTTTGCAATAGCGCTTAACTCTTTTTCGATAGCCGTGCGTTCGCCTGCTCTGCTTTCCTTTAATTCCTTGTACTTATTCGCCGCATCTTCGTATTGTTTTTGTGCGGAAATAACTTGCTTTTTCAATTTTTTATATTCTTCGTCCGTCTCTTTGATAGAAGCGGTAAGCGTGTTGATATCCGCGCGAATCTTCTTCAATTGTTCAAGAATTTTTTGTGCTTCTTTCTTATAGAAAGAAACGTCCGCACCGCCCATAACCAACTCTTCAAGTTTATCAAACTCGCCAAGCGTAGCTTCTACTTGCGCGTATTTCGTCGCAAGCGCATCTACTTCCGCGCGCAAAGCTTGTGCTTTCACTTCCAAAGAATCTAATCTTTCCGGTGCGCTTTTCAAGAATTTTTGCAACTTAACGTACAACTTTCTTTCTTCGCTTTCCGCCAAAACTTTTTCAAGTTCGTAAAGCTTCGCATCCGCCGATTGATAGTTCAAAATAGCTTGTAATTGTGACATATATAACTCCTCCCGTCAAAGCAACATCGTATCCGTATGGAATACACACGGCATATCAAGCTGTTGACAGATTTTTTTATAATATTTTTCAAAACCGTAATTTTCCGAAGCATAGTGCGGCAAAATAACCACCGCAAGATTGCTTTCAAGCGCAAGCGCAATCAAGTGATGCTTGAAATCGGACGAGATAATTACGTCCCCGCCTTGCGCCTTGGCAAAGGCAATTGCGCCTTCGTCCACACCCGCACCGCAAAAACTTGCTACTCGGGTAATTTCTTTGTTCATATCCCCGTAAACGAGCACTCGTTTCGTGGAAAATTCTTTTTCAATCCCTAAAGCCAACGTTTCAAGGCGAGTGGCTTGTATGCCATACACTCTACCATACCCCCCTTCTTCAAGCGGGTGCATAACCTTTTCGTCGTTTGCTTTTTTCGTATTCGTTGCAAGGCATACGCCGTCGCGTAAACTTTCGTCAATGCCGTCGATTGCGCCGTCAAGATTAAGGTGCATAGATATAACCGAAATGCCCTTTTTAATACACGCAACCAACTTTTCGCCAAGCGTATCGCCCACGCAAATATCGGCGATTTTGCCATAAATAGCGGGGTGGTGCGTGATAATTAAATTGCAACCGTTTGCAATCGCTTTTTCAATCGCCGCAAAGGACAAATCCAAAGAGAAAAGCACCCCTTTGATTTCTTCTCCGCAATCCACAAGCACGCCGCTGTTATCGTACGCGCCGTAGCGCGCGCAAAACTCGTCGCTCAATTTTTTTGGTGCAATTTTATCCGCTAATGCGTAAATTTCACTTAATTTCACCAGACAAAACCCCTTGCAATCTTTCTTTTTTTATCAATAATTCCGCTTTGCTTTCTTCTTGCAAAGAAGGCTGTAAAAGATATTTTTCGGTGTTGGCAAGCAACTTTTTCATGCGCTTTATAAACGCTTCGCCACGCACCGATAAATTTTCTTTGCCAAACTCGAACTCCGCATCCGTATATGCTTGCGCTTTGTTTTCGCCGTCGTAGCTACCGACGATAACGTCGTAAAATTTCCCGTCTTCAAAGGTGTAATCTCTTTCGATATACGCGCCTTTTTCGACAAGGTATCTACGCAATTTTTCGCTGTCGTGCATCGGTTGGAATACGAATTTTTTAGGCATAAAGCCGTGTTTTTCGTGCGATAAGATATGGACGATTTCACTTCCGCCCATTCCCGCAATAAGCACCGTTTCCGTCCATTTAGGCACGCCGAAAAATCCGTCGCCAAGCACGCCCTTTGCAAAGCCTTGCTTCACAAACCCGCCAAGCAATTTTTCCGCTTTTGCCAAGCTGCCTTTGCTTACGTCCGAAAAGATGACGTTTTCGCACAAGCCCTTTTTCAAAACGTATTCGCTACAATAACCATGGTCACAGCCCACGTCCGCAAAAGACGTGGTTTTTTGCAAATGCGAGCAAAGCGTATCTATCCGTTTTCCGTAGCTCATTATTCTAAGTAGTCTTTGAGTTTCTTGCTACGCGAAGGGTGACGAAGTTTTCTAAGCGCTTTCGCTTCGATTTGACGAATACGTTCACGGGTGACGTTGAACACTCTGCCCACTTCTTCAAGCGTTCTCGATTTGCCATCGTCAATGCCGTAGCGCAAACGAAGCACCTTTTGTTCTCTCGGCGTAAGCGTATCAAGCACGTTCAAAAGTTGTTCTTTAAGCATGCTAAACGCAACCGAATCGCTGGGCGTCGTCGTCTTTTCGTCCTCGATGAAATCGCCAAGGTGACTGTCTTCTTCTTCGCCGATAGGCGTTTCCAACGATACGGGATCTTGCGCAATTTTAATAATTTCGTGTACGCGATCTTCCGTCACGCCCATCTTTTCCGCAATTTCAGCGGGCGTAGGTTCTCTACCTAATTCTTGAAGCAAAAGTCTTTGCACTCTCGTCAACTTGTTAATCGTTTCCACCATGTGTACGGGAATACGAATGGTACGAGCTTGGTCGGCAATAGCACGCGTAATCGATTGACGAATCCACCACGTTGCGTACGTGGAGAATTTGAAGCCTTTTTGATAATCGAACTTTTCCACCGCTTTCATAAGCCCCAAGTTGCCTTCTTGAATCAAATCCAAAAAGAGCATACCACGGCCAACGTAGCGTTTTGCAATGGAAACTACCAAACGCAAGTTTGCTTCGGAAAGACGCTTTTTAGCGGCTTCGTCGTTTTCTTGCATACGTTTTGCCAAATCTACTTCTTCTTCAGCGGAAAGAAGGGGCACTCTACCGATGTCTTTAAGGTACATCTTAACGGGGTCGTCCAAGCCGATGTCGGAAAGCGCTTGTTCAAAAAGTTCTTGATCACGCTTATCTTCGTCTACGATTTGGATACCCGCATCGCCAAGAGATTTATAAATCACATCGATTTGTGCAGGCGTCACGTCGTATTTTTCCGTTAAGTCGCAAAGTTGGTTGGTAGTAATGTTGCCTTTCTTGCCATAAGCGGCGATAATTCCTTCTAAAATTTCGCCAAGTTGTTGTTCGGATATATTCACCCTTTTATCCTCCGTTTATATCAAAACAGTTGTCTGTTTTTCCTTTTATTTTCTTTTTAATTGATTGCGCTCTTTCATTTTCTCGGAAAGCTTTAGCGCGATTGCTTTCCGCTTTTCGTCGTCCGTTTCGCTTGCGTATTGCGCGTTGAGCGATGCTATCTCTTTCTCAATCGTAGCCCTTTCAATCGACTTCACGCTGTCTTCAAAGAAGCGTTTTGCAACGTCCCCCGAAAGCTTGTCTTCATAGTTCAAATCGAGAATTTGATTAAGTTCTGCACTGCTTTCTTCCAAAAGCTCGAAAAGTTCGCTTGGACGAATACGCTCGCCGTTTTCTTCCCTCTCCACCACGTACTGCGCCACGATGATATGCGTTTCATCGGAAAGCTGCAATTTCCGTAAATCGTAATCGAGCGCATACGGTTGCGAGAAAAGTTTTGCCGCCAAGATAAAGCGTATCGCCTTCGTCATCTTATCCGCCGCCGAATCGGTTTCGGAAATCTTTTCGTTGGACGTGGGAATTTCCACAGGTTTTACCCCGCTTTGCAAATCCCTTTCAAGTGCGTGATAGGAAACGCCCGTCTTTTCTCTCAACTTTTTCAAAAGTTCTTCTTTCACCGCTTCGCTTTCCACGTCCGCAACCACTTGCAAGGCTTCGGCGATAAACCTACGCTTGTCTTCCGTTTTGGACAAATCAAACTTCCTTTCAAGCGAGTGGATTTTGTAATCGACAAGGGGCAAAGCCGCATCCAAGCATTTTTGATAAGCCGCCTTCCCTTGTTTTACTACGTCGTCGGGATCAAGCCCGTCGGGCATAGGCACTACGCGCACGTTCAGCGCTTCGTCTTTCAAAATTTCTAGCCCACGCAAATCGGCGTTTTGCCCAGCGAAGTCGCCGTCATAACTGATAAGTACGTTATCCGAATACCGTTTCACAAGCCGAGCTTGTTCGGTGGTGAGCGACGTGCCCATGGAAGCAACTACGTTTTCAAAGCCGCCTTGATAAAGGGAAATGGTGTCCATATACCCTTCTACCATGATAACTTCCTTAATCGGTTGCGTGCGTTTGAGTTTTTTCAACAAGTTGATGTTGTACAGCGTTTTGCGTTTATTGAACAGCAACGTTTCTCGTGTGTTTTTATATTTCGCAAAATCAGATTTTTCAAGCAATCTACCACCAAACGCCACCACTTCGTCGAAAGCGTTGATAATCGGAAAAATTAAACGCCCCGCTTCAAAATCAACGAGCTTGCCGTTTTTCGTTTCGCCTACTGCGCCGCTGTCAAGCAAATCTTGACGGGAATACCCTTTCCCCGCCAAATACTCGGGCAAAGAGAAGAAATCGAGCGATGCGCCCAAACCAAATTTTTTTACAGTGGAAGGCGAAAGTTTGCGGTTGGCAATGTACTGCAAATGCGCTTGCGCGCGATTGTCGCCGCTGTAAAGGTTGCTTAAATAAAACCTTGCGCTATCAAGCATTATCGCCGCCATCGTATCCCGTTTCTTTTTCATTTCGATTGCCTTTTCCGTATCGAAATTCGTTTCGGGAACGGTCATCTTCGCTCGTGCCGCCAAAATTCGTATTGCGCCCATGAAATCGGTGGATTCGATTTCTTGCACGAAACGAACGACGTCACCCGACACACCGCAGCCAAAGCAATGATAAAATTGTTCCGCTTGATTTACAGCAAACGAGGGCGTACGTTCATGATGGAAAGGACAACACGCCCAATGCGTGCCACCTTTACGTTCGAGCGAAACGTAGCCGCTGATAACTTCGACTATATCGTTTTTTTGTTTGAGCTCCTGCATGAAGCGAGGATCAAACCCTTTGCTCACGTGACAATACCCCCTAAAGAAAATGTCGTCGGGATAAACAAATCTTCAAATACGCTGATGGCGTATCTATCCGTCATGCCCGATAAATAATCGCATACCACGCACTCTTTTCCGTCCCTTTCCAAAAGACGCAAATACGCTTGTGGTAATTTTTCTACGTGTTTCATAAAGTAATCGAACATTTGGGCAAGCATGCGCTCCGAACGTTCTTGAATGGATACGTTGGCAAGTTCGTACACTCTCTTAAACATGAATGAGCGCATTTCGTTGATTGCGTCCATCATGGCGTTGGACATACGCACGTAAGGCTTGCCAAACGATTCTTTGTAAATATCGCTAATCGCCGTATTGATACGGGTTTTCGTTTGATGTCCAAGAATAGCAACGGCGTTTTGAGGCAAATCTTCATCCTTCAAAATGCCCGCACGGATAGCGTCTTTAATGTCGTGATTGATATACGCAATTCTATCGGCAAGCGACACCGCTTGTCCTTCCAACGTTGCGGGTTTGCCCGAGCTTTTGTGTTGCAATATACCGTCCAAAACTTCCGCCGTCAAATTCAAGCCCTTGCCGTGTTTTTCGATACATTTCACCACACGCACCGATTGTTCGTTGTGTTGAAAACCATCGCTTGCAAGCTTGGCAAGCACCCTTTCACCCACGTGTCCAAAAGGCGTGTGCCCCAAATCGTGTCCCAAGGCAATCGCTTCTGCCAAATCTTCGTTGAGTTGCAACGTGCGAGCAATCGAACGAGCGATTTGCGCAACGTCGAGCGTGTGCGTTAAACGGGTGATGTAATGATCTCCCTCGGGCGCAAAGAATACTTGCGTTTTGTTCTTCAAACGTTTGAAGGAATTGCTGTAAATAATTCTATCCCTATCGCGTTGGAAATCGGTGCGAAAATTGCACGGGGTTTCTTCTCTTTCCCTGCCTTTCGTTGCCGAAGATTTTTGAGCGTACGGCGATAACAACGCTTCTTCTTGCGCACAAATACGTTCTCTAATCGTTGCAAAACTCTTCACTTCCATTGCAAGCCCCCTTTTAATACATTTTACCATTCATATTATACATTCGACAAAAAATCGTGATTTCCTTTTTTTTGTGCAAAAAAATATAAAATATTTTTATATACTTATATTTACCCACTTTTTTTCCATTATCAAGCAATCTTTTATCCATCTCTTATTTCAGCGTAAAAAACACCTTTCAACGCATACATACCCCCTTCTTTTGCTCTTTTCCCGCAAAAAAACACCCCACCAAAACGGTGAAGTGCTTTCCCTTTTGTTTTTTGATTAAATTTCAAGCAAAATGGTCACGGGGCCGTCGTTATGTTGCTCGATTTGCATATCTGCGCCAAACACGCCGCCTTTGACGACTACGCCGTGGGAAGCAAGTTCTTTTAAGGCAAATTCGTACAACGGCTCGGCTTTTTCAGGGCGTTCGGCAAGCGTAAAGCTGGGACGGTTTCCGTGCGAAGCATCACCGTAAAGCGTGAACTGCGACACGAGCAAAACTTCCCCGCCAACGTCTTTTACGGACAAGTTCATCTTCCCGTTTTCGTCTTCAAAAATGCGAAGAGAAGAAACCTTTTTCATAAGATAAGCCGCTTCCTTTTCGCTATCCCCCGTCTTAATTCCCAAAAACACGGTTAAGCCAAACGGAATAGCCGAAATCAGCTTTCCGTCCACTTTCAAAGACGTATTTTTTACCCTTTGCACAACTGCCTTCATCGCGTATAAACCCCGTCAAAAAAGTACAACGAAATGCAGGATAGAGATATCCTGCATTTCATAAGTTTTGTCAAATATTAAGAAAATTAAACGCGGCTCATGTATTCGCCCGTTCTCGTATCGATACGAATCGTTTCGCCTTCTTCTACGAACATAGGCACTTGAATCGTTGCACCCGTTTCTACAACTGCGTTCTTCATAACGTTGGTTGCCGTGTTGCCCTTAACGCCAGGTTCAGCTTCGATAACCTTAAGTTCAACGAAGTTTTCAGGTTCAACCGAGAATGCTTTACCATAAAGGAATTTAACCGTAACCATGTCGTTTTCCTTGATGTATTTGAGTGCTTCTTCTACTTGATCGTAGGTAAGCATTTCTTGGTTGTATTCTTCGTCCATGAATACGTAGAATTCGCCGTCGTAGTAGGAATACGTCATCTTCTTCGTTTCAACTTGAGCCGATTCAAGTTTCGCCGTAGGGTTGAACGTTTCGTTGGACAATACTTGTCCCGTAACAACGTTTTTAAGCGTTGCTCTTACGAACGCTGCGCCTTTACCAGGTTTTACGTGTTGGAAATCGGTAACGGTGTAAACGCCGCTCTTGTATTCGAAGGTAACGCCTTTACGAATATCGCCTGCCAAAATTTGTGCCATACAATTTGTCTCCTTATATGCTAATATAATTTTTTCTTCTTATAAAATGATAAAGTTTTTGTCCGTTTTGAACATAAAACTCTTCACTTTTCCGTTTTTAAGTGCTACGGTATCTTCGATACGAATACCGTATTCGCCCGCTTTATAAACGCCGGGCTCGTCCGAGAAGACCATATCATCTTCCAAAACTTTGTCGCTTCTTGGGCTAATTGCGGGCTTTTCGTGCACGTTCAAGCCTATCCCGTGCCCAAGCGAGTGGGTGAACAAATCCCCCAGCCCGTTTTCTTTCAAATAATCTCTTGCGATTGCATCCGCTTGTTTGCCCGTCATGCCCGCCTCAATGCGTGCTTTTGCAAGTTCGTGCGCTTGTAAAACGTGGGCGTAAGCAGTTTTGAACGCTTCGTGTTTGCCGTCATCCCCAAACAAAAACGTGCGAGTGATGTCCGAACAATAACCGTTCACCTTGCAACCAAAGTCAATTAAAATTTCATCGCCGAAGCAAAGCTTCGTTTCCCCCGTTTCGTGGTGGGGCACGGCGGCGTGTGCGCCAAAGGCAACAATCGTTTCAAAGGAAAGACCTTGTGCGCCAAGCTTGCGCATATTGTATTCAAGAAGTGCGGCAACTTCCGTTTCCGTCATGCCTTCTTTGATTTGGGGCAAGAGCAACAAAAAGGCGTCTTCTGCAATCTCGCAAGCACGCTCGATACAAGAAAGTTCCCACTCGTTTTTCTTTTCCATAAGCGCGGACAAATCCTCGTCCACGTCCACGAGTTTTACCCCGATTTTTTCAAGTTGTAAAAATTCCGCATGCGACGTTTCGTTAAAGGAAATGGCAACCGTCTGATATTTTTTAAGAATATCTTCTTTCGTCTTGCCCGCATAAAGGGTGGGCGTGACTTCCGTGCCAGCAAACAATTTTTCCGCCGCTTCGATATAGCGAGAATCGGTGTACAACGTCACGCCGTTTTCGTCCACGACTACCGAGCCGTCTTCCGCATCGAAGCCCGTCACGTAGCGCATCAAATAACCGCAATTTACGTATAACGCGTCCGCTTTATCACGCAATTTTGCGAATATCTTTTTTCCGTTCGTTTGTATCATACGTTCCCTCACTCTCTATTTTAGCAAAATTTTCTTCGTTCGTCAAGTGTCCGAAGCAATTTTCCCTTGTATTTACAAGGGGATTTTTACATTTTCTTATAAACTTTGATAAATTTTCTTCATTTCCGCCGCTTCTTCCGCTTGTTTGCCGTCCGATTCGCTGATGATATACGGCTGTAAATCAAGTTCTTTCAAAGCTTTGGCAAGGGGCAAAAATTCGGGGCCGTACACCATATCGTCAAACGTCAAGTGCTTCACTTCCCCTTTTGCTGAATACATAATTTTTGAGAAATGAACGTGGAAATGTTTCATGCGTTCATAACCTAATTCCGCAATCATGTATTCCAGTCTACTCTTATAATCTTCCACCGTTTTAAGCGAGCCTTGCTCTCTTGCGTTGACGTGTCCAAAATCTACACACGGGGTATAGAAAGGTGCAATTTTACAAAAGGACGTTATTTCTTCCACCGTGCCGATTTGCGCCAACTTGCCCATTGTTTCGGGGCAAAAAATCATATCTTCCATGCCGTTGAGCGCAATATATTCCGCTAAAATTTTCAAGCGTTCTTCCGTCTTATCCACCGCTTCAAAACGGGTGGCTTTGCCTTGCGCTGCGGGATGAAAAACAATGCGTTTGCCGCCCATGAGTTTACACGCCCTAGCGCTGTCAAGCACGTAGCCGTAAGACTTTGCCGCCATTTCGTCGTCGGGGTTGGCAAAGTTGATAAAATAAGGCGCATGCACGGAAATTTCCACACCTTCGTCCGCAAACGCTTCGCCGATAGAAATTGCCTTTGCTTCCGTAATTCGCACGCCACGGCCAAAGGAATACTCGAAGCAATCAAGCCCCCTATTTTTAACGAATTTAGCCGCTTCTTCGGTGTGGGAATACCCTT
>JAZQWG010000023.1:0-38609 GCA_045632265.1 Candidatus Scatosoma sp.
AAAGATTGATAAGTGGCAAGGGAAAGCCGTCTAAAAAGGGCGGTTTTCCCAAGCATACGCTTGCAATTTACGAAAAAATCAATATAATATAATAAAGGAACAAAGAAGAAAAACGAGGCAAAAACATGATCAATGAAAAGATGTATGCGTTGGGCAGTAAACGCTCGAGCATTCGCGAGATTTTTGAATACGCTAAAGCAAGAGCGGCTCAAATCGGCGGGGAAAACGTATTCGATTTTTCTATCGGCAATCCGTCCGTGCCCGCGCCAAATGCGGTAAACGAAACGATTGAAAGGCTTGTAAAAGAAATGCCTTCCGTGGCGCTTCACGGCTACACTTCGGCGCAAGGGGCGAAAGATGTACGCGACAAAATTGCGGAAAACTATTCCAAGCGTTTTTCCGTGCAACTTTCGGGCGATGATTTGTACATGACTTGCGGTGCGGCGGCATCGTTGACCGTTACGTTAAACGCTCTTCACGAAGAAGGGGACGAAATTATAGTCTTTGCGCCTTACTTTGCCGAATACAAAGTATTCGTGGAAGGCTCGGGGGCGAAGTTGGTGGTGCTTCCGTCCGACGAAAAGACGATGTTGCCCGATTTTGCGGCGCTTGAAAACGCTATCAACGAAAGGACGAAAGGGGTGCTGATCAATTCCCCCAATAACCCTTCGGGCGTGGTGTACGGCGAAGAAACGTTGCAAAAACTTTGCAAAGTGCTTGCGGAAAAATCGGCGCAGCTTGGCAAACGCATTTTCTTGATTTCGGACGAGCCGTATAGAGAACTTGTGTACGACGATACCACTATCGTGCCTTCGCCTATGCGCTATTATGACGATAGCATCGTTTGCTATTCCTATTCTAAATCCCTTTCCCTGCCCGGGGAGAGAATCGGCTATATCGCAGTCAACCCTTGCATGAAAGATGCAAAGCGCGTGTATGCGGCGGTGTGTGGGGCTGGGCGTTCGCTTGGGTTTGTATGCGCGCCCGCGCTTTTCCAAAGAGTGGCGGCAGAGTGCGACGGCATGACGGCGGATTTGAGCATTTATAAGCGCAATCGTGATTTGTTGTTTGGCGCATTGACGTCCTACGGCTTTACGTGTATCTATCCCGACGGAGCGTTCTATTTGTTCATGAAAGCGGCGGAAGAAGATGCAAAAGCTTTTTGTGAAAAAGCGAAACAGCACGAATTGTTGTTTGTAGCGGGTGACGATTTCGGTTATCCTGGTTGGGTGAGAATTGCCTACTGCGTACAAACTTCGCAAATTGAAAGGGCGTTGCCTTTGTTTGAAAAACTTGCAAAAGAATACTCTTTATAAAATAAAAAAACAAAAAGGGGAAGACCTATTATGAAAAGAAACTGGAAACTGGCGTTGCTTGCTTTGGTTATGACAATGAGCACGGCTTTTGCCTTTGCGTGCGACAAGGACAAGGGCGACGGCGGGACGGGCGGCGGCACGAACGTGGATCAAACGCCCACCAAGCTTCAAAAGATAAGCGTAAGCCTTGACGGCACGCTTGCTTCTTGGACGGCTGTGGATAATGCGAGCGGATACGAATATTCTTTCGATAACGGCGCAACTTTCACCTTCACGACGGCTACGTCCGTGCAACTGCAAGCGGGACAATCGCTTGTCGTGCGTGCGGCAGGTGACGGTGTCAATTATCGTCACGGCGATTGGAGCGATCCTATCACTCTTTCGCCCGATCAAGGCGGTGACGTTGGCGGTGGCGACAGCGGTTGTACCACGTGCGTGGATAACGATAACAACCATCTTTGCGATAGCTGTGGCGAGCCTACAAGCGTTTGCGCTGATGCAAACAACGACCATGATTGCGATATTTGTGGCGATGAAATGAGCGTTTGCAAGGACGATAACAACGATCACGATTGCGATATTTGTGGCGATGAAATGAGCGTTTGCAAGGACGATAACAACGATCACGATTGCGATATTTGCGGCGAGAAAATAAGCGAGTGCAAAGACGATAACAACGACCATGTATGCGACGTTTGCGAAGAAACGATTAGTCAATGCGCCGATGTAAACAACGACAACACGTGCGATACGTGTGGCGAGTGGATTAAGACGGATACGACGGGAGACGTGCTTTTCACGGGTAAAAAGATTAGTACGGTGAAGAAGTATTCGGGTGAAGAAGCGGAAGTGGTATCCACGCCTGCAAGCGGTATAAAAATGACGTCGCAAAACAGTTGGGAAAGGATAGGTATTACGCTTACGAAAAACGGTATGCCCCTTACCGTAGCCGATTTAAGCGAATATCGTTATTTGGAAATCAAGGTGTATGCCGAACAATCGAATACGAGATTGTTCTTCTATTCGCAACAAATGGACACCCTTACGCAAGGGGAAAACACGGTGAAACTTTCCACGTGGGATATGCTCTATCAAATGAAGACGGGCGCGGATGCGTACGACGAAACGACGGGTGAAGCGTATTTCCAACTTTGGGACGGCGGTCATACGATTATTCTTGAAAGCATTACGGGCGTAGTGGAAGCAAAAGAAGAAGTTCCTAACGGCGACGTGGGGGAAGTTAATTCTTCCTATGAATTAAACGCTTGCGAAGGAAACAGCGAAAGCAATCCTATTTCTTGGTACTGCACTACGAATGGGAGCGCAAGCGAAGATACAACGTTTTTCAAAACGGGTACGGCTTCGTACAAAGTGGTGGTAAGCGCAAACAACTACATCACCTTAAGTCTTCGTCATTCCACGACAGCTCCCCTTACCAAAGCGGAACTTTTGGCGTTCGATTTCCTTTGCTTGGACGTATATAACGGCGGCGAGAGCGACGTTAACTTGTTCTTGTACAACGCCTTGGCGGCAACGCTTGCGCCTGGCTGGAACGAAGTGAAAATTCCCCGCGCAACGATTGCAGCGCAAATCGAAGAAAGCGAAACGGCGGGCGGTGTGCAACAATTCGACGCAGGCGGTCATTTCTTCTTCGTCGTGTACGCGGATGCGACCTTGTATTTTGACAACGTGCGCGGCACAAACGAAGGCGTAGTAGAACTTGGCAACGTGTTCATTTTAGGGGATAGCTATTCCACGTTTGAAGAATATATCCCTTACGGCTCTGGTGCGGCTTGGTATCAATACGTTCCCGATTTCGACACCAACGTAGATAATCCTTCGGAAACGTGGTGGTGGAAGACGATTGCGGAGACGAACAGCACCTTGCTTCTCAATGCAAGCTATTCGGGCACGACCATTTGCAACACGGGCTATTCGGGTGAACTTGGCGGCGCGAAATCCAATTCCTTCACGACGAGATTGCAAGAATATATCGACGAAGGCTACTTTGAAGAAAATCAAGTGGACACCTTCTTCCTTTTCGGTGGCACCAACGATATTTGGGCAAACCACACCAACGGTCACGATATCGGTTCGCCCAAGTATAGCGGCTGGACGGAAGATGATTTGAATTATATCTTGCCAGCTTTTTGCTATCTTTTGAATCAAATCAAGACGAACGTCAACCCCACCAACTTGGTGTTCATCTTGAACGACGATTTGGTGAACTACGACCCTAATGCCGTTGAAAAATATAAGGAAATTTGTGCTTACTATGGCGTAGACGTTGTCGAGCTTACAGGCATAGGCAAAACGTCGGGACATCCCAACGAAGTTGGTATGACGGCGATTAAAGACCAAATTATCCAACATTTCAAAAGCAAATAATTAAAATTTTCGTCCCTTACGCAAGCCGTAGGGGACGATTTTTACTTAAAAGAAATATTTGGGGAAAGCCAAATATTGATATTTTTTACTAAAATATGGATTTTTTTTGCTTTGCTATTGACGAGTGTTAAAAAAAATATTATAGTATAACTATAAAAGGCCGTAAAGCGCCATTTTGCGGTTTTTTAAATAAGAAATAACCAAAAGGGGAAATCCCTTAGGGAGAAAAGGAGACAAATATATGGATTTGAGAAAGCTGAAGAAAATGTTGCTCACAATGAGTATCGCAGCTTGTATGGCGTTGCCCTTTGCAGCATGTAAAGACGACGGCAGCGGCGACGGCTCGGGCAGTGGCGGCGGTAGCGGCAATCAAGGTTGTGACGTTTGCGTAGACGACGACGGCAACCACGCTTGCGACGTATGCGGCGAACCTACGAGCACGTGCGCGGATGCTAACAACGACCACAAGTGCGACGTATGCGACGAAACGCTTACGCAATGCGCTGACGAAGACGACGACCACGAATGTGATATTTGTGGTGAAACGATTAGCCAATGCGCTGATGCTGACAATGACCACAACTGCGACGTTTGTGGCGAAGAATTGAGCCAATGCTCTGATGCAACGGACGACGACGACCACGAATGCGACATTTGCGGCGAAACGTTGAACCCTTGCGTTGATGCAAACGACGACCACGTTTGCGACGTTTGCGACGACGTAATCAGCAATTGCGAAGATACGAATAACGACCACCTTTGCGATACTTGTGGCGACGAGATTAGCGAATGCGAAGACAGCGACGACCACCTTTGCGACGTTTGCGGCGACAAGATCAGCGATTGCGTTGATACGAACACCGACTACGAATGCGACATTTGCGGTGCGCAACTTGCAGCGCCTATCGCAAAACCCGTATTGAGCGTAAGTGTTAGAACGGTATCTTGGGAAGCTCTTAACGGCGTGACGTATAAATATACGCTTAACGGCGGGGCTGAACAAGTTGCAACCACCAACTCGATGACGCTTGCTTATGGCGATACGCTTGTTGTATGGGCAGTAGGCGACAATGAAACGACGCTTGACAGCGAAAAAGCAACGTACACTGCTGTGGCAACTGAAAAATATCCTACCATTGAACAAATGGAAGCTGGCTACACGTTTGACTGGGACGAAAACTACGTTGGCGTTTCCCAAGGCGAACACAAGGCGGTTGCTAACGTGACGAACGAAGAAGCGAAAGCAGCTATGCAAGACAGCGGCAAGTTCGGCGAATACGCAATGTACTTAGGTGGCACGGGCAACCACAACTTCATGGGTATCCTTCGTGAAAAGGGCAACCTTGTTGTTGGCAAGACGTACACGATTACGGTTAACTACTACTGCGTAACGGATCAAGGCAACGATTACGTTATCTTGCTTGGCGACGGTGACCAAAACTTGACGGTTGGCGCAGATCCTTTCAAGGCAGGTTTGGGTTCCTACACGTTTGAAATCACGCCTACCAGCGAAAAATTTGCTCTTACGTTCTGGACGATGAGCACGACTCTTGACGTTTACCTTGGTAATATCGAAGTATCCGTTAAAGATGCTGTAAAAGAACGTGACGACTTCTATGCGCTTACGCATGACGATATGCTCGCTGACGGTGGCTACACCTACGACTGGAGCGAAAACAACATCGTTAAATTTGATGCTAATGCTAAATATCTTGAAATCGACAAGATGGAAGATACGGATCTTGCAGCTGCTTTGAAAGCTACGGATGCGTTTGCAAACGGTTACGCATTGCAATTCAAGTGCCCTACGGGTAGTTCCTACATTGAAGCAATGAAGAATATGCTCGTTGCAGGCAATACCTACACCATTTCCTTCGATGCTTACCAAGTTGCCCCTGGCAGCATTACCATTCTTTTGATGAATGCGGCAGGTGCACAAGCAGGTCAAGCCAACTTCTCCGTTACGGACAACGGCAACGGCACGAAGAAATACACCGCAACGTTTACGGCAGGCGGTCAATCGCAAGTTAACCTTTACACCATCAACGCTTGCGAATTGTATCTTGCTAACTTGACGATTGTAGAAGAAGAACCCAAGGCTGAACTCGTTGAACAAACGACGAAAGGCAAATTGACGGGTACGCAAATCAATAAATTTGGTAAAGGCCAACAAGTAGATACGCCCGCTGGCGCAGTAGGTCAAAAGGGCTTTGGCGAAGTTGCAAGCAAATTTACGCAAGCTACGAACACGTACAGCGAAATGTTCCAAGCAGGTGGTCTTACGCCCGCTGGTCATACGTATAAAGCTCTTCAACTTACGCTTTATTACTACGTAGAAGAAGGCTTCACGGGTACGGGCTTGTACATGAAGCTTGACAATGCGTTCAAACCTATCCCTGCAAACGTAGGCTATAACGAATATACGGTTTCGGTGACCGACCCCGTTGACTTCGTATGCGTTTACGTTGACGGCTCGACGTCGGGTACGGTTTACTTCGGTAGCATTGATTATGAAGTGACGACCATTGGTCCCGCTCCCGAAGCGCACGACTGCGTAGACAATGATAATGACCACGAATGTGACGTTTGCTGCGACGTACTTACCACGTGCGCGGATAATAATAATGATCACGCGTGTGACGTGTGCGGTAAAGTGCTTAGCGAATGCGAAGACACCGACGACGATCACCTTTGCAACGTTTGCGGCGAAAAGATTAGCGAATGTACTGACGCTGACGACCACTACTGTGACGTTTGCGGTGACGTTTTGAGCGAATGCGCTGACTTGGACGAAGACGGCGCATGTGACGTTTGTGGCGCAATCCTTGCTGCTCCCGTTGTGGATCCTTCCATCGTAAACGGTTTTGATTCCGTTGAAGATATCGGTTATATTAACTATTCTTGCTGTGTTCCTGTAATCACGACGACGGAAAACGGCGTTAAAGTAGAATTCACGGGCGAAGACGAAGCTTACACTTGGTTGCCCCTTGGCGTATTCTTGAAGAAGGCTGACGGTTCGCTTTACACATTGGAAGAAGCAAAGAATTTTGAAAAATTGACGATTAAAGTGACTGTAAGCGGCATTGAAGGCGGCTTCGACTTCGGTTTTGCAGGCGGCGGCTTGAAGTGGTTGGTTGCTGGTGAAAACGTAGTAACTTACACGCATGAAGAATTGCAAACGGCATTGTCCGTACAAGCTGACGGCTCGTTCGCACTCACGATGCAAGCTTGGAAAGCTGGCTTGACGTTTGAATTTACGGAAATCAGCATTTGTATCAACGAAGACGGCGACCATAACTGCGATTACTGCGAAGACGTTTTGACGGCTTGCGTAGATAGCGACAACGACCACGAATGTGACGTTTGTGGTGACGTAATTAGCGAATGTACTGACGCTGACGACCACTACTGTGACGTTTGCGGCGACAAGATTAGCGAATGTAAAGACAACGACGACCACCTTTGCGACGTATGCGGTGACGTTTTGAGCGAATGCGCTGACACCAACAACGACTACGCTTGCGATATTTGCGGCAAACAAGTAGGCGACATTTACGGCGACAACGAATTTGGTTGCGTTGAACCCAACGAAGGTCCTTGCGTAGATAACGACAACGACCACGAATGTGATTACTGTGGTGAAACGCTTAGCGAATGCGAAGACACCGATAACGATCACCTTTGCAACGTATGTGGCGACAAGATTAGCGAATGTACTGACGCTGACGACCACAACTGCGATATTTGCGGCGGCGAAACGAGCACGTGCGCAGACAACAACGGCGACCACGCTTGTGATATTTGCGGCGACGAACTTAGCCAATGCGCTGATTCGAACAACGACCACAAGTGCGACGTATGCGGCGACACGCTTAGCGACTGCGCAGACAACAACAACGACAAGGGCTGCGATATTTGCGGCAACCTTGTAGCACAAACGTATGAAAGAGTGTTCGACTTCACGACGATGACGAGCATGGACGAAGTAAGCATGTTCTCCGCTGGTATTGACCCTCAAGCTGACGGTGGTTCTTACACGGATGCAAGCTGGGTTACCTATGCAAGAGGCATGGACGAACTCTTCACGCTTGAAAACGGTCTTAAAGTAAACACGAGCGTATATTCGGGCAACGATGCTTCCGAAAATAACATCTACGTTCGTTATAACGTTAAGAACCTTCAATACTTCCAAGCTGAACTTAAATATACGTACGACAGCATGGATAGAAACGGTTGGGCAGGCTTTATCCTTGGTGTAACCAACTTTGAAAGAAAAGTTCGTTGGCCCGACAACCCTAACGGTATCGAACTCTTTGTACAAAGAGAAGGTAAAGGTACGTACTCGAGCAACAAGATCAACGGCGGTGGCTGGTCGGAAGGCATTATTCCCGCAGGTTGGGAAATGCTTGGCGAACACACCTTGACGATTGTTGCAATCGAATCGGGTATCACGTTGTACGCTGACGGCGTAAAAGTAATCGCTATTAGCGCGGCAGAAATGGCTGATAAAGATTATCAACTTGCCTTGGCAAGCTTCGGTTTCTTGTTCAACAACGCACAATTTACGGCTAAATCGTTCAGCTTCTCGCCCCTTAGCGCAAACGGCGAATTCGTAGCACACAGCTGTGTGGACAGCGATTTCGACCACGTTTGTGACGAATGGTATGAAACGGTAGGCACGCACGAAGCGGCTGAAGGCACGCATAACTGCGAATACTGCGGCGAAAGAGTAAGCGATTGCGTTGACGTAGAAAACGACAACGAATGTGACATTTGCGGCAAACCCATGCACGAATGCGAAGACACCGACAATGACCACAACTGCAACAGCTGTGGTAAACCCTTGACGGTATGCGGTGACAACGACAACGACCACGCATGCGATATTTGCGGCGCTGAAACGAGCACGTGCAACGACGGTGACAACGACCACTACTGCGATATTTGCGGCGACGAATTGAGTCAATGTGCTGATTTGAACAATAACCATAAGTGCGACGTTTGTGGCACCGAAATGAGCGAATGTAAAGACGAAAACGGCGATGGCAACTGCGAAATTTGCGGTAGAATCCCTCCTAAGTCCTATGACAATGAATACGACTTCACGAAGATGACGAGTCTTGACGAAGCTACGATGTTCTCCGTAGGTTATGACCCTGCAACGGAAAATGAAGAATATCCTGGCGCTTGGGATACTTACGCAAAAGACATTGACGACGTATTCAACTTGACGGAAAAAGGTTTGGAAGTTGATTCCAGTATTTATTTCAGCAACGCAGGTTCGGATAACAGACTTTACGTTAGATTGAACACGACGACGTTGAAATACTTTGAAGCTGAACTCGTTTACGTATATGAAGACGAAGCAAGATACGGCTGGGCAGGCTTCATGTTCGGTTATACCGATTTCACGAGACAAGCTCGTTGGGGGGATAGCCCTAGCGGTGCAGAATTCTTCATGCAAAACGAAGGTAAAGGCACGTACGTTGGTTCGAAACTTGGCGGCGGCTTTGTTGAAGGCGGCACCCCCGAAGGTTGGGTTGTTCGCAACGAAGCACACCGCTTGACGATTTCCGTTACGGCTGACGGCATCGTATTCACGGCTGACGGCGTTGTTGTAAACACCGTTTCCGCTGCTGAATTGGCAGACAAAGGTTATGAAACCATCGATGCAAGCATCGGTTTCTTCCTTACCAACGCTAAATTCACGGTTAAATCGTTCAAAGTGACCAACTTGTATCAACACACCGTTTGTGAAGATAACAACAACGACCATGCTTGCGACGAATGTGGCGAAGTGATTAGCGAATGCGAAGACAACGACGACCACGCTTGTGACGTTTGCGGCGAAATCATCAGCGAATGCGCTGACACCAACAGCGATTACAGATGCGATATTTGTGATGCAAGCTTGGCAACCGCTCTTGCAACGCCCGTTGTAAGCGTAAGCGGCAAAGTGGTTTCTTGGGAAGCAGTTGACGGCGTTACGTATAAATATTCGATTAACGACGGCGAAGCACAAGTAGCAACCACCAACTCTGTACAAGTAGGCTACGGCGACAAAGTTTCCGTATGGGCAGTAGGCGACAACGTTGCAACGCTTGACAGCGAAAAGGCAAGCGCAACGGTTGCAGTCGTTTCCAAATATCCTACGATTGACGAACTTGCAGCAGGCTACACGTTTGACTGGGACGAAAACTACGTTGGCGTTTCCCAAGGCGTACACACGGCTGTTGCTAACGTGACGAACGAAGCAGCGAAAGCAGCTATGGAAGGCAGCGACAAGTTCGGCGAATACGCTATGTACTTGGGCGGAAGTGGCCAACACAACTTCATGGGTATTCTTCGTGAAAAGAACAACCTTGTTGTTGGCTACACCTATAAAATCACGGTTAACTACTACTGCGTAACGGATAACGGCGCAGACTACGTTATCTTGCTTGGCGACAACAACTCAAACTTGACGGTTGTCACCAATCCCTTCACGGCGGGCTTGAATTCCTTTACGTTTGAAATCACGCCTACCAGCGAAAAGATTTGCCTTACGTTCTGGACGAGCAGCTCTAATCTTACTCTTGACGTTTACCTTGGTGATATCGAAGTAAAGGCAACGGAAGCTGTAAAAGAACGTGACGACTTCTATGCGCTTACGCATGAAGATATGATTGCTGAAGGCGGCTACACGTACGATTGGAGCGAAAACAATATTCTTGAATTCTCCAATTATTCGAGCTATGTGGAAATCGATAAGATGGAAGACACGGAACTTGCTGCGAAGTTGACGGCTACGGGCGCATTTGCAAACGGTTATGCGTTGAAGATTAAAGGCGCTGGTGGAAACATCATTAAGGGTATTTCCAACAAGTTGGTTGGCGGCAACAAATACACGATTTCCTTTGATATCTATGACGTTTCTGGCGCAGGAAGCTTGATGATTCTCCCCTTCGTCGGTGGAGAGCAAAACGGCGCTCATCAATTCAAGATTGATTATAGCCAATATGCTGGCATGTATAACTTCTCGGTAACCTTTACGGCTCCCGAAGGTATTACGGATATCAACTTCTATATCAATAATGAAAATGCTATCGAAGTATATATTGCTAACTTCACGATTAGCTGTCAAGAAGCAGGCGAACTCGTTGAACACACGTTTGAAGGCACGAGAACGTGGGCGGACTTGAACTTAGGCGGCAAGGGTACGCAAGTTGCAACCCCTGAAGAAGTAAAGGGAAGTGAAGGCTTTGCCGACGATTACACGTTGGAATTTACGTCTGCTCACGCAACGTCCGAAATGTTCCGTGTAGGCAACATTCTTCCTGAAGACGAACTTTTTAGCGAACTTACGATTACGATTCACTACTACGTTGTAGAAGGCTACACGGGCAGAATTTGCTTGCAAATCGACAACAGTTTCGCTGACATGGATGCAACGGCTGGTTATCATGCCTTCACGTACACCTTGACGAGCGCGGCTGATTTCCTCAGTATTCACGTTCCCGGCGGTTCGAGCGGTACGATTTACATGGGTAGTGTTGACTACGTTTTGACGACCATGGGTCCTGAAGCGTAAAAATAAAACCGAACGTAAAAAAATGAACTAACAAAATGGCTCTGCGCTTCGGTGCAGAGCTATTTTGACCTAATGGTATCAAAAATTTCAAATTAGAGGTACAATTTATGGATTTGAAAAAATTAAAGAAAGTGTTGCTCACGATGAGCGTGGCTGCGTGCATGGCTTTGCCTTTGGCAGCGTGTAAAACGGGCAACGGCGACGGCACGGGTGACGGCGCAGGCAACGGCGGTGGAAACGGCGGCGGAAGCACTGGTTGCGACGTTTGCGTGGACAACAATAACGACCACGACTGCGACGTTTGCGGCGAAGACGTAAGCGTTTGCAAGGACGATAACAACGACCACGCTTGTGATATTTGCGGCGAAACGGTAAGCACTTGCGTGGACAACAACAACGACCATGCTTGTGATATTTGCGGCGAAACGGTAAGCACTTGTGTGGACGATAACAACGATCATGCTTGTGACATTTGTGGCGAAACGGTTAGCACTTGTGTGGACGATAACAACGACCACGATTGCGACGTTTGCGGTGAAACGGTAAGCACTTGCGTAAATAGCAACAACGACCACGATTGTGATATTTGCGGTGAAACGGTTAGCACTTGCGTAGATAGCAACAACGATCACGAATGTGATATTTGCGGTGATACAAGCGACTGTGAAGACAACAATAACGACCACGATTGTGATATTTGCGGTGAAACGCTTAGCACTTGCGTAGATAGCAACAACGACTATTCTTGTGATATTTGTGGTGCGCAATTGGCTGCGCCCATTGAAAAACCCGTCATCAGCGCAAACGGTGCTACGGTATCGTGGACGACGGTGAGCGGTGCTACGTACAAATACACGATTAACGGCGGTGCGGAACAAATTGCAACCAGCAACTCTATCACCTTGAAATATAACCAAACGCTTGTAGTTTGGGCGGTGGGCGACGGCGAAACGACGCTTGACAGCCAAAAGGCAACGTACACGCGTACGGCAACCCAAGCAAACCCCACGCTTGAACAATTGCAAGCGGGTTACAATTTCGATTTTGACAACAACTACACCGCTATTTCGCAAGGTGGCTTGACGGAAGTTTCCGCAATTTCCAACGCTACGGCGAAATCGGCTATTCAAGGCGCAAGTTCCACGTTCGGCAACTACGTTATGCACTTGACGGGCAACGATAGACACGATATGTCGGGGCTTACTCGTTCGGCGGGCAACTTGAAAGTGGGCTACGTTTACACGATTGAAGTGGATTATTATGCGGTGAGCGCAAGCCAAGATTATCTCATTGCGCTTGGTGACAGCGACCAAAATATCACGCTCCTTTCCGATCCGTTCAAGACGGGCATGAATAAACTCACGTGCGAATACGAGCCGAAGAGCAACGTACAATTCTGCTTGACGTTCTGGACGAGCGGTGCAAACTTGGACGTATATATCGGCAATATTAAGATTACGGCGAAGAAAGCAGCTGTGGAACGTCAAGATTACTATGCGGCAAACGACGACCAAATTTTGGCGGGCTACACGTACGACTGGGGCACGAACAATATCGTTTCGATTAACAACCACTCCAAGTATTTGGCGCTTTCGGAAATTGAAGATGCAACGCTTAAGAGCAAACTTGAAGCGACGGGCGCGTTCAAAAACGGCTACGCATTGCGCTTTAAGGGCTCGACGGGCGGCGCGTATATCAACCCGCTTTCGGGTAAACTTGTGGAAGGTGCGGAATACACCATTTCCTTTGATGCGTACGAAGTGAACCGTGGGCACGTGACGCTCCTTTTGATGAACGCGGGCAACGCGCAAGCGGGACGTGTGGATTTCAGCTTGAAGAGCAATTCCAACGGTACCGTCACCTACACGGCAACGTTTAAGGCGACGGCTTCCTACGAACACGTCAGCCTTTACGTCATTTCCGGTTGCGAATTGTATCTTGCAAACCTTTCCATTTCCCGCGCGGAAGTGGAAGATACGTCCAACTTGACGGAAGTGCAAATCGTCGGCTCGAAATCGGCGGCGGAATGCGACACTTGGAAACAAGGCACTTTGGTAGATACGCCCACGGCGGCGGTTGGCAAGGAAGGCTTTGGTGATAAGGCGTATAAACTCGCTCCCAGATCGGGCGATAAGACGTTCGATTTGTTCGATACGACGGCGTTGACGGTAAGCGATCCCTATTATAAATCGATTACGGTGACGGTATATTATTATATCGAAAGCGTGACGGGCGCAGGTTTGTATTTGCAAATGGGCGGCAACAATTTCCAAGCACTTTCGGGCAACACGGTGGGCTATCATAAGGCTACGTTCACCTTCGATTATACGTTCACGTCGTTCTGTATCCATTACCAAGACGGCAATTTCGGTACGATGTACATTGGCAGCGTGGACTACGTTGTAAACACGTTGCGTGACGTGAGCGATACGTCGCTTGTAGAACGTGACGATTATAAGTATTTGACCACTTCGCAAATGGTGGCGGGCTACACCTACAACTTTGGCGAAAACGATGCGTTGAAGATTTCCGCGAATGCGGAATACCGCAAAATTAGCGGCATGAGTAGCGAATCATTGAAGACGGCGCTCAATAACACGGGCGCATTCACCAGCGGCTATGCTTTGCGTTTGAAAGGGCAAGGCAGTTCGTACGTGCAAGCGTTGAACTACAACCTTGTCGAAGGTTATACGTACACCATCACCTTTGATGCGTATGTAGTTTCGGACGGCAACCTTTACGTTTTGCCTATGGGTGCAACGCAAGTGGGAGGCATCAATCTTACGACGAGTAAAAACGCCAACGGCACAACCCGTTATACGGCTACGTTTACGGCAACGGAAGATTATTTGCGTATTAACTTGTTCTTTGTTTCCGAGTGTGATTTGTATCTTGCAAACTTCACGATTAAGGCAACTGAACCTACGCAAGCGCACACGGCTGTGGATATTGAAGAAGATGCGTACATTGGTGAAAGCGCTACGGTAAGCTTGCAAGCGGACGGCTATGCAACCAGCAACGCAATCGCAGTATTGCCTACGGCAAACACGGCGGGCGTTTGGGTGAACGTGGACGGACTTGGCAACTTTAACGTGGGCGATTTGGTACACCTTTCTTTCCGCTTGAATCCTAAGGGCGACAAGTGGTATGCGGACGTAAAAGTGTACGACGGCAACGGCATGATGATTGATTACGCTTATCCCGCAAACGGTTGGAGCTACGTAAACTACGATGCGGAAGTTGTGGAAAAGGGCGGTGTGAAATACGTTTATATCGGCTTGAACAACGCTTCGGGCGACGTTTGCTACATTTCCGAAGTGGCGGTTGACGACCAAACCACCAACCTTGACAACTTGTTCGGCGGCACGAAGATTACGCAAGTGGCAAGCACCGCTTATGCGCAAATGGAAGGCTACGTCATTAAGACGTCGGATAACAAACTTGTTATTATGGACGGCGGCTCGACGGCGGAAGCAACGGCGCTTTACAACCTTATTAAGGAAAACGCAACCAAGAAAGATGATAAATACGTCGTTGACGCATGGTTCGTTTCGCACTACCATAGCGACCACGTTACGGCATTGATTGAAATTCTTAATACGCGCGACGATATTTATATTACGTCCTTGTATTACGATTTCAGCGGCGCAAAACAAAGCGCTGATCCCGTAGAATACGTGTACGTCACCGACCTTGCAGCGGCACTTTCGTTGCATGGGGATAAAGTGGGCAACGTTGTCACGCCTAAGAGAGGGGACGAATTTACGATTGGTAGCGTGACGATGAAAGTGCTTAACAACGCATATTTCGACGCACCTAGCAACCCGATCAACAACTCTTCTATCGTCTATAAATTGGTGACGGAAGGAGAAGACGTATTGTTCCTTGGTGACATGGGCGATTACGGCGATACGTTGTTGCAAGACGATTATTTCTTGTCGGAAATGAAGACGTGTAAAGTCGTTCAAATGGCGCACCACGGTCAAACGGGCACGACGGATAAGTTCTATTCGATGATTGAAGATATCCGCGTTTGCTTGTATCCCGCACCCGATTGGTTGTACGACGTAACGGGCGCAGACGGCATTGGCAGTGGAATATACGGCACGATGGGCACGCGTGAATTGATGCGCGCTTACGGCGTAAGATATAGCTTTGCGGCAACCAACGGCAATATCGTTCTTGGCTAACAATAGACAATTTAATAGGCTAAAATAGTTCATCGCCCCTTGCGAAAAAGCTTGGGGCGATGATTTTTCTCTTGGGTATTTGTGAAAATTGTGTGAAATATCTTGACAGTAATTATATTATAATATATAATTATACAAAGGTATTGTCAAAAATAGTGGAAAATTATTTTTAATTACAATTTTTGATATTATAATACAAATTTGGAGGATATGAGTTTATGAAATTCAAAAAACTCGGCAAAAGTTTATTGATGGTAGGCTTGGCGGCTTGCCTTGCGTTTGGTTCGTTTGCGTGCGGTAAAAAAGGTAAAGACAAAGACACGGGCGGCGGCACGAACGTGGATCAAACGCCAACGAAGTTGGGCAACGTCACCGTTGTTATTAGTGGTGCGACGGCAAGCTGGACGGCAGTTGAAAATGCTTCGGGTTATGAATATTCTTTCGATAACGGCGCAACTTTCACCTTCACGACGGAAACGTCCGTGGAAATTCCTGCTGGTAAGACGGTTATCGTTCGCGCGGCAGGCGACGGCGTAAACTATCGTCACGGCAACTGGAGTACGGTATCTGGCGGTGGCGACGTAGGCGGCGGCGACGTAGGTGGTGGCGATACGCAAGCTACGCAACTTTCCGCTCCTGTTGTTTCGCTCAACGGTGAAACGGCAAGCTGGGAAGCAGTTGCAAATGCAAGCGGCTACGTTTATAAAATCGGCGAAAGCGGCGCAGAAAACAACTTGCCTGCAAGCGTGACGAGTTTTGCTCTTCAAGACGGACAAACGTTGTACGTAAAAGCGAAGGGCGACGGCACGAACTATTCGGACAGCGCATGGTCGAATGCGGTGACGTACACCGCTCCCGCTGTTGGCACCGAACAACTTGCAACGCCCCAAGTTTGGTTGGAAGGCAACGTTGCTAAGTGGAGCACGGTAGAACACGCAACGGCGTACAAATATAAACACACCGAAACCTATCCTACGATTGATACGACGACGGAAAACTCTATTGTTTTGAGAGACGGTCAATCGCTTTGGGTTTGCGCAACGAGTAGCGATAGCAATTACACGGACAGCCCTTGGTCGAATGTAGTGACGTTCAATAAGACGGCGCTTCCTACTCCGATTATTTCCATTAATAACAACGTAGTTTCTTGGACGGCAGTTACGGGTGCAACCGGTTATATCGTAAAAGTAAACGGCGTAGCAAGCAACGTAGATGCAACGACGTTGAGCTACACGCTCAGCGCTTCGGCTACGGTCACGGTAGTAGCGGTTGGCGACGACGTTCTTACCAAGAACAGCGAAGAGTCCACGTCCGTATCTTACACGAAGCCTATGAACTCGCTTGCGGCGCCTACGATTAGCATTACGGGTAAGACGGTAAGCTGGTCGGCAATTGCAAATGCAAGCGGTTATATTGTAAACGTAGATGGCGTAGATAAGCCGATGCAAACGGCAACTTCTTATACGCTTACGGGCTCGGCTACTGTAAAGGTAAAAGCGGTTGGCGACAACACGAACTATTCGGATAGTGAATGGTCGATGGCGAAAACCTATACGCAAACGCTTGTAAACAGCTGCGATGCATACGGTCAAGAAGGTCAAATTAGATTCTGGGTAGAATCGAACGCAACGACGTCGTTGGAAGCAAGCCTTAAGACGGAAGGTGGATTCTCGATTAAGTTGGAAGGTAATGCTTGGCAGTACATCAACTTGTATATGCGTGATTCCTCGGATGCACAAATCCCTCTGACAACGCTTGCAACGTATGATTATATAAGCGTGGACGTTTACAACGCAGGTACCGTTGACGTAGTATTGTATTATAAAGACCAAGTAACGGAAGCGAAGACGATTGCGGCTGGACAATGGACGACGCTTACGTTTAGCGCTGCGGAAATCAGTCAATGGTTTGGTGATGGGTATTGCACGTTCTTCTTGCAACAAGACGGCGTAACGCTTTACTTTGACAACATCAACGCATGCAAAGTATCGTAATCACGAGTAAATTGATATACACTAAATAATAAAGAGTATTTGCACTTTGCGTGCAAACGCAAAGGGCGAACTTTTTACATAGTAAAAGGAAGCAAAGAGAGCAGGTGATAAGGGGATTTTTCACGGAAAAACGTGGGCGAAAATATTCTAAAAAGAAAATTAAAAAAAGACAAAATTTTTTTGCAAAAGCTTTCAAAAAAGATTGACAAGGGGTTGAAAGTATGATAAACTCTATATATGCGCCTGACAATAGGGTGTAATTTTTTTGTATGGAGTTTTACTATGGCAACCAAAACGGCAAGAGCCAAAATTACGTTTGAATGTACCGAATGCAAGCATAGAAACTATGACAGCATCAAGAACAAGAAGAACGATCCTGATAGACTCGTTCTTTCCAAGTACTGCCCTTTCTGCAAGAAGCATACGGACCACAAAGAATCTAAATAATTTATTCAATAGCGCACGCGTTATAATATATTGAGCGCGCGCATGGAGAAAATCGATGGCGAACAACGCAACAAAAACGAAAAACAAGAGACCTAACTGGTTTCGTCGTGTAGGCGCAAAGTTTAAGGAAACGTTTTCCGAACTCAAAAGAGTAACTTGGCCGAAGCTTCCTACCGTATTGAAGACGACGGGCGTCGTACTTACGATTGTCCTTGCGTTCTTGGTGGTAGTGACGGGTGTAGACAGCCTTTTCGGCTGGCTGCTTAGTTTGCTTTAATTAAGGAGACAAGCATTATGCCTATGAACGAAGAACCCAAATGGTATATTTTGCATACCTATTCCGGGTATGAGGCGATGGTAAAAGATAGCCTTGAAAAGTTGATTGAAAACAACAACTTGGGCGATTATATCGTTGACCTTAAAATCCCCATGGAACAGGTAATTGAAGAAAAGAACGGCAAACGCAAAATCGTTGAAAGAAAGCTTTTGCCTTGCTACGTCTTCATTAAGATGATTTATACCAACCAAATTTGGTATTACGTGACGAGTACGCGCGGTGTAACTGGTTTCTGCGGTCCTCAAGGAAGACCTATCCCCATGAAACCGGAAGAAATCCGCAAGATGCGCCTTGAAGAACCCGTTTGCACGGAAGAATTTAAGGTGGGCGATACCGTAACGGTGGAAGATGGTCCTTTGAGCGGCTTTATCGGCACGATCAAAGAAATCAACGAAACCGCAAAGAAAGCAAGAATCGTCACCAGTATGTTTGGCAGAAGCACGGAAGTGGAAGTGGAATACGTCCAAATCCGCAAAGTTGATGCCACCATTCCCGAAACGAGCGAAGACGCAGAATAATTTGTATCAAGCTCGTCCCAATCCGTAAGCAAACGCTTTACGGATTCTTAACGTGTTAAAAAGTGGGAGAAGTGTCAAATCTTTTTCAGGGCACTTTGTCAAAACCACAATAGGAGAAAATATTTATGGCTAAGAAAATCACAGCAGTCGTAAAATTGCAGCTTCCCGCAGGGAAAGCTACCCCGGCCCCTCCCGTAGGTTCTACGCTTGGTCCGTTCGGTATCAACCTTCCCGGCTTCACGAAGGAATTTAATGCAAAAACGGCAGACAAACCCGGTCTCATTATCCCCGTGGTAGTTACGATTTACCAAGATCGTTCCTTCACGTTCATTTTGAAGACGCCCCCCGCTCCCGTTCTCATCAAGAAAGCTCTTGGTCTTGATACGGCAAGTGCGAAACCCAACAGCGTAAAAGTTGGTAAGCTTACGAAAGCGCAAGTTGAAGAAATTGCGAAGACGAAGATGCCCGACTTGAACTGCACCAGCTTGGAAAGCGCAATGAGCATGATCGCAGGTACCGCTCGCAGCATGGGCGTTACCGTAGAGGACTAAGGAGATAGCGGCAGAGAGTTTTTCTCGTTATGACCGCAAGGAGGATTAAAAAATGAAACACGGTAAAAAATATCAAGACAGCGTAAAAGCATTTGATTTGGCGAAGCAATATGAAGCAGCTGAAGCTATGAACGTATTGCTTGAAACGGCAAAAGCAAAATTCGACGAAACGGTAGAAATGCACGTTCGTCTCGGCGTTGACCCTCGTCAAGCTGATCAACAAGTTCGTGGCGTACTCGTTCTTCCCAACGGTACTGGTAAAACCAAGAGAGTTTTGGTTATCGCAAAGGGCGCAAAGGCTGACGCAGCAGTTGCTGCTGGCGCAGACTACGTAGGCGCAGAAGAAATGATCGCGAAAATCCAAAACGACAACTGGTTCGATTTCGACGTAATGATCACCACCCCCGACATGATGGGTATGGTAGGTCGTATCGGTCGTGTACTCGGTCCCAAAGGCTTGATGCCTAACCCTAAGAGCGGCACGGTTACCATGGACGTTGAAAAGGCAATTAAGGAAGTTAAAGCTGGTAAAGTTGAATACAGACTTGACAAGACGGCTATCATCCACTGCCCCATCGGTAAGAAGAGCTTCGGCGCAGAAAAGCTTGTTGAAAACTTCACGGCTTTGATGGACGCTATCATTAAAGCAAAACCCGCAGCAGCAAAAGGTCAATACGTAAAGAGCGTTGTAATCGCTTCCACGATGGGCCCTGGTGTTAAGGTTCTTCCCAAGATCTAATCACGGGAAACAATTCTCGCCTATAAAATAGGCAAAAAATCAAAAATTTTCGTCAAAGGCGGTTAAAATTAGTTGACTGCCTTTGGCGGAGATGATATAATTAAGACAGTAAAAAATAAACGCCGTAGAAAACGAGTACGTTAAGTTTGATGGGAAACCGCTCGTCGAGGTTGTAAGGAAATACTTTTTTGTAAGAAACAATGGGTCCTTATGCCGCGCGGCGTAAGGAATTTTTTTATCGTCAGGCGGAAACGCTTAAAGGAGGTAAAATTTATGTCGGCAAATGTAGAAGCTAAAAAACAAATCGTAGAAGAGATTAAAGCAAAAATTCAAGCAAGCAAGTCCATCGTTTTGGCAGATTACAACAAGCTCACCGTTTTGGAAGTAACCGCACTTCGTAGAAAGTTCAAGGAAGCTAACTGCGAATACAAGGTTTACAAGAACACCCTCGTAAGAAAGGCGTTCAACGAACTCGGTATCACCGATTTCGATAAGGACCTCAACGGTACGACGGCAACCGTATTCTGTGCAGATGAAACGAGCGGCGCAGCGGTATTCGCAAAAGAAACGAAAGCGAACCCCGTTCTTGTGGAAAAAATCGTTCCCAAGTGCGCATACGTTGAAAACAGATATTTGGACAAAGCAGGCGTGAAAGAATTGTCCGCAATCCCTTCCAAAGAAACGCTCATTGCAAAGATGCTTGGCTGCTTCCAGTCTTCTCTTTCCAAGTTCGTTGGCGTTTTGGAACAAATCGCAAAAGCAAAAGAAAACAACTAATTTGTTGTTAAAAAAACCATTATTAAATCAAAAAATTATCTAAATTAAAAAATTATCGGAGGATTAAATTACCATGGATGTACAAAAACTCATTGAAGAAGTAAAAGCTATGACCGTTCTTGAATTGAACGAACTCGTAAAAGCATTGGAAGCAGAATTCGGCGTAAGCGCAGCAGTTGCAGCAGCTCCCGCAGCAGGTGGCGCAGCAGAAGCAGCTCCCGCAGAAGAAGAAAAGACGGAATTCGACGTTGTTCTTAAGGACATCGGCGCAAACAAGATCGCAATCATCAAGGTTGTTCGTGAAGCTACGGGCCTTGGTCTTGCTGACGCTAAGAAAGCAGTTGAAGCTATGGGCGTTATCAAAGAAGCTATGCCTAAAGCAGACGCTGAAGCTCTTGTTGCAAAACTTAAGGAAAACGGCGCTACGGCTGAACTTAAATAAGTTTTACATTGACGACAAACAAAAAGACGACTGTTTTCAGTCGTCTTTTTTGTTTTCTTGATTGCTTTTTTTATCAAGATATGCTATAATAAAACGGAAATATAAGAATAATAGGAGTAAAAACCGTGAACAACGAATTCTTTTCGTTTGAACTGATTAAAACGGACCCTGAAACGGGCGCAAGGGCGGGTATTTTGCACACGCCGCACGGGGACATCGAAACACCCGTGTACATGCCCGTGGGCACGCAAGCTACCGTTAAAGGGGTATTTCCGCGTGATTTGAAAGAAGCTGGTTCGCAAATTATCCTTGCCAACACCTATCACTTGTATATGCGCCCGGGCGACGACATCGTGAAAAAGGCGGGCGGCTTGCACAAGTTTATGAACTGGGACAAACCTATCTTGACGGACAGCGGTGGATTCCAAGTCTTTTCGCTTGGCAAACTCAATAAAATCACCGACGAAGGTGTGGAATTTTCTTCCGCAGTAGACGGAAGCAAGCATTTCTTCACGCCCGAAAAGGCGATGCAAGTGGAACAAAACCTTGGCGCGGACATTATCATGGCGTTTGACGAGTGCAGCGAATACGGCTACAACCACGCGCAAGCGAAATCGGCGATGCTTCGTACGGCGAAATGGTTGGAAAGATGTTATAAATACCACACGAAAGCCGACCAAGCGCTTTTCCCCATCGTACAAGGGAATATGTATAAAGACTTGCGTGCGGAAAGCTTACAGCGCACCTTGCCCTTCGTAAAACACGGCATTGCTATCGGCGGACTTTCCGTTGGTGAACCCAAACCCTTGATGTACGAACTTTTGGACGATTTGCAGCCCAAATTGCCCACCGACGTGCCCCGTTATTTGATGGGCGTAGGCTCGCCCGATTGCCTTATCGAAGGGGTAATGCGTGGTGTGGATATGTTCGACTGCGTGCTTGCAACGCGTATCGCACGCAACGGCACGGCGCTCACGTCGCATGGCAGAGTAGTCGTTCGCAACGGCAAATACAAAGAAGATTTTACGCCTCTTGATAGCGAGTGCGATTGTTATTGCTGTAAAAACTATACCAAGGCGTACTTACGCCACATGATTAACGTAGGGGAAATGTACGGCGCAATGCTTTTAAGCTTGCACAACATTACTTTCTTGCACAAGATTATGAAAGGCATGCGCAATGCTATCCTTGGTGGCTACGTCAAAGAATACGCCAAGGAGTTTTACGAAAAATACGGCGGCGAAGGCAAATGGTAAAAAAACGACGTATCTACGTCGCAATACTTTGTCGGGCTTACGTTTTGCCTTACTCGTGTACGTCCAAGTACACTCCTGTCGGCAAATCCGCGCCCTTCGCGTCTTGCTCGTATCTACGCCGTTTTTGGTGAGCCACCTCTGGCGAAGCGTTCTATCTTTTACGCTTGCGTAGGTGTAGCGTAATCGTACACGGGTAAATTTGAGTGACAAAGTTATCAACAAAAGCAATACGGGCGAGAAAATCGCCCGTATAAATATTTATAAAAATGATAAAAACTACTTGACAAACGTCCGATTGCATGATATCATTTTGATATCAATAAAAAATAAGGAGGTAGGCATGGACGAAATCATTAAAATAGAGCACTTATACAAAAGCTATGGCGACGTGCAAGCGGTGAAAGATTTGTCCTTTCAAGTGAAGAAAGGGGAACTTTTCGCCTTTTTAGGCTTAAACGGCGCAGGTAAAAGCACGACAATCTCTATTATGTGTGGGAGCTTGACGAAAGATAGCGGCAAAGTGCTTATCGACGGCAAGGACGTGGACGTTGATTTACAAGCGATTAAGCAAGATATTGGCGTAGTATTCCAAAACTCTGTTTTGGATAAGCCCATTTCCGTTTACGACAACTTAAAAACCCGCGCGGCGCTGTACGGAATCAAGGGGGACGAATTCAAAACCCGTTTACAAGAGCTTTGCAAAGATTTTGACTTGGACGGAATTTTGAAACGCCCCGTAGGCAAACTTTCGGGCGGTCAACGCCGTCGTGTGGACGTAGCTCGTGCGCTTTTACACCAGCCGAAAATTCTCATTTTAGACGAGCCGACAACGGGGTTAGACCCCCAAACGAGAAAGACGGTGTGGGAAGTTGTGGAAAACTTGCGCAAGCAAAAGGGCATGACCGTTTTTCTCACCACCCATTACATGGAAGAAGCGGCGGATGCCGATTACGTAGTGATTTTAGACGGTGGACAAATTGCGGCGGAAGGCACGCCTTTACAGCTGAAAAATGCCTATACGGGCGACTTTATCACCCTTTACGGGGTGGAAGAAGGGCAAATTCAACGCTTGCAAAAGCCGTATGAAAAATTGCCAAACGGTTGGCGTTTAGCGGTGAAAAATACCCAAGAAGCCACCGCTTTAATCACGCAATATCCCCAAATTTTCGTTGATTACGAAATTGTCAAAGGCAAGATGGACGACGTATTCCTTGCTGTGACGGGCAAAAAATTGCAAGGAGGTGAAGCATGAAAAACGTAGGAACAGCGTTGATAAAACGCAACGTTAAAATGTTTTTTAAGGACAAGGCAACCTTTTTCACGTCGCTTGCAACGCCGATGATTTTGCTTGTCTTATACTCCACCTTCCTTAACAATATTTACAAAGACAGCTTTTTACAAGTCTTTCAAGCGGTAGTTCCCGCCGCCCAAGTGGAAGACAAGCTGATAAACGGACTCGTAGGGGGCTTGCTTCTTTCTTCCTTGCTGTCCGTAAGTACGGTGACGGTATCTTTTTGCGCCAACCTTTTCATGGTTGCGGACAAAGTGACGGGCGCGCGCAACGATTTAGACGTATCCCCCGTAAAGCCCCGTTCCATTGCGCTTGGCTACTATGCCGCAACGGCGATAAACGGGCTTATAATCGGTTTTTCCGCCACTATTTTGGGCTTGGTGTACTTGCTTGCGGTTGGTTGGTATCTCTCGGTTTTGGACGTATTAGCGCTGTTTGGCGACGTCATGATTATGGTAGCGTTTGGTACGGCGTTATCTTCGCTCGTTTGCTATCCGCTCACTTCGCAAGGTCAGCTTTCGGCGGTGGGCACGATTGTCAGCTCTTGCTACGGTTTTATTTGCGGTGCGTACATGCCCATTTCTTCTTTCTCAAACGGCATCAAAAACGCTTTGTCCTTCTTCCCCGGTGCGTACGGAACTTCCCTTTTGCGTAATCACGCTTTGCGTGGTGCGCTTGAAGAAGTGGCGGCGCAAGGTTATCCAAAAGCGGTGGTGGGGGCGTTGAAAGACACCGCCGATTGCAATTTCTATTTCTTTGAAAATCAGGTGCAAACGTGGCAAATGTACCTTGTTTTGCTTGGTACGACGGCACTTTTGGTGGGCGGATTTTTGCTGCTGTACACCCTTAAATCGAGAAAGAATAACCAAAAAAAATCGCAAAATAAGGCAAAGTCGAAATAAAAAATTCCTTGCCGAAAAGGGGCGAAAAAGCGTGAAAAATTCCTAAAAAACGGGTGAAAAGGGGTAAAATACGAAAAAAATCCCAAATACGATAGGAAAACGCTTGCAAAAAAAGGAAAAAAGGTCTATCATATATGTTGTGATAAACAGAGCGTAAAATCGCTCGATAAAAGGAGAAAAAATTATGTTTAATTTATTGGCTGACGAAGCGCAAAAAACCAACCCCTTGGGTATGTACATTTTGCTCGGCGTATTCGTATTGCTTTTCGTTGGTATGATGGTACTCAACCGCCGTTCGCAAAAGAAAAGACAAACGGAAACGGAAAACATGCTTAACGCAATCAAACCTGGCAACAAGGTTAAGACGATCGGCGGCATTTGCGGCGTAGTCGTAGAAGTATGCCCCGAAGACAACACCTTCGTTTTGGAAACGGGCACGGAAGCAAGCGGCAAATCGTACATTAAGTTCGATAGACAAGCAGTTTACCAAACGGACGCTGTTCCCGCTCCCGTAGCTGCTCCCGCAGAAGTTCCCGCTGTTGAAGAAGCTCCCGTAGTGGAAGAAGCACCCGCAGTAGAAGAAGCACCTGCAACGGAAGAAACGCAAGCGTAAGTTATCCACAAAGGAATAAACGAGAAACACCTTCGCATACGATAATGCGGAGGTGCTTTTTTATGCGTGAAGGAAACGGTTTATTTCAAATTATCAAAGGGGTGGCGACGGCGCTTGCCATATCCCTTGCTTGGGCGTTGACGTTTGCCCTTATCTTGCGTTTCGTGCCGCTTGGGGATAGGGCGATTTACCCTATCAATCAAACGGTGAAAGTGGTTGCGGTGGGGATAAGTACGCTTCTTTTCGTGCGGGGCGAGAAGGGATTTTTGAAGGGGATAGGGATAGGGCTTTTGTTCTCGGCGCTCTCTTATCTCACCTTTTCCGCTATCGGTGGAGATTTCTCGTTGTCGTGGCTGATCGTGGCGGAGCTTGCCTTGTCGGCGTTTGCGGGCGTAGTTTGTGGCGCGATAGCCGTCAATTTGAAAAAAAGCGGTTAAAAATAAGGAAAATTCTTGCAATCCGCTTGCAATTTCGTTAAAAGTGTATTATAATAAGATTATAAATCCATTATCAATAGGAGAAAAGATTATGATTAAGACGATTGCGAAACCTGCTGAAAAGAAAACGACGGCTTGTGGCGAATGCAGAAGCACCTGCCAATCCGCTTGCAAAACGAGCTGCACGGTAGGCAACCAATCCTGCGAAAGAATTACGCGCGAAGAAAAAATCGAACGTAAATAATAGGCGGCACACCGCACAAGCGGGAATAAAAGCTTAAGTAGGACAATTGGCAAAGAAACGGCGTATTTGTACAAGTACGCCGTTTTTAACCCGTTATCGGGAAGAAAAATTTTGTAGAGAAAGACAGATGATTCACGTATTTTCGTATAAAGACAAAAATTATATTTACGACGTAGGCAGCGGCAGTTTGCACGAATGCGACACCCCCACAGCCGATTATTTGAAGGCGAAGGAAGAAGGACAAGCTATCGATATCACCTACATCACCGACGAACAATTAAAGGAAATTCTTGGCGACGTGGAAGCGTTGAAAGAGCAAGGCTTGCTTTTCAAAGAAGAAGTGAAAACGTACGCAATGAAAAGCAACGAAGTGAAAGCGCTTTGTATCCACATTTGCCACGATTGCAATTTCCGTTGCAGATATTGTTTCGCCGACGAGGGGGCATACCACTCTAAAAGAGAAAGTATGTCGTTTGAAACGGCGAAAAAGGCTGTTGATTTCCTTATCGAAAACAGCGGCAAACGCAAAGTTTTGGAAATGGACTTCTTCGGCGGCGAGCCGCTTATGAACCTTGACGTATTGAAACAAACGGTGTACTACGCAAAAGAAGCGGGCGCAAAAGTAGGCAAGAAATTCTTGTTCACGACGACGACCAACGCATTGCTTTTGAACGATGAAACGATTCGTTTCTTCAACGAAGAAATGGAAAACGTCGTGCTTTCGCTTGACGGTAGAAAAGAAGTGCACGATGCCATTAGAAAGAGCATCAACGGCAAGGGCACGTACGATTTGATTATCGACAAAATCAAAAAGTTCATCTCTCTTCGTGGGGATAAAAGCTATTACGTGCGTGGCACGTTCACGGCGAAAAATCTCGATTTTGGCAAGGACGTACTTTTCATTGCCGACCAAGGCGTGGATTCCATTTCCATGGAACCCGTTGTCACGGAAATTCCCGATTTGCAAATTAGAGAAGAACATTTGCCCACGATTGAAAAGGAATACGAAAACCTTTGCGAAGATTATTTGAAATACCATGCCGAAGGCAAGGGCTTCAATTTCTTCCATTTCAATATCGACTTGGAAGGCGGACCTTGTCTTTCTAAACGCGTATCTGCGTGCGGTGCAGGCAACGAATATTTTTCCGTCACCCCCAACGGCGATTTGTATCCTTGCCATCAATTTGCGGGCGATGAAAACTTCCGCATGGGCAGCGTATTCGACGGCATTACCCGCCCCGATATTCGTGAAAAGTTCAAAAATTCTTGCTTGTTCACTCGCAAGAAATGCGAAAACTGTTTTGCGAAATTTATTTGCTCGGGCGGTTGCAGCGCGAACAACTATCACTTCAACGGCGACATCGACGAGCCGTATGAAACGACTTGCGCGATGATGAAAAAGCGTGTGGAATGCGCAATGCACATTTTGGCGCAAAAGAAGTTGGCGAAAGCAAACGACTAAAAACCTTTCCCGTAGGGAAAAGGATAGTAAAAAATAGCTAAATTTCAAATAAAAGGCAAAAAATTTTTCGCTTATGAGTTGTTATAACTTGACGGCTGGGCGGAAAATAGAGTATAATAAAAAAGTATATTGTATTCGGATAAAAATCCGAAATAATTAGGAGGCACTCAATGGGCAAGAAGAAATCGGTGGCGTTAATGGTAATCCTTACCATCGTAATCGTTGCTTTGTGCGCGCTCGTGCTTTTCCCTTCCGTTCCGGTTGGGGTAAAGGACTGGAAGCCCGTAGCATCGCAATATGATTTCAGCACCGAATTAAACGGTGGGTACTATGCGTACTACTATCCGGAAGGGGTTATTCCCGAAGCGGAATATAACGACACCGTACAAGGATATCAAGAACTCGGCGCAGAAGCAGAAGAAGAGTTGCAAAACTACGTAGACGGATACGTAAACCACAAGGGTTTGTATCTTTCTACCGATGATGAGTACGGTATTTTCGTAAACAACCAAGTATCGGAAGAATTTACTTCGGCTTTCAAAAAAGCGGCAAATGAAATTGCGGCAAGATACGAAGCGAAAGGTTATTCCGATTACAGCGTTGCAATCGTTGACGATTATGCGATTCGTGTAGAACTTCCCAAAGTGGAAGCAAACTATTCGAGCATTTTCTCGATGTTCGCAACGACGGGGGATATGACGATTCTCCTTGGTGAAGAAACGATTGACGAACTTGAAGAAGAAGGTGCAAAGGTTTCCGATCTTATCGAAGGCTTCTCCGTTGATACGAAAAACGGCGCGGCGTTCGTGAAAGTTAAGTTCACGGATAAGGGTAAAGAAATGCTCGTTCGCGTAAGAGAACAGCTCACCACGTCTTCGGAAGCTACGACGGCGCTTCACATCAAGATTGGCGATCAAGACATCATCCAAATCTATTCCGATTCCTTGCTCGACAACAACCGTGAAGCACGCGTTTTGGCTGTTGAAAAATCGAACAAAGACGTCGTTAGAATTTACTCGATCGTTTTGAACTCCGTTTTGAATACGGAATTAGATTTCACGTTTGACACGAGCAGAATTGAAGCAAGATCCTTCTCGTCCGTTTACGGCGACAGCACGGTGAAACTTATGTACGTTGCGCTTGGCTTGCTTGTGCTTGCGGCAATCGTTCTTCCTATCTTGAAGATGGGTAGATTCGGCGTAGTTAGCGCATACACCAGCCTTTCCTTCTTGGTAATCGTTGGTATTTGCTTTAAGTACGTGACGGGCAGCGTGTTTGAACTTACGCTTGGCGGCGTATTGCTCTTTGCGCTTGGCTTGGTGCTTATCAATGCTTTGCAAGCGTTTATCTACTGCGCGATTAGAAAAGAATTTATGCAAGGTAAGACGGTTGTATCGGCTGTAAAGGGCGGCTACAAGAAAACGATTTGGGCTGTTGCTGATATCTATGCAGTATTGCTTTTGGGCGCTGTATCCTTGCTTATCGGCTTGGCGGGCGTACACACGCTTGCGCTTCACGCGCTTGTCGTAGTAGTATCGGCGGCGTTCTGCAGCTTGCTCATGGCTCGCTTCATCAACTACGTCTTCTTGTCGGCAAGTAAAAATCAATTTAAGTATTTCCGCTTCGTAAGAGAGGAGG
Organism: Candidatus Scatosoma sp.; assembly: GCA_045632265.1. Classification (GTDB taxonomy): domain Bacteria; phylum Bacillota; class Clostridia; order Christensenellales; family Borkfalkiaceae; genus Scatosoma. Next base: position 29,113 of record JAZQWG010000023.1, read on the forward strand.
ATGAAGACGATGATGAATAAGTTTTTTGCAAAAACGGTTAAGAAAAGATATGCGGCAATTACGGCGGCTGTTGCCATCGTATTGTTGGCTGTGTCTATCATCGTGTCCGTGCTTTGCGGCGTAAACTACGGCGCAGGCTTGAAAGATTCCAAGACGGTTACGGTTACGGTAAACAGCTTCGTTTACAACAACGAAAGAAAGGTTTTGGAAGAAACGTGTGAAGAAGTGTTTGAAGCAAACGGCATTTCCGCAAAGTTTGTTTATCGCTCGGAAATGAGCGGTGACAACCGTGAACTTGCGTTTGTATTCGACGCGAATACGGAAGATGCAAAGTTGGCGGCGGCTGAAACTGCGCTTAAAGTTAAGTTGAACGCGGAATCGGATAACGAAGAAAGCAAGCTTAGCGGCGCTATCGTAAACGTTGCTTCCAGCAGTGAAGAAATCAAAACGGCTATTGCGTCCGCTCGTTTGTGGCGCGCAGCGATTGCCGTTGGCGTATTTGCCGTGCTTGCATTCGTTTACGTTGCAATCCGTCATTCCTTGTCGTACGGCTTGGTGGCGTTGGTTGCACCCTTGGTTGCGGCAGTTTTGACGACGTCCTTGACGTTGTTGACGCGTATCCCTGTGACGAGCGCTTCCTTCTACGCAATCATCGCATCTGCACTTATCGCAAGCGTATTCGTGATGATGTTTATCAACAAGCTTGGCAATAATACGAAAGAAGAAGCATACGCGGAAGCGGATGCGGCAACGCTTATTAAAGATTCTTTGACCAGCAACTGGACGGCATGGACGGCGATTGCGCTTGGCGTAGCGCTCGTTCTTCTTGGCGCAATTGCAACGGCGGCTGTGCGTTATTTCGCACTCACGGCGTTCGTTGGTTTGGTAATCGCAGCGTTCGTAGGGCTTATCTTCGCCCCCGCATGCGCTTTGGTTGCAAAAACCTACGTGAAGGCAAGAGCACCGAAGCACGCTTACGTTGGTGCGAAAAAGGCTGACCAAGAATAAATCGAATGATTTTGGGCGGGAGGGGGCGATAGCTTCCACCCGCCCGTTTTCTATTACAAGGCTACTTTAGGAGAACTTATGAAGAAACTCGTCCCCGAATATTCGCTTTCGGAAGAACAATTAAATACCGTAAACGAACTTTCGTACAAGACGGGTTTGACCACCAACATTCTTCGCATTTTGTATGCAAGGGGCGTGGATACGGAAGAAAAAATTTCCCGTTTCATGAACCCGTCCAAGCGCAATTTCCTTTCGCCCTTTTTGATGAAAGGCATGAAGGAAACGGTGGAAATTTTGACGGCGGCGCGCGACGAAGGGAAAGTAGTTGCCGTGTTTGGCGATTACGATGCCGATGGCATTTGCGCTTCCGCAATCATGTATCACGCTTTGCGTGATTTCGGCATTGAAGCACACGTGTACGTGCCCGAACGTGCGGACGGATACGGGCTTTCCGAAAAGGTTATTGATAGAATTTTTGAAGACTGCAACCCCGAAATTTTTATTACGGTGGACTGCGGTATTTCGTGTGCGAAAGAAGCGCAATATATTTACGAACTTGGCTCTGACGTCATCGTCACCGACCACCACGAACTTCCCGAAGTTTTGCCCGATTGCGTTATCGTCAACCCCAAATTGCAAGACGATTATCCCTACGACAACCTTTGCGGCGCAGGCGTAGCTTTCAAAGTGGCGTGTGCGTTGCTTGGCGAAAAGGCATACCAGTATTTGGATTTTGCCACCCTTGCTACCGTTGCGGACAGCGTACCCTTGCTTGGGGAAAATAGAGATATCGTGACGGAAGGTTTGCGTTTGTTCAACACTCGCCCCCGCCCTTGTTTTGCCGGTTTGATAGGCAAGACGTACGATGGGGTGACGGCGCAAACGCTTGCGTTCAACGTTGCGCCCCGTGTCAATGCGGCGGGACGTATGGGCGATGCCATGGCTGCGTTCAAACTCTTTACAAGTGAAGACGAAACGGAAATTTACGATTTGTCCGTCAAGCTTTGCTTGTACAACACCGAAAGACAAAAATACTGTGACGAGTTGTATCTTTCCGCAAAGCAAAAACTCTTGCAAAAGGGTGCGTACGGCAACGTAATTATGCTTTCGGACGAAAGCTGGAACACCGGCTTTATCGGCATAGTAGCCGCTCGTTTGGCGGAAGAATTTAACCGTCCCACGCTTTTATTCGTGCACCACGGCGATATGCTGAAAGGCAGCGCGCGAAGCATTGAAAGCATCAATATTTTCACGGCGCTTAAAAACTGCTCGGCGTATATTGAAGAATTTGGCGGCCACGCTCAAGCGGCGGGTGTCAACGTGCATATCGACAATTTTGATGCGCTTGAAAACGCCTTAAACGAAGAAATCGGGCGCACCTATTGCGAAGACGATTTTGAACAAAAGGTGTATATCAGCGAAGAAATCACCGATTCTTTCCCCGAAGAATTTGCAAGAGAACTTATGGCGATGGAACCGTATGGTGTGGGACATAGACGTCCGCTTTTCGTGATTTCCGCAGGGGCATGCACGGCTCGTCCTATTAAGGCGGCATCACCGCACTTGTCGGTGAAGAGTGATTATATCGACCTTACCTATTTCTCGGGCATTAAAAATTTGAAAATTATCGAAAGCGACGTGAAAAAGGATATTGTCTTTGAAGTGGGCGTTTCTCATTTCAAGGGCAGGGATTACGTCAAAGGGGTAGTGCGTGATTTGTTGTACGACGGGCGCACGGGCAAAAGCGCATCGGACGGCATTTTCGCGGGCGCAATCGCTCGATTTCGCTCGCCCAGCGTAGAAGTTGCGCCCAAACTTTTGACGACGGAAGAAACGAAGGCGCTTATCAAGGAAAAACGGGAAAGCTGTCCTTACGGGCTTTGCTTAATCGCTTCGGATAGACGTACGCTTCGTATGTATGAGGGCTTGGAAGAACTCGGTTGCGATTTGTTCTATCCCTCGTCGAGAAACGTGGCGAACACTTTGATCGTAGCCCCGTCCGCCGATGCGGAGCTTTCGGGCTTTAGAGAATTTATTTTCTTGGATACGCCCACCGATTTCCATTTGCAAGCCTTGGCGGGCAAAGACGTGTACGTCAACGGGGAAATTTGCGGATATAAAATGTTCGACAGCGTGCCCGTAGAAAGGGAACGCTTGTTGGAAATTTTCTCGTCCTTGCGTAGAGAATTGCATAGGCTCAACGGCGAAACTGTGGAAGAACTCGTGTCTTCGTGCAGTGCGCTTGGGTACGATAGACGGGAATTTATCTTCGCCGTCAACGTGTTTGAAGAACTTGGTTTGGTGGCGTTTGAAAACGGGAAATTGACGGTGTACCGTGGCGTGAAAGCGGAATTGACCGATTCGCCCGTGTATAGAAAGGTGTGTTTATTGCAACAAAACGGATAAAACTTATCAAAGGTTATAAGAGAGTACGAATATGGAATTAACCTTACGAAAAATAAGAGAGAGCTACGCAGATAACGATTGCGAGATGTTGATAAAAGCGTACGAATACGCCAAAGCGGCGCACGTAAACCAAAAACGTGCCTCGGGCGAACCGTACTTTATCCACCCTTGCGCCGTGGCGGAAATTTTGATGGACTTGGGCTTGGACGCAGCGACGATTGCTGCGGCGCTTTTGCACGACGTCATTGAAGACACGTCTTCCACCGAAGAAGATATCAGAAGGGAATTTGGCGAAGAAGTGCTTGCGCTCGTTAGCGGGGTGACCAAGTTAGAGCGTATCGTTTTCAAATCGCAAGAAGATGCGGAAGCGGAAAACTTCCGTAAAATTTTCGTGGCGATGGCAAAGGACGTGCGCGTTATCATCATCAAGCTTGCCGATCGCTTGCACAATATGCGCTCGCTCAACTTCCTTTCCCACGAAAGACAACAACGTATGGCAAGGGAAACGTTGGAAATTTACACGCCGCTTGCAGGCCGTCTTGGTATTTCGCAAATCAAGTGCGAACTGGAAGACTTGTGCTTGAAATATCTCGACCCCGAATCGTACGAATACTTGCTTTATAACATCCACGAAAAGCTCTCCGAAAGAAAGGATTTCGTTGCGCGTATCGTGGAAGAAATTAAGGACATCATGTCCCAAGACGGGGTAGGTGGGGAAGTTTTTGGCAGACCTAAGCATTTCTATTCTATCTATAAAAAGATGAAAAATAAGGGCAAAACGCTCGACCAAATCTATGATTTGTCGGCGGTGCGCGTTATCGTAAAAGACGTAAAGGCTTGCTACACCTTGCTCGGCGAAATCCACGAAAAGTGGAAGCCGATTCCCGGGCGTATTAAGGACTATATCGCAACGCCCAAGCCCAACAAATATCAATCGTTGCACACGACGGTTATGACGGAATACGGTCAACCGTTTGAAATCCAAATCCGCACCGAAGAGATGCACAAGATTGCTGAATTCGGTATCGCGGCGCACTGGAAATATAAGGAAGGCAAGACGGACGAAGCAAGCAGTAGCTTTGAAAACAAGCTCACTTGGCTTCGTGAAGTAATGGAATGGGAAGGGGATTTGAAGGATTCTAAAGAATTCATCGATGCCCTGAAAACGGAACTTTATAGCCACGAACTTTTGGTGTTTACCCCCCGTGGCAAAGTCATTTCCTTGCCCCCCGAAGCAACTCCCGTCGACTTTGCTTACGCTATCCACTCGGAAGTGGGCAACCATTGCACGGGCGCAAGAGTAAACGCACGTATCGTGCCCCTTACGACAACGCTTGAAGTGGGGGACGTGGTTGAAATTATCACTTCGCCCAACTCTAAAGGCCCGTCGCGCGACTGGTTGAAGTTCATTAAATCTTCGTCGGCAAAGGCGAAAATTCGTCAATTCTATAAGAACGAATTGAAGGAAGAAAATATCCGTCTTGGGCAAACGAAGTTGGAAGAAGAAGCGAAAAAACGTGGGCTTTCCCTTTCGGATATTCTCACGGCGGAAAGCTTTAAGCGCATTTCCGAACGCTTCTCGTTTGGCGAACAAGACGAAATGTTTGCAGCCGTAGGCTACGGCTCGGTGTCCGTCAACCAAATCATTTTCAAACTTATCGATTTTTACCGCAAGGAAACGCCGCTTGCGCTTGATTTCCAAACGGGCTCGAAACGCTCGGGCAAGGGCGATGGTGCGGTGCTTATCAATGGACAAGCAGGTATGCTTGTACGCTTTGCGGGTTGCTGCTCGCCCGTTCCCGGTGACGAAATCGTCGGCTACACGTCCCGTGGCAGAGGGGTTATCGTTCACCGTCGCGATTGTCCCAACGTGGATTGTGCGGATAAACAACGTTTGTTGCCCGCATCGTGGCGTTTGGAAGAAGGCGTAAAACAACGCTTCAACACCAACATTTCTATCCGCGCGGCTGACCAAGGCACGGTGCTTTCCGCCCTTTCCATGGCTGTTGCGGAATTGAAACTTTCCATTGTCAACGTCAATGGTAGAATTGACAAAAACCGTGACGCTATCGTCGATGCAACTATCTCCATTTCCGATACGGCGGAAATCGATTTGCTTATCCGCAAAATGCAAGGGGATAAACGCATTTACGAAGTGCATCGTATCACTTCTCTTTCTTAATTTTTATCTATGCAAATTATCAGAATTTCTCCGCGCGGTTTCGGCGCAAACACGTACGTGATAACCCAAGATAATAAGGAAGCAATCGTCATAGACCCTTCGCAAAGACGGGTAGAAGGGGAGCTTTTGAAGTTGGGTTTGACGGCAAAATACGTTCTTCTCACCCATTGCCATTTCGATCACGTTGGGGGCGTTGCGCCCTTGCAACAAGCGGGTGCGAAAGTGCTTTGTTCCGATAAGGAAAAGCCGCTTATCGGCACAACTGCCGATTTATTCGATGCCTTTGGCGGGGGTAGGGAAGCCTTTATCGTGGACGAAACGTTGCAAGATAACCAAACACGCACCCTTTGTGGGATAAACGTGCAAACGATTGTCACGCCCGGGCATACGGCGGGTGGCGCTTGTTATTTGATTACGGACACGGATGGGGAAAAACACCTTTTCACGGGGGATACGCTCTTTTGCGGTAGCATAGGTAGGACGGATTTCCCTACGGGGAATATCGGCAAACTTCGTGAAAGTTTGCGAAAACTTGCGAATTTAGCGGGGGATATGGCGGTATATCCTGGGCATGAAGATGCCACGACACTTGAAAACGAACGGAAGACGAATCCGTTTATGGTAGATTTATAATAGGCGGAAAGATATGCTTATTACCAACTGTGCATTTTTAGAAAACGAATTGTTAGATGCGGCGCGTTTGTTCAAAACGCAGCCGCTTTCTATCGTGCACGATTTCCGCTTTGAAGGGGGAATTTTCTACAACGATTTTGAAATTGACGGGGAAAAGTATTCCTTCCAAGATAAGGGGCAAGTATGCGACGAACTGCTTTTTAAGCGACTCGAACGCCGTTTTGCAAAACTTCATTTATACGAAATTTTAAGCGAAAAATACGGCGAAAAAATGCCTTGGGGTGCGTTGACGGGGATTCGTCCTACCAAGCTTGCCTATACGGAAATGGAAAGCGGAAACGATTATAAAAAACTCTTTCAAAAGATGGGCGTTTGCGAAGAAAATATCCGCTTGGTGGAAGATACGATAGAAGCGCAAAAGGGTATTTACGTCAAGAAAGACGGCAATACGGATTTGTTCGTTTCTATTCCGTTTTGCCCGACGAAATGCGCTTACTGCTCGTTTATTACTGCGCCCATTGATAGGACGAGAAATTTCATTTCTCCCTATTTAGACGCACTTGAAAAAGAGATAAAAGCAGCGGAAGAAAGCGTGGGTAATTTGCGAAGCGTGTACGTGGGCGGCGGAACGCCGTTTGCGCTTGACGTGGGCGATTTAGAACGTGTTTTAAGGGCGTTAGAACCGCTTATTTTGCGCTTTAATAAAGACGTCGAGTTCACGGTGGAAGCAGGTCGTCCCGACGTGTTTACGGACGAAAAACTGGCGCTTTTGAAAAAATATAACGTGACGAGAATTTGCATAAACCCCCAAACTTTTTCCAACGAAACGCTTGTAAAAATCGGTAGAAAACACACGGTGGAAGATTTTTATAAGGCGTACGAACTTTCGAGAAAATACGGCTTTTTGGTCAATATTGATTTGATTGCGGGCTTGGAAGGGGAAACGGTGGAAACGTTCGTCGACGGCGTAAAAAAAGCGGTGGAAACGGGCGCGGAAAATATCACGGTGCATTGCTTGTCGCTTAAATCGGGCGCAAAGCTGAAAGAAGAAATTTCCTATATCGAAAACGACAGCATTTCCACGATGGTGGCGTGTTCGAGAAAGATTTTGACGGAAGCGGGCTACGTGCCCTATTATATGTACCGTCAAAAATACCAAGCGGGCAACAACGAAAACGTGGGCTGGACTAAAAAGGGGAAGGCGTGCGTGTATAACGTGGACGTAATGGAAGAAACGGCGGATAATTTAGCGGTGGGCGCAAACGCCGTATCCAAGCGAGTTTTCAACGAAAAAGGGCTTATCACCCGCTTTGCATCGCAAAAGGATTTGAAAACGTATATCGAGCACTTGGACGAAATCATTGAAAAAAAGCGTAAATTTTTTGAATAAAAGGAAAAAAAGTAGAAAATAACACGCTTTTTTGTTTACTTTTACATAGTAAAGTGTTATAATAACAATAACGGTCGCCAAGAGAATCGAATCTCCACGTTTCCCTTAGCGATACGAGATAACATTCCATAGGAGGATAAACAGAAATGGAAAAGAACGAAATTATTGCAAAATTTGCTACCCACGAAGGCGATACCGGTTCGCCTGAAGTACAGATTGCTTTGCTCACGCAAAGAATCAACCACCTCAACGAACACTTGAAAGAACACAAGCAAGACAATCACTCTCGCCGTGGTCTTTTGAAGATGGTAGGTAAACGTCGCGGTCTTTTGGACTACTTGAAAGAAAAAGACATCGCAAGATACAGAGCTATCATCGAAGCGTTGGGTCTTCGTAAATAATGCAAAACGCGAAAGAGCGGGTGTTTTAACTCGCTCTTTTTCGTGTAAAAAAGCGAAAAAAACGGACAAGCCTTTGGCATAGGGTTGGATACGATTTTCGTTTTTACACCGCTTACCCGAAAGGGCGGTTAGGCGGACAAGAACAAGAAAGAATAACAGCAAAAGGAGAAAATTGATTATGCCAAACTTAAATGAAGCAAAAGTATTCAAGACGGACTATGCCGGCAGAGAACTCATCGTAGAAATCGGCAAGTACGCAGAACAAGCAAACGGCGCGTGCTTGGTACGTTGTGGCGACACGGTTGTACACGTATCGGTATGTATGAGCGAAACGGCAAGAGAGGGTATGGATTTCTTCCCCCTTTCGGTAGATTATGAAGAAAAGATGTTCGCCGTAGGTAAAATCCCCGGCGGTTTCAAAAAGCGTGAAGGCCGTGCGTCCGATAAGGCTATTTTGACCAGCCGTCTTATCGACAGACCTATCCGTCCTTTGTTCCCTAAAGGAATTTTCAACGACGTAGTAGTTATCGCAACGGCACTTTCCGTTGATCCCGATATCTCGCCCGAACCTTTGGCAATGGTAGGTTCGTCCGTAGCGCTTTCCGTTTCCGATATTCCTTGGGCAGGCCCTACGGGTTCGGTAGTTGTAGGTTGCGTTGACGGCAAGTACGTTATCAACCCCAACGTTGAAGAAAGAGCAAAGAGCACGATTCACTTGAACCTTGCAGGTACGTCCGATGCTATCCTTATGATTGAAGCTGGCGCAAACGAAGTGACCGATGCTGAAATGGTTGGCGCTATCATGTACGGCCATGAAGAAATCAAAAAGGTATGCGCATGGATTGCTAACGAAATCGTTCCCGTTGCAGGCAAAGCAAAGAAGGAAATGGAATTCTACCATATCCCCGAAGAACTTGATGCAGCGGTAAAAGCATACGGCTACGACAAATTGTATGCGGCTCTTGATACGTTTGATAGACAAGAAAGACAAGTAAAGCAAGCGGAAGCTGAAGCGGAAATTATCGCTCATTTCAAGGAAATCTATCCCGACCAAATGCGTGAAGTGAAGGATTCCATTTACTACATTGTAAAGGGCATCGTTCGTGCGAAGATTTTCGACGGCGTTCGTCCCGACGGCAGAACTTTGGACGAAGTTCGTCCTATCTGGTGCGAACACGGCATTCTTCCCCGTGTACACGGTTCGGCTGTGTTCACGCGTGGTCAAACGCAAGCAATTACGACGTGTACGCTTGGCATGCTTGGCGAAGCACAACGCATGGAAGGTCTTGACGAAGAAGAAGAAAAGAGATATATGCACCAATACAATTTCCCCGGCTATTCCACGGGCGAAGCGAAAGCTCTTCGCAGCCCCGGCCGTCGTGAAATCGGTCACGGTGCGCTTGCAGAACGTGCACTCGTTCCCGTAATTCCTTCTCCTGACGAATTCCCGTATGCAATCCGCGTGGTATCCGACATT
>JAZQWG010000024.1:0-9944 GCA_045632265.1 Candidatus Scatosoma sp.
TATCCGAATTCGTTTGGAATTTCTCCGCTAACCACAAGTCATCACCGACTATTTCAACAGGCGTGTGTTCGGTCCTCCACAACGTTTTACCATTGCTTCAACCTGCTCATGGTTAGGTCATTCGGTTTCGGGTCTACGACAACATACTTCTCACCCTATTCAGATTCGCTTTCGCTTCGACTTCGTGACTGTATCACTTAATCTCGCATGTCATCGTAACTCGCCGGCCCATTCTACAAAAGGTACGAGATCACACGCGTATGGTGCTCTCTCTGCTTGTAAGCTTACGGTTTCAGGTTCTATTTCACTCCCCTCCCGGGGTTCTTTTCACCTTTCCCTCACGGTACTATTCTCTATCGGTCACATGGTCGTATTTAGCCTTTGGGGATGGTCCCCCTTTCTTCCGTCAGGATTTCTCGTGTCCCGACGTACTCCGGATTCCGCTTCGCTTGCTCAACGTTTTAATTACAGGGGTTTCACCTTCTTTGCCATACCTTTCCAGGTATTTCGTCTACGCATCACAATACTACTCACGCGGTCCTTACCCCGTGAAAATTACTTCCACGGTTTGGGCTGTTCCGATTTCGCTCGCCACTACTTTCGGAATCACTGTTGTTTTCTTTTCCTCCGGGTACTTAGATGTTTCAGTTCCCCGGGTTCCCTTTGCATAACTATGGATTCATTATGCAATAACATGATATTACTCATGCTGAGTTCCCTCATTCGGATATCTACGGGTCGCAGGATATTTGCTCCTCTCCGTAGCTTTTCGCAGCTTGTCACGTCCTTCTTCGGCGCCATGTACCAAGGCATTCTCCGTAAGCCCTTTGTAGCTTGATCTTCTCTTTATTTCTACTCGTCTTTACTCAAAAAATTCTATTTCTCTTTACTCGGCTAATCCGTTTCTTGCAGCCAGAGCCTTAAAATTGCTTTTAACGTTCTTGCTTTATTAACCAAATTAGCTTTACTTTTCTTTAATATGAAAAATTTTTTGCCTTTTCGTACTCGTCTTTATTTATAATAAATAAAAACATTTTGACTAATTTTGCTATGCAGTTGTTAATCTTCTTATCTTGCTTCGCAACAGCGAAGTGCGTCAAAAAACGTCCCCGTTTAATCGACAGCCTAAACATAATAACATTTACAAAAAATATTGTCAAGCGTATTTTTCAAACTTTTGCAATTTTTTTTGACTTTTTTCATTTTTTTCAAAAAAGCTGTTTTTTATACTCTTTCTTGGCTATTTTACACGCGTATATATATAATATGTCGCGCGCCAAAGAAAAGTTTCCATAAAAAAACACGCCTATCGGCGCGTTTTTATCGACAACCACCGCACGTTTTGCAATTGCCCGTGCACTTTTTCGTTTGTTTACCCGTCGAGGAAAACATCTCGCCCGAATAATCCCTTTCCGCTTTTTCGTTGCAATCAGGACAAGTTACTTCATCTAAATAACTTTTTACAAGTTCGTCAAACTTTTTCCCACACTTGGGGCATTTATATTGCAAAAAGGGCATTTTCGTTTCTCTCCGTCGTTTGATAGAAACATTATACCCCCTTACAAAGTTTTTGGCAAGCGTTTTTGCACCGCTTTTTACAACCGCTTTTTACAACACGGCTTTGCCTTTTAGAAAGCTGTCGAAAAAGCCGTACACGTCCAAGCCCGTTTTCTCAAACGCACCCACCATTTCCCCTACGCCCACCCGCTTAAACGAGTTGTCGTGATAGTATTTCTTAAGCGCCGCATAAAACTTCTTATCCCCAACGCTTTTGCGCAACGTATCGAACATTACAACGCTTTTATCTCGCACAAGGCATTGATATTCGTACTCGCTGGCAAAATCTTTCAAGTGGCGAATCATCGCCGTATCCGTCCGACCAAGCACCGAGCCGTACACGTCGTAATAGGAGCGATATTCCTTCAAGCAATCCGCCACGGCGCGCGCCCTTTTCACGCCGTATTTTTCATATTCTTCCAAAAAGCAAAGGGCGGAATATCCCGACAATCCTTCCCCTTGCCACGCATTTTCTATCCCGTCGCTGCCCACAACCGCTTGCCACCATTGTCCCGCCGTCAAGCTTGCAATCGTGCGAGCCTTATCCCCCTTTGCCGTAGCCGAAATCATCGCCAAAGCGGGATACGTTTCCCCGTCCATGCACAGCCCCGTTTGCACCACGCTGTACGTGGGATAGGGGTACCGCCCAAAAATCGCTTCATAGTACGCAAACGCTTCGCACGCCGCCGACAAATTCTCGCTTGCTCGCTCGTCGTCGAAAAAATAATAGACAATCTTTTTGCCGTTTACTTCCCCTTCTATCTTTTGAAAGCGTTCGGACAGCACCAAAGCAAAATCCCTGCCCCTATCAAGCGTAGCCGTGTATTCTTGCTTGCTTTCCAAAATTCGAGTAGAAATTTCCCTACCCGAAGATACTATCGTATATTCCTTGGGCGCTTTTACCGTCACCGTAAACTGCGCGCAATCGGCGTAAAAGGGCGAGCCTATATCGTAATACGCCGTTTCGTAAAAACCGCCCCCTTTCAGCCCGCAAAGGATAGGGAAAAAGTTTCCCAAATTGACGGCGTATTCGCTTATCCCCGTGCGATGATTGACCTTGGCAAGGCGAACCATAAACGCAATATCTACCACCACTTTATCGTCGGGATAAAGGGGTTTTTCCAAATACACGCACAGCACGTTTTTATCTTCCCCACACACTTCCCAGCTCTTTGCGCCGTTGACGGAAGAAATTACCATTTCGCCGTAGCTTTCCCCCGCATAGTACGCAGCCCCGCTAAGCGTTTTAGAAATAGGTTTATACAAGGCGTTTTGACGATAGGCGTTTGGGTACAACGCAAATTTAAGGCAGGATAATTCTTCGCTCGTCGAGTTTTCAAACGTCACCTTTTCAATGCCCGTCAACGTGCCGTTTTCGGGCACGTATTCCACCGTAATTTCGTATTTGCAAGCGAGCGTATCATTTTCCTTACAGCCGCCGAAAAAGGCGCACAGCAGCGAGAAAATAACCACCGCCAAACATAGACACAACTTTCTCATTTCGCCCCCCGTATCGACATATTATATGCGCGAAGAAAAAGGGGTATGCGTGAAAACGCCCAAGCGGGCAAACCGCTTGGGCGTACGATATTTATTTTTCTTCCAACGTAAGATAGCCGGACGGATCGACGCTGACGTCGTTTTTCACAATTTCAAAATGCAAGTGCGCGCCTTGTTTATATTCCTTTCCGCAAGGCTCGGCAACCGTTGCAATCACGTCACCCTTTTTCACTTTTACGCCCGCTTTCAAGCCGTCCGTTTCCGTCACGAAACAGTACACCGACTTCAAGCCGTTGCCGTGATCAATAGTGATTTGCGTACCTACGAGCAAATCGTCTTTATACACGCTTTCCACTACGCCGTCGTCCACCGCAAGCACTTTTGCGCCCACTTCAGCAGCAAAGTCCATGCCCGTATGCTCGTAATAGCTATTAAGGGTCGTGTTATGGTGAAAGCCGTGTTCTTGCGAAACGCTTGAGGATGCCACGGGCACAATCATGCCTTCAGGCTGGGTGGAAACTTGTTCGTCTTCATTTTCTTCCCTATCGCTTGGCAAACTTTCTTCGGGAATAATTTGGTTGTTCGCTTGGTTTTCCACTACGGGCGTATCCTTCCCCGAAATCACTACCGCCAAAATCACGATAACGGCAAGCGCCACGGCGCAACCGATTGCCGTCGTCATATAAAATTTCTTTTCGCCGCTTATCTTTTTCTTCTTGTTATCCCTTTTTTCCATTTCCTTTTCCTTGTGTTCTTGCATATTTTTTACTCCTCCGAAAAACTTGGTATGTAGATGTTTCCCGTCCTTTCCCCTTTTTATACGGAAAAGTTAAAACCCGCCGAAAATAATAGGCGAGCCAAGCGCACAACCACCTTTTGAAATGGCAATATGCAAGTTTACTTTGCGCCCGTTTACCATAATCCCTTCCCCAAGCGTAGGCGAAAAACAATAATACGAGCGCACGCCGTCGATTTCTTCTTCAAACAAGACTTGCGCCGCAAAATCGCTCAACACGCCTTCTACAAAATTTTCGCTTTCGCCGTCAAGATACACGCTTTCGCCGCGCACACGGAAAATTTCAAGCACGGACAAGTGCTTTTTTTGCAAGCTTTGCGAACTTTGACTGTCCAAATAGAAAACTCTATTCCCGCCGTACTTGGAAAATTTATCCACGCCCCCTATCGCCACTACACCCAAAAGCATTATCGCAAGCAACAACGCAAGGACAATCGAAAGGGTGTTTTTTAACCGCCAACGCCACATGAAAAATCCCTCCCGCATACTTTTGCGAAAGGGATTATTGACTAATATTCTATTTTCTATACAACGAGATTAAAAATCGCCGAGCTTTTCACCGCCGAGCAAGTGGATGTGCAAGTGGTGCACCGTTTGCCCGCCGTTTTCGCCTTGGTTGATGATGATACGATAACCTTCGCCCAAGCCAAGCTCGTCTTTGATTTGCGCAATCTTCGTAAAGCAATATTTCAAAATGTCGCTTTTTTCTTCGTCCATTTCGTCAAGCAACGCAAAGTGCGTTTTAGGGATACAAAGATAGTGCAATTTCGCTTTCGGTTCGATATCACGAATCACAATCATCTTATCGTCTTCGTACAATCTCGGCGAAGGAATTACCCCCGCGATAATCTTACAAAAAATACAGTTTTCCATGGCAGTTCTCCTTATATAATCTCGGCTTTTACGCCGTCTTGATACAGTTCTTTCACACGCACGCGCGTTAAGTTTTTGTCCGTTTCGCCTATCGCATACACACGAATATAATTTTCCGCATACCCTTCCACCACGCCGTCAATCGTGCGTTCGGGCAAGATAACGAGTTCTTTTCCGATAAAGCTTTGCAAATACTTTTCCTTTTGCTTTGCGCCCGCTTGCAAAATGCGTTCCACACGCTCTTTTTTGAGCGCCGAAGGGAGTTCTTTATACTTTTTGTAGGCGTTCGTCCCCTCTCTTGGAGAATAGGGAAAGGCGTGGATTTGCGAAAAGCCCGCTTCTTCCACTATCTTCAAAGACTGAAGAAAATCCTCTTCCGTTTCGGTGGGGAATCCTACGATAATATCCGTCGTAATGCCCGCGTTTGGAAAGGTTTGATAAATCATTTCGCATTTGTCCAAATACTCTTCACGGGTGTAATGACGATTCATGCTTTTAAGCACCGTGTTGCTGCCGCTTTGCAAGGATAAATGGAAGTGCGGGGCAAAGTTTGGCATACTTTTCAAGGTTTGCAAAAAGCGGGGCGTAATCATGCTAACTTCCATCGAGCCAAGTCGAATACGAGTGGGCATATCCTTTAAGGCGAACAGCAAATCGCTGATATCTTTGCCGCTTTCGTCTTTGTACGCAGACAAATCAATGCCCGTCAAAACCGTTTCAAGCGCCGTGCCCTTTTGCACTTCTTCCACAATGCTTTCCACCTTTCTACAACGGCTTCTACCACGCAAAAAAGGAATTACGCAATAGGAACAAAAACGATTGCAACCGTCTTGGATTTTAACGAAATTTCTCGTTTTTAAGCACTCGGGCAAGGGCATTTCTTCATACGTAGTGCCATCTTCTCGCGTTTGCACGCCCGCAACTTCTTGCGCAAAGCCCGCCTTTACGATTTCAAGCACACGGTTTTTTCCTTGCGCGCCCACCACCGCAAACACGCCCTCTTTTTCTAAAAAGGATTGCGGATTTTTTTGCGAGGCGCAGCCGCAAACAATCACTTTGGCTTGGGGGTTAAACTTCAACGCTCTGCCTATCGTTTGACGGCTTTTTCTCTCCGCTTCCGCCGTCACGGCACACGTGTTGATGACGTATAAATCAGCATAGCCAAGTTCTCTTGAAACGTCGTAGCCAAGTTCTTTCAAGCCGTGAATAATCGAGCCGCTTTCTACATCGTTTACCTTACAACCAAGCGTAAAGACTACCGCCGTCATTGCCACTCTCCCAAGGCAAACATAGCCACAGCCGTCAGCGACACCGCCGCCGTTTCCGCACGCAAAATGCGCTTGCCAAGCGTCACGTGTTTATAGCCAAGCGTATGCGCTTTTTCCGCTTCGTCACGGGAAAAACCACCTTCGCTTCCTACCACGATTGAAGTGCTTCCAACAATTTTTTCCAAAGCAAGCTCGCTCTCGCTCGCAAATTCGCAAGCGAAAATTTTATTTTCGTAATCGCTTGCACTTTTGAGTGCCGCATCAAGCGTATCAAAATATTCAATCGTCGGCGCGGTGGCACGAAGGCATTGTTTTGCCGCTTCTTTTGCCACTTTGTTCAATCTTTCAAGCTTGTTTGCGTTCATATACGCCGAAGAAAATTCGGAAGAAAACACACCGATTTTCTTCACGCCAAGTTCCACCGCTTTTTGCACGATGAACTCGTTTTTGTCGGCGTTTTTAAGATAGCCAAACAAAAGACAAACGTCCGTTTTCGCTTCCCTTTCGCCCACTTCTTCACGGACGATATTGAGCAGCATGCGCTTTTTTTCCATTTGGGAAATGACCGCCGTGTATTCCTTGCCGCTGTTGTCAAGAAGAATTACTTCCGCACCCACGTTTAGACGGAGTACGTTTTTAGCGTGTTCAAATTCTTCCCCTTCAAGCGCCGTTATATCTTCAATTTTATCCACGAAAAAACGTTTTAACGTAGACATACTTACCCCTTTTAATCGTTATGCTTTAATACGAGCGCAAACCACTCGCCTTTTCTCTTTTCCAAAACTACTTTCAAGCCCACCGCTTCGTACGCCGCTTTCACCATTTCCAAACGGCTTTCGATGATACCGCTTAAAATGAGTACGCCGTCCTTTTTCAAGTTTTTGGGCATAGACGGTGCGAGCAATTTCAATACTTCGCCCGTAATGTTCGCCATTACCACGTCCCCTTGAATATCCGTATCGTCCAAAAGGTTGGCGTGCGCCACCACCGTCTTATCGTCCACGCCGTTGAGTTTTGCGTTGTGCAGAGAACTTTCTACGGCAATCGGGTCGATGTCGGTAAGATACGCTTTCTTTGCGCCAAGTTTGATGGCGGAAATACCCAAAATACCGCTGCCGCAACCAACGTCGATACAAACGCTGTCGCTCGTAATGTACGATTGCATGAGTTCCACACACGAAGAAGTCGTTTCGTGTTCCCCCGTGCCAAACGCCATGTTGGAATCGAGCAAAACGATTTTTTCATCTGCTTGCGCTTCGTATTGAATCCACTCGGGCACGACGACGATTTTGCCAAGATGGATAGGACGGAAATGTTTTTTCCAAACGTCAATCCAGTCGTCCCCGTCCACCGTGCGCTTGGTGTCTTCAAGCGTACCGAAAGGAATCACGCCACCCGACAATTCTTTTGCGTTTGCGATGTCGTTTAAGATAGCAGGAATATACTCGGGCGCAACGTCTTCCGCCACGTAGCATTTTACAAGCACGTCGGAAACTTTGTTTTCCGTCAAACTATCGTCCATATAATCCCAAAAGGTGGTTTCCTTGCTCGTTTGCAACGCGATAATGTCCGCCCTATCGCAAATGGTCACGCCGTAGTCGGTGTAATTCCACATTACGTCGGAAATAATTTCGCTTGCTTCCGTCGTGGTATGTATTGTCAATTCGATATATTTCATGATAAAACTCCTTACCCTTTTATTATAGCATTTGCCCCTTGATAAGTCAAGCCTTGAAAATAGCAAAAATCCTTTGACTTTTACGCAAAAAGAGCGTATAATACGAAATATGGAAATTAAAGCTTTTACTGCGCAAGATTTTGCGGAAATTTACAATTTCATGCACCCACTTTGGCACGAAACGTACGGCGGCTTTTTATCGAAAGAACATATTGATTTCTTGCTTGATAAATTCTTTTCCCCCGCGGGGCTTGCACACTACCGAGCGTTGGGGTATGAATATTTTAAGCTGGGTGACGACGGCGTTTTGGTGTTTGTGGAAAGGGAAAACGAAACGTACATGGACAAGTTGTATCTTCGCCCCAGCGCACGTGGCAAGGGAATCCCCACCCAAGCGTTTGCCTTTATGGCAAGCAGAGGCAAAGAACTTGTTTTAAGCGCAAATAGGCAAAATGCACGGGCAATACGCTGTTATCAAAAAAACGGGTTTGTCATTGAAAAGACGTTGGACGTGCATCTTGAAAACGGCATGGTCAACCACGATTATATATTAAGGAAGAAAATTTAATTTGAAAATGAAAAACGGCAGAGCACAATGCTCCGCCGTTTATTTTATATTTTTATCCCTTCCGTCAATTCTTCAAAGGTGACGTCAAACACCTTTAAGATAAGCATAATATTATATAAGGAAGGCTCTACTTTATTACACTCCCACTCGCTTACCCGCTGTTGCGTCGTTTTCATTTTCTTCGCAAATTCTTGTTGGTTCATCTTATTTAATTTTCTAATCGCTTTCAAATTTTCCCCAAACGTTTCCATAAAATTATTTTACGCTAAATTTAATGTATTTTTGTTGACATACACTAAATATAGTGTTATAATAGTTTTACAATTTACTTTAGGAGGTTTTTCCAATGAGAAAAATGAAAAAATTCTTTGTAGCAATTTTGGTCGGCATGATTGCATGCGCATGTTTCCTTTTCACGGGCTGCTCCTCGAAAGGTACGTACAAGTTTGAAAAGATGAGCGTTAGCGTTCAAGGTATCTCCGTTTCTATGGCAATCGGCGACGAATACATGGGTGAACAACTTACGGAAGATTTCGTAACCTTGACGTTGGACAAAGACAAGACGGCTACCCTTCGTATCAGCCTTGGCACTGGTTATGACGACGTTATGATCGGTACGTGGTCGGAAAAGAAAGACGAAGTTTACCTCGTATTTGAAGACGAAACGGTTATCGCAACGAAAGACGGAAAAACCTTGACGGGTAAATTCGATGGCGCAACCTTTACGTTGACGAAATAATTTTATAAATACAAAGGGCAAGGCGGTGTGCTTTGCCCTTTCTTTTTGCCATGAAAAACGGCGGAGCGTTATGCTCCGCCGTTATTGTTTTTCAATTAGTCCATCTTTTCAAGCAAGCGAAGGTCGATGCCCTTTTCGCCGATCTTGATGATTTCTACTTTCACCTTGTCGCCGATGTTTACAACGTCTTCTACTTGGTTTACTCTATCCTTGGAAAGTTTGGAAATGTGTACCATACCGTCTTTACCAGGTGCGAATTCTACAAATGCGCCAACCTTGGAAAGGATACGTACGACTACGCCAACAAACATATCGCCAACTTCGGGATCGTGCGCAATCGATTCAACGATAGCTTTTGCACGGTTTGCATTAGCAACGTCGCCGAAGCATGCGATACATACCGTACCGTCTTCAGCAATGTCAATCTTCGTGCCCGTTTGTTCGATAATCTTATTGATAACTTTGCCTTGCTTACCAACAACGTCACCGATCTTTTCAGGGTTGATTTTGAAGGTGATAATCTTGGGTGCATAGAGGGAAAGTTCTTCGTTTACCGTAGGGATACATTCGAGCATCTTGCCCAAAATGTGCTTTCTTGCAAGTTGCGCTTTTGCGATTGCATCAAGCATGATTTGTTCGGAAATACCCTTAATCTTAATATCCATTTGGATAGCGGTGATACCCTTGTCCGTACCTGCTACCTTGAAGTCCATATCGCCAAGGAAGTCTTCCAAGCCTTGGATGTCCGTCATGATAACGTACTTGCCCGTTTCTTGGTCCTTAACAAGACCCATTGCACAGCCAGCTACGGGTGCTTTAATAGGAACGCCTGCATCCATAAGCGACATCGTCGAACCGCAAACGGAAGCCATCGAGGACGAACCGTTGGACGAATAAATGTCGGATACCACGCGGATTGCATACGGGAATTCGTCAGGAGAAGGAATTACGGGAACGAGTGCACG
>JAZQWG010000025.1:0-79857 GCA_045632265.1 Candidatus Scatosoma sp.
ATATCTTTAACACCATTTTGGGTATGGTTTACGATTTCTTGCCCTTTATGATTATGCCTATCTACACGACTATTATCAAGATTGACAAAAGCTATCTTGAAGCAGCAAAAGACCTTGGCGCAACGCCCTCAAAAGCGTTTATAAAAGTCACCCTTCCCCTTTCCAAAGCGGGGATTATGAGTGGCGTTTCCATGGTTTTCTTGCCTTCGATGACAAACTACGTCGTATCCAACTATATGACGTTCAACCACACCAAAATCATCGGCTCGTTCATCGACGAGTGCTTCAAAAACGATTTGTGGAATATCGGCTCCGTCACTGCGTTATTGCTCTTGACCTTGATGTTTCTCATTACTTGGGCAACGGGCGGATTTGAAACGCGATCGGAAACGAATACGAGAGGTGCGTCGTTATGGTAAAAATCAAAACTTGTTTGAAATGGTTTTTCGTAGGATTGGTTATCCTTTTTATCTACGCGCCTATTTTACTGCTTACCATTTATAGTTTCAACTCATCGGAAACGATTAGTTCGTGGAACGGGTTTAGCCTTGAACATTATAAGTATTTCTTCGACATGAACAACCAGCCCTTGCCTATCGTTTTGCAAACGATTGCGTTGGCGCTTGTCGTTGCTGCCCTTTCCACCGTACTTGGCACAATCGGTTCTATCGGTATTTTCTACTCGAAAAAGCGTGCAGCGAATACTTTAAGCAGCATCAACCAAATCCCCGTTATCAACGCCGAAGTGGTCACTGCCATTTCCTTTGCATTCCTTGTCGTAGCAATCGGCTTACCCAAGTCTTCCTACGTACCCCTTGTAGTTGGACAAATGGTGCTTTGCACCCCCTTCGTCGTACTTTCCATTATCCCTAAATTGAAACAAATGGACAACAACTTATACGAAGCGGCGCTCGACTTGGGCGCAACCCCTTCTAAAGCGTTGTTCTCCGTTATTATCCCGCAAATTTTGCCCGGGATTATTTCCGGTTTCTTGCTTGCTATGACGCTTTCGCTTGACGATTACGTTATCGCCGAATACACGAAACCCAACACTTTTGACACGATTAGCACGCATATTTACAGCCTTTCCAAAGGCAGCACGACCAACACGATTAAATCGTCTTACTGGGCGTTTACGGCGATTATCTTCCTTATTATCGTCGTAGCTGTTATCGTTATGAACGTTCGTGCAAACAAAAAGGCAGGGAAAAGACAATGACAGCAAAGAAATATATCGCCATAGGCGTTGCAGCCGCTATTGCCATTTCCGCCACCACCGCTTTGATTGTATGCCGTGATACCCGTCCCGTTTTGAAAATTGCTAACTGGGCGGAATATATCGACGGCGGCGACGAAGACAGCGAACTTATCCAAGCATTTGAAGATTGGTACAAAGAACAAACGGGCAAAGAAATCCGTGTGGAATATTGCACCGCAAGCGACAACGAAACGTTGTACACGATGATGAAGATGGGCGACAGCTTTGATTTGGTTTGCCCTTCCGAGTACATGATTATGAAGCTTGCAAAAGAAGGTTATATCCAAAAATTACCCGCATCTTTCTTTGACACTAGCATTGAAACGAATTATTACGCAAAATATGCTTCCCCTTATATCAATGAAACGTTCTCCAGCAATTATATTGACGATGAAAAAACCGCTTCTTGGGGAGAATACGCCGCGGGGTATATGTGGGGCACGACGGGTTTTGCATACAACCCCGAACTTGTTGATGAAAACGACGTAAAGAGTTGGTCGGTGTTCACTAACAGCAAGTACGCGCATAAAATTACGGCGAAAAATAATATCCGTGATACGTATTTCGTAGGGCTTGCTATGCTTTATGAAAACGAACTTCTTGCCCTTAAAGCAAGCTATGAAAGCGGAAATATTACCCTTGCCGAATACCAAGCGCAGCTTAGCAATATCATGAATAAAACGGACGAAGACACGATGAATCAAGTTAAATCGGTGTTGATGTCCATCACGAGCAACTTATACGGTTTTGAAACGGACGAAGGCAAAAATGATACGATTGCGGGCAAAATCACCGTAAACTATCAATGGAGCGGCGATGCCGTTTACGTCATGGACTATGCGGAAGGCGCAGACGAAGAAAACCCCGTTGCAAACCCTATCACGCTGAATTACGCTATTCCCGAATCGGTTAGCAACCTTTGGTTTGACGGTTGGACACTTACCAAAAATTGTAAAGACGTGGAAGCGGCAACAATGTTTATCAATTTCCTTTCCCGCCCCGACAATGCCGTAGCAAACATGGAATATATCGGTTATACAAGTTGTATTGCTGGCCCTACCGACCCCGAAGACGAATATTACGAATATATCTTTGAAAATTACGTGCAAGAATATTACAGCGCGGAAGAAGACGACGAAACGGCTACCCTTTACGACGTCAGTTATTTCTTCGGCGAAGGACATACTTTGCTTACCCCCGCTGAGCAGTTGAAACGCCAACTCTTCGCGCAATACCCCACCCAGGAAACACTTGCCCATTGCGTAGCAATGCGCCCGTTTGAAGGCACAGCCAACACACGAGCAAACATGATGTGGAGTGACATCACTTTCCTTTAATTTAATCAACAATTAACCCCACCACAAAATACGTGGTGGGGTTAATTCCATAAAAAAA
The DNA here is from genome assembly GCA_045632265.1 of Candidatus Scatosoma sp. Lineage (GTDB taxonomy): Bacteria > Bacillota > Clostridia > Christensenellales > Borkfalkiaceae > Scatosoma. The sequence goes on from JAZQWG010000025.1 coordinate 2,654, forward strand.
ATCGGGCACGTGTACCCGATTTTTTGTTATTTCAAATAAAACACTTGCTCTAAAAGTGGTTGTGCGCCCGTGCGCTTGTCAAGGGGCATATCCATAACGTCTTTCATAAACTCGTTCCAACGCTTGACAACGTCGCTTTCCGCTTGCACTTTGGATGCGTAGTCCATGCCTTTACTACATTCATAGTAGCCAAAAAGTTCGTTATCGACGAGCCAAATGGAATAATTTTCTATCCCTGCAGTTTTCAAAACTGCCACAAGTTCGTCCCAAATTTCATTATGACGGCGGATATATTCTTCCTTCATTCCATCTTTCAATATTGCTTTCCATGCGTATCTTTCCATAATTTTTCACTCTTGGAATATCGTTATTTTCATTCCGTCAATCACCTTTTTCCAACTATCCACGCTTGACGGATTTGCGGGATATTCTTCGTATAAACACGCAACGAGATGGTTGGGAATGGTGTCCGTAAAATCGCAGCCGTTTACCCATTTTCTCGTTTCGCCTATCGTAAAGTTTGTCGTATTCGTCCACACCCAAATAGGCGTAGGCCACAAAAACGTCGTCGCGCCGATTGCCTTATACACGTCTTCGTTGACGGCGTCTTGACCGTGGTGCGCCATTTGCACGATATCGCTTTTAATCTCTTTCGCAAAGGTTTGTAAAAGCACTTCACCTTCCGTTTGCTTGCAATCGCCTAAAAAGAGCACTTTCTTATCGAAAGCTGTCATCTTAATAATCGTCGATTGATTATTAGCATCGGCGCCACGAGAGGCATCCCACGTGAGCAAAATTTCAAAAGTGACGTCGTCAATTTCAATCTTAAGCCCATCTTGCACACTCTTCTTATTGATTACCTTGCCGTTTATGCTATCGTAAGAAAAGTCAATTCCCCTCACTTGCGCATAATTTTCAAGCCCCGCTTTTAGCTTTTGAGTATAAACCGCTTCGCCGTCCGCAAACGGGAACTGCGCCGTGCCAAAGGGCGGAAAATCAAAATACAAGTTCTTGATGACGTAATTTGACGTACCCGTGTACGCATTGAGCATCTTTGCAAGTTCGGAAAAATGGTCGTTATGCGCGTGCGTTAAAAACCACGCTTCCACTTCAAAATAGCCGTTTTCGTCCACGCCCGCAATCGCACGCAAAGCGGCAAGCAAATAAACATCGGGGCTATCCCCACCGATACCGCCGTCGATAACCACCAACTTTTTATTGCTCGTTTTAATAACGTACGACTGCATTAAAGCGTCCCTATTGGGGGCTAATTGATATATTTCCACCCCATTATGACACTTAACGCCTTCTTTTGTGTATTGCAACGCCATTTTATCCATTAGAGTGCAACCACCTTAACGTCGCCGATAAAGCCTTCTACGCTGTCGCTTTGAGGCGGCGTAGTGCCTTTTTGCATACACGTTGCCACGCCGTAAGCAACCGCACGTTGCAAGATTTTTTGTGTGGAATCGTCACGGATATAACCGTCGATATAGCCCGCAATTAAACCGTCGCCCGCACCGATCGTAGAAACGGCTTGAAGGGCAGGCGGGATCACCTTGTACATATCCGTGCCGTTTGCGTAAACCGCCCCTTCTGCCCCCATGCTGATGATGACGTTTTCAACGCCAAGTGAGCACGCTTTTTTTGCATACTGCGCCGCTTGTTCTACGTTTTCAATATCCACGCCGAAATAGTTCTTCGATTCTTCTTTGCTAATTTTAATTAACCAAGGTTGCAAATCAATTAAATCGTCAAAGGAAAGCGAGCGAGAATCTACCACGAGTTTCACGCCCTTATTTTTCAACGCAATCAACCACTCTTTCATGCGTTCAATGCGAATCCCTTGCGGAATTAAGCCCGCGAAAGCAATCATTGTGTTTTCGTCCACGTTGCCGATACGGTGTTCGATTTTGGACAAAACGCTTTCGTCGCAAACGAAGCCGTTGAAGCTGATACGCGTTTCTTCTTCCCCTTCTTTATAGAAAACAAGGTTTTGTCGAATGCGCCCTTCCGTCCATACGCCTATGTAGGTGAGTTGTTCCTTTTCAAGCGCCTTGCAATACTCGGTGGCGTTGCTGCTGCCCACAACGACTACGGCAACGCTTTCCTTTCCGTTTGCTTTGAGCGCGCGAGAAATGTTGACACCCTTACCGCCGATTTCCATAGAAACCATTTCGGCAATCGATCTTTTATAAAGCTCTAAGTTGGGCGCAGAACAATGTATATCGTACGCGGGATTGAGCGTAATTGTAATTACCCTTAAATCTTTCATAAACTATTATTTCGCTGCAATTTGCAAAAGCCCTGCAAACGCCGACAAAGCGTAATCCGCGTTGGGGTCTTGCGCTGCCGAGCCTACGCCTATTGCCGTAAAACCGCCCGATTTTGCCGCGCTAATGCCCGCTTCCGCATCTTCTACCACGTAGCAATCGGAAGGCGCTAAATTCAAGTATTCTGCGGCTTTTAAGAACACTTCGGGATCGGGTTTACTGCGTTTAATATTATTTCCGTCGGAAATAGCGTCGAAATAGCCGCCATAGCCGATTTTATCCAAAATTACGGGCGTGTTTTTGCTGGAACTGCCGATAGCGAGTTTATAACCCATGCCACGAAGCGCATCGAGCGTTTCCGTCACACCTTCCAAACGATCGGCGGGTGTCAATACTTGCAAAAGTTCACGATAAATACCGTTCTTCTTTTCCGCCATCGCTATTTTTTCTTCGTCCGTGTACGAACGAGTTGCTCTTTCCAAAATAATTTCCAAACTTTCCATTCGGCTTACGCCACGAAGACGGTTGTTGATTTCTTCGTCGAAATAAATACCTTCGTCATCAGCAAGCGCTTTCCACGCTCTATAATGCAACGAATCGGTGCTGACGATAACGCCGTCCAAATCAAAAATAAACGCTTTCATATCTTTTTCCTTCTCTTGTAATAATTACGCCCTGCCCGTTTTTAGGCAGGGCGTTTTCATTGACCTGTTGAATCAATAACTTTTAATCGTTATTTCTTCTTTCTTCTAATTGCAAATGCACACGTTGCGGGGATAAACACGCAAAGCGCGCCAAGCCCAAGCGAGCCCTTGCAACCTTCGCTTCCACCACCTACGACAATGTCTTGCCATTCCTTATAAACAAGGTCGGGATTCACTTTGCCTTCTCTTTCAAAAAGTTCGCTATCCTTCACTGCGCCTGCAAGGTTGGAAAGGGAATCGCTGGTGTTTGCTTCTTGTTCGGGCACGAATTCGCCAAATTCTTCTTCGACGGGCTCAGCCAAAGCTTTAATACGGAAGTTCTTAAATTGCGAGCTGTTGTTTACGCTGATAAGCGAAACGTAGCCCGTGTCATAGAATTCCGCAGGCAAGGATTTTTCCGCCCAAGGTGCATTGTCAACGCTGACGTACAACATGTTGCCAAGCACTTTTACTTGCAAGTTGTGCCATTGCGAATCGTTGTAATTGCTAACTGATGCAAATTCGTAAGGACCGGAAACAACTTGGTCGCCCCAAAGCGTAATCAAACCGTTTTGTTGAACGAATACGCCTGCGCCGTCATCCAAGTAGTATTTACCTTCTTCGATTTGACGAATACCGATTACCGGCCAGAAGCCTTCCGCACCTCTCTTCACGTCAACCGACAATTCAAAGTTCAAATATGCGTCTTTCGTGAAGGTGAGAATGGCAACTTGGTTGGTTTCAAACGAGCCGCTGTCTTCATCAGGGCGCACGTCGTTGATACGACTCAAAACGCCGTTGTCAACGTACCAGTGCGTATCGGTTGCCATACTCGAAGAAGAAACGTATTCCGCCTTTGCCGAGCCCAACGCGTTTTCACGATAATATGCATGGAAAGCGTTGTTTACCGAGTTTACGTCCTCAAATTTTTGTACGTACGAATAATAATCGTCCGCTTTTGCCGCATAATCGGGCGTAGCCGCATCAGCATAAGCCTTTACGGGTGTCGCCCCGATTGCAAGCGAAGCAACCATACCGAGCGATGCAACAGAGAAAATGATTTTTTTCCAAAAATTACGTTTCATATCTTAAGCACCTCTCTTCATTTCTACAACTGGATTGATTTCGTCCAACGATACAACGTTTTCACCATCGTAAAGGCTGATAGCCTTGCCCGAAAGAAGTTTATACGTCGTCTTTTCAGCCGAAATAGACACTTCAATCGTGCTGCCTTGGAAGACAACTTTGAAGGTGTAGCCCTTCCAGTTTTCGGGGATAAACGGCTTGAAGTGCAACGCATTGTCATATACGCGCATACCCGCATAACCGTTGACAATCATCATATAACAGCTGCCCATACAAGCGGCGTGAACGCCCGCCCACGTGTTTCTGTTTACGTTGTCCAAGTCCATACGGCAAGCTTGTTTCAAATAGCCGTACGCCTCGTCCGTAGAACCGATATCACAAGCCACAATCGAGTGAATACCCGCCGAAAGGGAACTATCGTGAATCGTTCTCGGTTCGTAGAAATCGAATACCTTTTTACGCATTTCGGGCGTGAAATCGTTGCTGCAAAGGAACATAAGAAGCACGATGTCCGCTTGCTTACATACTTGGTATCTCCACAAGTTAAGCGGGTGAAGATTGGTAAGCAAAGGCAATTTGTTAAGCGGAATATTGTCAATATCAATCGGATCTTTATAAATAAAGTTGTCGTCTTGCATATAGATTTCGTTTTCTTTGTCGTAGGGCAAATACATATTATCTGCAACCTTTCTAAACAAAGCCAACTCGTTTTCATCCACTTCGCACTTTGCCATAAGTTCCGCCAAGCGTGCGCCGTTGCGCCCCTTCATCTTCTCAACCATTTGCAACGTAAATTCCATTTGCTTTTTCGTCAAGAAGTTGGTGTACAAGTTGTTGTCAACAACGGGGTTATATTCGTCGGGACCGCAAATGCAGTTGATACAGAATTTACCGCCCTTGCGTTCGATAAAGCTACCACGATGCGCAAGGCACTTGGACGTTTCAAGCAAGATTTCCAAACCGTATTCGTCGATGAACGAATCGTCGCCCGTCGCTTCGTAATACTTATAAATTGCGTAGAATACGTCAACGTTGATATGGTATTGCGCCGTAACAGCTTCAAATACGTGACCGCATTCTTCGCCGTTAATCGAGTTCCAGCTGAACAATGCGCCTACGTCGTCCATTTGCGATGCACGTTCTTTTGCCTTGGGCAAAATATTGTATCTGTAAATAAGAAGTTGTTTAACGATTTCAGGATGCGAATACAAGAACATCGGCATCATGAAGATTTCCGTATCCCAGAAGGTATGTCCCGAGTACGCAGTACCCGTCAAACCGTTTGCCGAAATGTTGGTGAGTCCGTCTTTGCCCGCCGATTGGTTGATCATAAACAAACCAAAGCGAATACCTTGTTGCACGAGCGTATCCCCTTCAATGCGGATATCAGACGTTTCCCAGTAATCTTTCCAGTAGTTTTCCGACAAAGCAAGCATTTCATCAAAGCCCACTTTCTTCGCTTCTCTAACTACGTTCAACGCAAGTTCGCAATACTTTTCGTCGTCACGAGAAGTTGCCAACGCGCAGAAACGGGAATAGCGAATTTCTTCACCGTCGGAAACCGTTTCCATCGTTTTTACAACCGCGCTTTCTTCCGTCTTCGTTTCTTTTACAGCGCAAGCCGTTTCTTCCGCAACTGCGCAAGCGATCTTAAAGCCGCTTACCTTCGTTTGATAATCAATCAAGCTTTCATCGCCGTCAAAACAGCAGTTGTTCAACACGAACGGGTTGGGCATATCCGAGCCACATTCCGCCTTTTTCGCAAGCGTCGTGCCTTCCAAGGCTTGCAACGTGCTTTCAAGACGAACAACCACGCCCTTAGGTGCTTTCACCCTAATATCCACTGCAAAAAGGTGTTTTTCCGTTTGCGATGCAAAGCGGGTGAAGCAAAGCTCACACTTTTGCCCATCGCTCATCACGTAGGTAAACTCTCTCGTCACAACGCCACGATACATATCGAGCGTACGGGAATAGTTTTCTACCTTATCGCCAAGGATTACGCGTTCCCCATTGACGTAAATTTTCACGTCAATAGGGTTTACGTTTGCAACGATAGAGTGAAAACGTTCGGGGAAGCCAGGACGGCACCAAATATGTCTATACGGATAATATTCGTAAATGCCGTTGATCATTACAGCGGAATCGCAAGCTTCTTTTTGACCGTAAAAGCCTTCTTCAAAGAAGCCACGAACACCGATGTACCCGTTTGCAAGGGTAAAAATCGTTTCTTTTAATCTATTACTTTCTTCCTTAAATTCCGTTTCAACCACTTTCCAATCGTAAGGTTGAAAAAGAACGGGAACATTTTGATGAATCTTTCTCATTATTCACCTCTTACCAATCTATTATCTCTCGTGATATAATAGGTCGTTCCTGCGGGGATTTGTACGTAGAACGTGCCGTCAGCGTATTTTTCAACGATGGGCGAAGTGATGTTCTTATCTACACGGATAGAGTAAACTCTGTTGCCGTAATGATATTCGGAAACACCTGCGTAATCGATTGCCTTGGGCAAGTTCGATTTAATTTCCAAGCCCTTCGTCGTTGCGTTGATACCGCAAAGACCGCTGATAAACGTATAAGGTACAAGACCGCTTTCAGGGAATTCACCCAAAATACCTTCAACGTATTCGCCGTAGAACGTTCTCGAGTTTCTTCTCAACGAGTCTTTATGGAATTCGTCCATAATTACGGAGAATCTTTCAAACGCGCCTTCTACGTCGTAGGAATATCTACCCATCAAATCGTAATAAGCTGTGTAGAAAATCGTACCGCCGTTTTGCATTTGGTTGCCGAAAGCACCCAAACCGGATGCGGGCGACATCGTTTCCGCATTATACCACCAGTACCATGCGCCGTTTTCGTCCGTCACTTTGGATACGTCAAGCGTGTTGCCACGTGCCGCATACTTAAATCTACCGTAAATGTCTTCGCCCGTACTCGTATCCCCTTCAATGATACGTTCACCGTCGAGCCACGAATAGATTGCTTCTTTCTTCAAATCGTCAGCAAGACCCAAAGCAACCGCCATGAAGTTGACGTACGTCACACCAAAGTCGAGTTTTACGCCGTTTGCGTTGATAGACGTGATATAACGTTTCTTCGTTCTACTCCAGAACGTTTCGTTAAACTTCGTCTTAATCGTTTCCGACAAAGTTCTATAATAGGAAGAATCTTCGCCGTAGTATTCCAAAATTTCCGCATACGCGTTTACCGCCGCATAGAAGAAGATGTTTTCATAAGACGAGATGTAGCCAAACGCCGTCATTGCGTCCCAATAGTTGGAAGCAACCGAGTTGTTAGCACCTGCAAGACCGTCGTTTCTCGGGTCGTTGATAACCAAAACGCCGTTTTTACCTTCCAAGGTGTTGAGCATATAGCTCATTGCTTTACTCAATCTCGTTCTCATCGTTTGACCGATGGAGTTCTTCATATCCATGAACTCGATATAGTTGCCGTCCGAATCGAATTCCCCTACGCCGTTGCCTTGAAGCAAGTAGTTTCTCGCAGCAAGGATGAAGATAGAGTTGTACGTATAGTGCGCGCCCATATCAAGGTGATATTGACCGTTAGGCGTTGCCCATACGTAGCCGTCGTCACTCGACCAACCGTCGCTACCCGTACGGCTTGCTTGCAAGTAGGAATATGCTTTTTCACGAGCGTCGTCATAACCCGTCCACATGAACTTCATGCTGTTCCATTCCAACCATTCGGTCGAACCGATCAACGCTTGTCCCGTACGGAAAGGCGTGCCGTTGGTATAGGAGCTGAGTGGATCACCCGTCAAGTTAGGTTCGGTTTTCGCCGTACCGTAAATCGTCCACATGTTGTTTACGTCCGCATCGAACGTATTGCCAAGCGACGTGTACAAAAGCGTTCTTCTATTGCCGTATACGCGCATTTCCGATACGTTGAACGTCTTTTCAGCGCTAAGTTGGCTCAAGTCGATAGACGTCAATTTGGAAATAATACGAATACCGTTTGCTACGATACCGTCCAAAGGCAAAACGAGCGTTGCGCCTTTAGGGTTGGGGAAACGCATAATCGGGTTGAAAATACCCTTTGCGTAATCGTAGAGATAATAATACTTAGGCAACGATTGCCAAGTTTGCCCATAGTCACTCGTGTATTCTATAGCAAGGTTGGACGGGAAGGTTTCCGCATCCGTAGGGATTTGCACTTCCAACGTATCCAACGTGTAGTTGTCGTTGAAAAGATAGCCTACGTATTGTTCTTCGTGAGGATCGTCCGCCGCTTTGCTCTTGAAATACGTGCCCGAGTTGTTGTCGGTGATATTTGCCACTTCATAAGAACTGCCGTAGCTTGTAGAAGCAATCGGCTTTACGTCCTTAATCATACCGTCGTATTCCGTTTCGCTGCCGCCGATGACAATTTTCTTGCCTTCCGACCAGCCAACCATTTCGTTCGTTTGCATGCAGAACGCAGCCGCCGAAATGTAATACGTACCCGGCTTCTTATATACGTGTTTGTTTACAACGTTCGATTTAACCGAATCGTTTTGCAAACCAGGCCCGTTATAGCTCCACGTACCATCGCCCCAGTCCACTACAAAGTAAACCGCGCCAGCAACGATATCACCCGAGTTCGCTTTCCAAATTTTGTTAGACTTGATTTTCGTCGATACGCTAATCGATTCGCCCGTTTTGATATCTTCTCTCGTCGGAATCGTCACCGTGATATACGTGTCGTCCGTCGTTTTTTGATACATGGAGTTTTGATATTCAATCTTATTCATATCATACGTTTGCGTTTCTACCGAATTGTCAACAGTCACTTCTTGTCTTTCCGTTTGAGGAGGCATATTTTCGGTTGAGCATCCCGCCAAAATGCTGAACGCCAAAACCGATGCCATGGCCGTCACAAATAGCTTTTTCATTTTGTCTCCTTTTTTATCCCCTCTCCCCGTTACGGGGAGAGGAAACAAGGTTAATTAAATTTAGTCTTTCTTTTTCTTCAACGCTACGAACGCACCAGCCAAAACGGGAAGAACGAACGCTACGCCAAGCGCGTTGGAGCAGCCACTCTTCGTTTCAACGTCCGTCGTGCCCGTTGTATCGGTGATACCCGAGTTAGAACCGCCGTTATTATTACCGCCGTTGTCGCCCGAAGATGCGGGGTTGGAAACCGTAATGGTAAGGCTTGCCGTGATGCTTTCATCAGCAACGCACTTAACCGTAATCGTTACCGTACCTGCGCCTACAAACGATACTCTACCGTTTGCATTTACCGTTGCAACTGCTTCGTTGGAGCTTACAAATACAACGTCGTAGTTGGTTGCTTCTTCGGGAAGAACCGTAACGAACAACGTGCAAGATTCGCCTACAATACCCGTCGTAGGACGGTTGTCGAAGGATACGGACGTGGGAAGAACGTCTTTTTCCGTTACCGTAATGGTGATTTCATCATAGATTGCAGGGTTGCCTACGCACTTAACCGTAATCGTCGTCGTACCAGCGCTGAGGAAGTTGATCATACCTTCAGCGTTAACCGTTGCAACGAGTGCGTTGGAGCTGGTGAACAACAAACCTTTGTTGGATGCGTTGGAGGGAGCAATCGTTGCGTTAAGTTGAACTTTGTCGCCAACTTGCGCCGTCGTAGGAGCGTTGGTGATTGCTACCGTTTCGGGATATACAACTTTATAAGCTTCACCGGCGTTGTCAAGGTATGCAAAGTAAACGTTGCCGATCGTTACCGTCGTCGTCGTGAACAATGCTACGCTTGCTGCGGGAAGGTTTACACCCGTCGTTTCAAGAACGGGAGTCGTCATGTCGTTTACGTAAATTTCAACCTTTTGAATGCCATCGCCGTAAACGCGTACTTTAATCATGTTCCATTCGTTCTTTGCGTACAAAGAATCGCTTTCCGTGGGACCGCCAATGCCGCCTGCGCCCGAGCCCCAAATGGTTGCCTTTCTTGCATCTTCTTGGATGAACAAGGAAACGCCTTCTTGGTTGGGAACAGTTGCTCTATCGGTCATCGCAAGACCTACGCCGTGCCAGCCGTTTTGAGAGTTGTTGCTCTTAACCATGTACGTCAATTCAAAAGAGTTGGATTGTACTGCAAGACCGTTGATAACGTCCTTAAGATACAACAATACGTAGCCGGAGTCAACGCCCGAGCCTTTCTTTTCGGTGAGCGTCATCGTGCCGTCAGCATTGTACGTCCAGTAGCTTTCGATAGGTTGCATCGTGCCGTCTTTTGCACCACCACTCGTTACGAAGTAGTTTTCAAAGCTGTTGTCAGCGCCGTTTGCGGACGTGTCGTAAGCGTAGTACGATTCGTTTGCCTTTACCGTTACGGTAATTTCATCATAAATCGTGGGTTGGTCAACGGACACTACTCTAATCGTGTACGTGCCAGGTTTCGTGAAGTAAATTTTGCCGTCGTGTTCCATAGCACCTGCGGGAAGATCGTACGTAACCGCTTTAAGTGCTGCGGATTCGGGAAGAACGGTGGTCGTCAATTCCCAAGCTTCAAATTGATTAACTTCCGTTGCGCCGCTTACTTGTACTTCTTCAACCATTACGTAATCGTTGCCTTGTGCATCAAGGGGCGAAAGCTTAAACGATTTAGCCGTGAATTGAGCGTTCGTGAGCATGAAACCGATGTTTGCGAACTTCATTTCATAGCCTTTCGCCGCCATTTCAGCCGCGCTGATGGAGATAACTTTTACGCCGTCAGCATACAACGTGATACCCGATTCGATTGCTACAACCGTCAAGGTGTGCGTGCCAACTGCTTCCCAACCTGCGGGCGTGTTGCCTTCCGTATAGTTAGAGTTGTTAAGTTTAGCGCTGGAATACGTACCTTTACCTTCTTTTTGAACGAAAAGTTCAAGACCGTTAGGGCTATCCCCCCAACGTGCTTTTCTATCATAGTTGGTGTAGCCAAGAATAAAGCCCGCCCAACCGTTTCTATCAGCGTTGTCGTAGGAATAGGTCAATTCCGCTTTGAAGTATTGAAGTTGTTTTGCGTTATAACGAACGTAAATGTTGTTTTCGGAAACGTCGTTGCCCGAATATGCGTTCGTGTTTACTTTAAGACCATTGTCAAGCGTGAAAAGTTCGTTCAATGCTTTTGCGTACGTCACCCAACCTTGATCCGTATAGGTTTCGTTGTTCGTAGCGGGGTCGATACCAGCCGAGAACTTGGTGATGTCAGCAATGTTAGAAACGGACGTAAAGTCGTATTCTTCCGTATAGGTTTGAGCAACAAGATTGCCGCATACGTCACAGCCTTGGTCGCCGTTCGCGTCGCCGCATTGACTCAATTCCGTGCCGCAAATATCGCATTCGTGGTCTTTATCGTCGTCTTTGCAATCGCTAATCGTCGTGTTGCAAACGTCGCACTTGTGGTCGTTGTTGCCGTCGTCACACTTGCTTGCTTCGCCGCCGCAAATATCGCAAACGTGGTTGTTATCTTTATCTTCGCAAGAAGAAACGGGCGTGTTGCACGTATCGCACTTGTGGTCGTTGTTGCCATCTACACATTCGTGCATAGCGTTGCCGCAAATATCACATTTGTTGTCGTTTTCGCTGTCAACGCAGTCGCTTGCTCTTTCACCGCAGTATTCGCAAACGTGCGTACCTTCAGCTGCTTCGTGCGTGCCTACGGGTTCGCCGCAAACGTCACATTCGTGGTTGGTGTCGTCGTCCACACAAACCGTGTGCTTATCCAAGTTGGTCACTTTGAACGATTTAACCGTAAATTGCGCGTTGGTAATCATGAAACCTACGCTTGCGTCTACTAATTCGTAGCTCTTCGCTTCCAAATCAGCCGTGGAAAGGAAGTTTACAATCGTGCCGTCAGCAATAAATTGAATACCGTCTTCGTTAGCAACGATTTTCAACGTATGTTCGCCGTTTACAACCCAACCCGCGGGCGTGCCGCCTTCGCCGTATTCGGCAACGAGTTTGGAAGAAGCATACGTACCTTTACCTTCTTTTTGCACGAAGAATTCCGCGCCATAAGGGCTGTCACCCCAGCGTGCTTGTCTTTCGTAGTTGGTGTAACCAAGAATGAAACCAATCCAACCGTTTCTCGACGTATCGTCGTAGCTGTAGTTGAGTTCAGCTTCAAAATACTTCAACGTCTTGGTGTTTAATCTAACGTAGATTCTGTTATCCCAAGCAGCATCGCCGCTATATACGGACGTATTTACTTTAAGACCGTTGTCAAGCGAGAAGATTTCATCCATATCTCTTGCATACGTCACATAGCCTTGGTCGTTATAACCTAATGCAGGATCATCAACGCAAGGGTCGATACCAACGGAGAACATGTTTACGTCGTCGAAATCGGTTGCTTCCGTGAAGTCGTATTCTTCATCATACGTTGCAACTTCTTCGCCTTCTTCTTCGTCACCGCCAACTTCACCAGCTTCTAATTCTTGTACGCTGAACGATTTAACCGTAAATTGCGCGTTGGTAAGCATAAAGCCTACGCTGCCGTCGCTAATTTCATAACCACGCAACGCCAAATCGTTTGCGGAAACGGTGTTTACAACCGTGCCGTCAGCCGTGAAGGTGATGCCTTCTACCGTAACGGAAATTTTCAACGTGTGTGCCACGTCACGCATTTCCCAACCGCTGGGCGTTGCGCCTTCGTTGTAGCCTTCGCCAAATTTCGAAGCCTTGAACGTACCTTTACCTTCGTTTTGTACGAAGAATTCCGCACCGTTAGGGCTGTCACCCCAGCAAGCTTGTCTTTCATAGTTGGTGTAGCCGAACATAAAGCCTGCCCAACCCCAGCTTGCGGTGTCTTCATATACGTAAGTGAGTTCCGCTTCAAAATATTGCATCGTTTCTACGTTGTATCTAACGTAAATCTTGTTTTCCGAAACAGAATCACCCGAGTATGCCGATTTATCTACTTGAAGACCGTCTTCGGTCAAGTTGAACATATCGTCAATATCTTTTGCATACGTCACCCAAGATGCATCCGTGTACGTTTCGTTGTTAGCACTGGGGTCGTAGCCAACGGATAACATGCTCAAATCGTCCATGCTTGCCACTTTCGTAAAGTCAATGGTCACTTTTTCGGGTGCTTGACTTTCGTTAGCGCTTACGGAAACGATGGTAGCAGCACCGCCACCCAAAGCCAACGCAAAAGCAACTGCGAGAGAAGTTGTCACTTTTTTCTTGTTTTTCATCTTCTTTTCTCCTTGTTTTATTTTTTTGTTTTTGGTTTTGGTTTTTTATTTATCATCTCATCAAACCAAGCGCTCTAAATTGTGCAGCTGCTTGACTCAACAATTGATCGCCTTTAAGGGTCGTTCTCCACTTAATGCAATATTCTTCTACGCTCATGGTCGTCGAACGGGTTGCATATTTGTATGCAAAGCTTGCCATATCCAACGTCATATCGGTGATAAGGGAAGAATCGAGAATGAGATATTCACCGATTTGAGGCGTCGTCTTATACGTTGCCGTCTTCAAATCGTGTTCAGCTACTTTCAAGGTGATACCCGTAATTGTAGCGTCTTTACCTTGTACTACGCCGTCGTACGTAGAATCAATCCAAGCACCCCAGTCCCAAGCACCGCTGTATCTATCTCTATATGCGTTGCCGTCGCCGCTCGTATTACAGTAAACGAGGTTAGAGCCAGGAATTACTTGATAATTGATGCCGTTTTCAATGTTTACACCCCAACGCAATGCGTCGTAAGCTTCGCCTCTTTCGTACTGGTCTTGGTCTTTATCATAGTAAGCATAGCAATCGTCGATGAACGCACAAATCTTTTCCATCATGCCTCTATTCAATGCCGTTTGCTTGGATACGGTGATGATGTTGCCTGCAAGACCTTCCCCTGCCATGTAGCCCTTGAGTTCGTTCGTCGAATCGGGAGATACGGGAAGAGGATACGTTTCCCACCAGTCGGTGGTGTCAACTTTTGAACCTTCTGGTCTACCTGCGTTTGCGTCGATTTCCGTGGAAGACGTAATCGAACCAGGGTACCATTGAATACCGATTTTACCAGCCGTCGTTCTCTTATCGTTGCTGAATTGTTGCGAGAACCAGTTGGGATCGATCAAGCCTTCATCACAAATTTGACGAAGGTAATTCAAGTAAGGAGCGTACGTGCCGTCCGTCGTGGAGAATTGAATTTCATTGTTGCTGTTTACGTAGAAACCATAAGGAGCAACGGGAACACGACCCCACATCAAGGGCATCCACGTTTCAAGCGTACCAAGGCTGGTGCCGCCGCCTGCCGTCGAGAAGCCATAGTAGTCTTCTTTGGAAAGACCTTTATTCTTGAATACTTTGATGTATCTTGCAAAGTTAAGCAAGTCTTCGGGGGTGTTGGGTTGCCATTGACCGCCGTTCGTTGCCGTAGCACCTGCGGGAACGTACACGTTGGTGCTCGTCACGTTGCCGTTGATGTCATAGTTGTTCGTGAGCGCTCTATATTCGTTTGCCCAGTCTTCACGAATCTTCAACGACCAAGTGGGTGCGTTGGAAGGCGTCCAAATAGCGTTAAGATTGCCGCTGCCGTCCGTCATAACTTGTTTAGTGAATGCTTGGCTGCTTTCAGCAAGAACTTTGCTGAAGTTAGGCATCTTTTCAAGCCAAGGAGTCCAGTCTTCCAAAAGTACGCCTTGGTTACGCAAGGATTGGAAGGACGTGAAATCGGGGAAGCATACGATGTTGGGTTTGTTCGACGAGCTGAAAGCGATCATTACGGAGTTTGTGAAGTCCGTCGTTGCGTTCAACGTCACGTTCAAATCATAGTTGTCCGAAACCCATTTCTTGTAAGGGTCGTCCGCGCTCGTGGGCGTGTTCGTCCAACCGTTGACAAGCATCGAAATGTTGTATTTCGTGTTGTCGCCGCCTTCGCCGCCACCGCCGGGGCCTTTGCCAGGGCCTTTACCTTTGCCAACGCCACAGCCCATTGCTACGCTACCAAGCGTCAACACGGACACTACAGTTGCTAAAATTTTCAAAAATTTTCTTTTCATGATTTATCTCCTTTATTAGCCTTTTACAGAGCCAACATAAACACCTTTTGCAAAATATTTTTGGAAGAACGGATATACGAGAAGGATGGGTACGCTGCCGACAACCGTAAGCGCCATCTTCATCGTCATATCGTCAACCGAGCCGATATTCATAATCCCTTCCAAAGCGTCAAGGTTGCCTTGGTTGATTTGGTTGAGATTGTTGAACGAGATTTGTATATAATATTGTAAGGGCCACAACTGAGGATTGTTGCGTACGTATAAGAACGCGTCAAACCAGCTGTTCCAGTGCCCTACCATCGTGAACAAGCCGATAGCTGCCATAACAGGGGTGGACATGGGAAGAATAACTCTAATAAAGATAGCCCATTCGCCCGCGCCGTCAATCGTTGCCGCTTCTTCAATGTCTTTGGGCAAGCCTTCAAAGAATTGCTTGATTACGATAACGTTCCATACGTTGATCAAGTTTGGAATAATGTAAACCCAAATGCTGTCCGTAAGGTGCAATTGTTCGATAACTACGTACGTGGGAATCAAACCGCCGCTGAACAAGATACAGAAGAGTATCAATTTGATGATCATCCCCTTACCAGGCAAGTTTCTTCTCGAAACGCCGTATGCAAGCATTGCCGAAAGGATTAAGCTTAACGCCGTACCAATAACCGTACGGAAAAGCGAAACGCCTATCGCACGAAGAATATAACCGCCCGCCGTAAATACTTGCGCGTACGCTTGCACCGTGAATTTTTCAGGGATCGGCAACACGTACGATGCGTTAATGTCTTGCGGCGCACAGAAGGACACGAGAATCGTGTACACAAGCGGATACAAACAAAGCAAAGCAATAAGGGCGCAAATGAAATAGACGACGACGTCGTAAATTCTTTCTTTCGTTTTAGAACTCATTTTCATTACCCCCTTTTTAGAATATCGCGACTTCAAAGAATTTCTTGGAAATCTTATTGAAGCCAAGCACCATCAACATGCCGATACCCGACTGGAAGAAGGAAATGGCAGCACCAAGACTGTAATTTTCAGGTCTTGTAATACCGTCCCAAACCATCCACGTGTCGATAACCAACGCTTGTTCTTTCGTCGTTGCGCTGTAGAAGAGAAGAAGTTGTTCCCCGCCTGCACCTTTAAGGATATTACCAAGCGACATAATCGTCAAGAAGATTACCGTGCCTTTGATACTGGGAAGCGTAATATGTATCGTACGTTGCATAGGCGATGCGCCGTCGATTTTCGCCGCTTCGTACAGCGACGTATCTACGCCCGCAAGCGCTGCCAAGTACAAGATCGTCCCCCAGCCAAGTTCTTTCCACACGGAAGAAATGATGACGATAGGCATGAACCATTTTTCGGAAACCATCAAGTCGGTACCCGCAGTCATCGCGCCAAGCAAACCTTCGGGGCTTAACAACGAGTAGCAAATTGCATATACGACAACCCAGCTGAAGAAGTGGGGAATATATACGATGTTTTGGAAAATGCTTCTCGATTTCGAGCTCTTTAAGTCATACAAGCAAATGGACAAAACCAACGGCGGGATAATACCTACGAACAATCTAAGCAAACTAATATAAATCGTTCTACCGATGACTTTCAACATCTTCGGATCGGTGAAGAGAACTTTGAAATGGTCAAAGCCAACCCACTCGCTCCCCCAAACGCCGTCTGCAAGGGTGTAGTTTTTGAAGGACAAAACCGTTTGCAACAACATCGGATACAAGTTGAATACGAAAATCAACGCAAGGGGCACAACCATGAAGCCGTAGATAGGCAAGAATCTCTTAACCGTCGGCATCGTCTTATCTTGCAATTTCAATTCCAAGAAGCCGTTCGCCAACATGAAGATTGCAACCAAGAGCATCGTCGGTTTTACTTCAAATACTCTATAAAATTGCGTTGCTTTGCCCTCAAACGTAGTGGTTTCCGCTTTAGAGAACATTACGAATACGTACGCCGCAAAGAAGAACGCCGCTGCAAGCAAGCTTACGTAGCCCGCCGCTTTAGACATAATCTTATTATCTTTGAGAGCCGTATATCTCAACACTTGCACCACGATCGCCGCCACGAGCAATACCATGCCGATAATGGCGATATAGGAAATAAAGTTGGGATATTCTACTACCAAATCCAACCAAAAGCCGTTGCCTTTGCCGTCGTCCAACCAGTAGTAGTCTTCGTACATTCCACCGTATGCCACGATTTGCAACAATGCCAAACCGCTGAAGGAATAAGAGATGCCAACGTCAAGCTGATTTTTCGTCAAGACGTTGCAAAAACAAAACACGAGCAAGCAAATCACGGACAACGAAATGGTGAGAATACCTTTAACAGATTTCGTGTCGATGGTAAACTTGCGTTTTGAAGTTTTTTCAATCGTACCTTCCATGAGTCCTCCTTTATGTGTTTGTTTCTAGCTTATGGGACAAGCGATATTGAAAAGGCGTTATCCCAAATATTTTTTTGAAGCTATAGTGAAAATTTTTAATATCCGAATACCCAACGAGCACGCTGATTTCTTGCACGGACGTTTCCGTTTCTACAAGCATTTTGCACGCCGCTTCCATACGATAACGAAGCAGGTATTCTATAATCGACGTATTGCAATTTTCTCGGAACAATCTTTGCAAGTAGCCGCTTGTCAAACCAACGCTGGAAGCAATCGTATCGAGCGTAAGTTTCTTTGCGTAGTTTTCGTGGATATATTTCGTTGCCTTGCGTACGTAATCTTCCGCATAAGACTTTTTCTTATCCTTGCGCTTATCCCCCGATTCGTGGTGAAGATATTCCGCCAAAATCAAATATATCCAACCTTTCATGCGAAGAGCGTATTCGCCAATCTTGCCTTCGTACGTTTCCAAACAATTATATATATAACGCACGATTGGATGATGGGAAGGGAAATTTTTGGGTTGGATTACTTTCAACAGTTCGTAATCAATATCAATTTCTTCCCTTTCAAACAAGATGTTGATAACTCTAAACTCGCCTTCTTCGCAAGTGGGGCGTATGGAATGTTGCGTATCGTCCGCAATGATAAACACGTCCCCTTTTTTAACCGTCATCGTTTGTCCGGAATCCAACTTTTGCGTGCCTTCGCCGTTTTCCACGTACACAAGCTCTACAAAGGTGTGTCTGTGTTTTAATACCGATTCGTATCCCACGCTTCGATTTGCTGCAAGCGGAAGATTGGAATCGAACATGTTCATGTGAAACAACATATCAATTTCCTCTCTTTACGTTCAACGCTTTGCCTGCTTCAATCGCATAGCTCTTTCCGCCGTAAAGCAACGTACCGTTCAACTCATCGCTGTAAGCTTCTACGCCCGTTTCGTCAATTTTAATCTTAATCTCGCCCTTGGACAAAGGAATGCTTGCCGTGAAGTATTCCAAACCCGCCAAATCGGGAGCGACGACAAACGTATCGCCCATCGGTTGCAAACCTACGATATATTTGCCGATAAGGTACACGGGACTTGCACCCCAAGCGTGGCACAAGCTCTTGCCAAAGTCACGTCCGTACATTGCGTACTTTTCATCGCCCTTTTGCGTTGCGTCGTACGTTTCCCAAAAGCTGGTTGCGCCTTCGTTCAACATACCGCCCCAGTACTCGTTAATCGTATCGAGCACGAGTTTCTTTTCCCCACGTTGCATAAGCGCGGCTTGTTCGTAGAAGCGCATATAAGGCGTGGTGATTTGTTGAACCTTGTCCGACTTTAATACGTTTTCCGTAATCTTTCTTTGTCTTTCTTCGTCGCAAAGGTTGTACAAAATCGCAAACATATTTGCATATCTTAACACTTTGCCGTCCGATTTTCCGTTTTTGAACGAGTGCACGTACGCGCCCTTTTCTTCGTCCCAGAACTTTTCAATCTTTTCAAATACGTCTTTTGCGATTGCGCTATATTTTTCCGCTTCCTTGCCCTTACCAAATTCCTTTAACAAGTTTGCCGTCTTTTGCAAGGAAATGGCGAACAACATTTGTTCAAAGCAAACTTCGCCACGGTTGTCCAAGCCTTCCGCCCAATCGATGAACACCCAATCTTCAGGGTAGCCTTCCATCAAGCCGTTTGCGTTCGTGCGGGAAATACAGTATTCCAAAACGCTGACGACTTTGGAAAGGTTGTTTTTAATAAACGTCTTATCACCCGTGTATTCGTAATATTCCGCAAAGCCAAGCACCCAGTAGAAGGTGTAATCAAGGATATGATTCAAATGCAAATCAAACGGTTCGTGTCCGAAAAGCGAAATCATCGTACGTCTGATTACGTCGGGTTCGTGGAAGCTGTAATAGTTCATCAAATAGCCTTGATATGCATCCCCCGACCAAACCCAGCGGTCACGCTTAATGCCGTCGATGATAAATTCTCTCGTCGTCAACGACAACGTGTAAAGGGACGTTTCGTAAATGCGGTTCAAAAGTTCGTTCGAGCAATTGAAAGACGAAGAACGTTCAAGGGGCAAATATTCCGCATACGCCGTAATTTCTTTAAGCGCTTTTGCGTCCGTCGTCACGTAGCGGAACGCCTTTTGAATATCCGTTTTTGCGCTGCCCTTTTCAATCGTTAAGTTGGAAGTCAACTCGCACGTATTCCAAGACAAAGCTTCAATTTCCGATTCGCCGTAGAAGATCGTCAATTTTTCCTTATCCGTTTCAATGCCGTCCGCTTGCACGAAAGCAAACATTTCTTTGCCGAAATCGTACACCGTTTTGCCGTCCTTTTCATACGTAGCAACGGGTGCAAGCTTATGCGTGGGAAGTTTTACGTGGTTGGGCGTGCTTTCGCCGTAAATCAAAATATCGTTGAACGCCGCTTGCTTGTACACGTGATTGTTGCACGTCACTTGCCAGCTTTCGTTGGTTGCCAACGTTTCACCGTCCACTTTCAAGCAAGGCAAGCCCGCCGAGTTGTACACGCTGAAAACGACACGGTGTTGACCCGCCGAAAGCGTTGCTTCTTTCGTGCAGTCGTACACGTAGCGCCCGTCCACTTCTAAATTGAATTGCCCTTCCGTTTCTATGTAAATCGTTTCCGGTTTATCAAGATTAACTTCCTTTACGAACTTAACGTTTTTCCAACAAGAGTGTTGTCTCCAAAAAGGCGGAACGAATACGTCGCGCTCAAATCTATTTGCCATAAAAACAGCCGAAAGCTCTATTTCAAAATCATCGGGATACCATATCCATTTTCCTTTCGTCATGCTTGTTTTTATCCTCCTATATTTCCCTTTCATGCGCCAAACACAAAAGCGCATAGTGATAAATTATACTTTCACGCTATAAATTATATTAAAAAAAACAACGTTTTTCAATAGTAAAATCTTGCACAATTTTCACCATACTTTTAAGCGGTTGTTTTTAATTTTGCCAATTGCGACAAAAAGCACTTTATTACCTTTTTAAGCGCATTTTATCTTTTTTTACCACTATTTTTTGCTATTTATGCCAAGATAACCCAAAATAGCAATGGTAAATATATATACTCAACTTATTACCACTTGATTATATCTAAACATTTTTACCTATAATCAAACGTCTTTTTCGTATAAATTTAGCCGTAATTTAACGCCCAAAATACGCCCAATTTTCGCCCCTTTTGAAAGCAGTTTTTTCATACGCTTTTCGCCATATTTTTTCACCGAAAACGGAAGAAATTTTCGCCATTTTTTAATAAAATTTTCACCATCAAAAACAGCCAAAAACGGGCAATTTTCCCCGCTTAGAAATCCCACTTAAAAGCGCAAAAACGGCAAAATTCAGCCACTTTTTTGCAGCTTAAAAACAAAATAAAGCGGTGATAAACTCACCGCTTTATTATTCGTCAATGATTTTGAAAAATAGGCTTATTCTTCGTCCTTTTTGCGCTTTACAACAGCCACAACCGCCGCACCAACAAGCGCAACACCCAAGCCACCGCCAAGCGCGTTTTTACAACCGCCCTTTTCGTCGGCAACCGTCGTATCGCCCGTAGGCGCGTTGTTTGCGTTATTGTTTGCAGGGGCGATAAGCTTCAATTCAGCCGTTGCCGTTTGCAAATCGCTCATGGCAAGTTCGCCGATAGCCATCGACACTTTATCCATTTCCAAAACGCTTTCCGCTTGGGCAATCGCCGCCGTCAATTTAGCATAACTGCTCGACGTGTACAAGGAAGCGTCCAACGCCTTAGCTTGCGCCACTGCATCGCTCAAAATCGACTTATCGAACAACGCCACAAGTCTGGAAATAGCCGTTTGCAAGTTGCTTACAGCCGTGTTAATTTCCGCTTGCGAAGCAAGGTTGTCGCTTTGCATATCAAGGGCTGCTTGCAACGCTCTTTCATAGTTTGTGTACGAAGCCGTCGTGTATTTATCCGCTTGATAGTTGCACGTATCCAACAAAGCGTTCAACGCACTCTTGTTTTGGTTGATATTCACCAACGCTTTGAGAGCGTCAAACAACTGGAAGGAAGCTACGTTTACGGAGTTTTGTACTGTGAACGGATCTTCCATAATTTCAATTGCCGTTTGCAATTTTTGTTCCAATTCTCGCCAGCTTTCTTCCGTGAAGTCGTACGGATCAAGCGAGAAAGCCAAATCGATGTATTCTTGCAAAGCCGAACCGTCAAAGCCCGCAGATACCCAAACTTTTGCAACTGCTTGCAAGTTCAAAGCGTTGCTAACGCCCGTCAAATTGCTTGTATCAAGTTGCGCCGTGAAGGTGTTCCAGCCTGCTTCCAAACGATTATAATCGTTGCAAGTCCACTCGATAACGGGCACGGAAACAACGTTTTTGCCTACCGTCGTGAAAGAAACTGTGGAAGGAAGCGTAGCCAACGCCACGTCCTTCGTATCCAACACTTTTACAGCCGTTTGCACCGTTGCGCTTTGCTCGTAGAGCGCATCTTCAAAATAAATTCCGTCAACGTTGTTCGCTGCGCCAAGTTCCATAATCCAAAGGTTGGAAACGGTGATACCGATAGAGCCTGCGTGCACGGCGATATAACCTGCATCCATGTTCGCTCTTTCATGTCTCGTCGCGTACACGGGCATGCCGTTTATATCAATCGTAAGCAAATCGCCAATGCTCGTCACACGGAAAGTGAATTCTTCGGGCGTGAAGTTTGCCGCTTTAATGTTCGTGCCGCCAAATTCGTGAGGACCGCCGTTTACGCCGTCGTAAGCGCCTACTCTACCGCCGTTTTCCACGAATACTACATAGCCGTTATTGCCGTTCAAAACGCCGTTTGCCGTCGTTTTATAGAGTTGGAAACCAACGAGCCCAGCCGTCACGTCATTCATCGAGAAAGTGCCTTCTACGATGAAATTTTTATATTTCTTTTCAGTAAAGACGAGCGCACGTCCCCAATCCCCCGTACCTTGCAAGGAAAGCGTTTCGTTTTCAATCGTCCATTGCGAGCCGCCAAGTTCGTACCAGCTGCTCTTGTTTGTGTAATTCTTCGTCAATACGTCAACGTTTTGAAGAGTGTTTACGTCAAAGCCACAGAACGCGGAAATTTCTTGCCAAATACTCTTGCCGTTCAATACACCGCCACCACGGCCGATGTTGTAAACACGGATAAAACGCACGTTTCTATCGGCAAACGAGAATACGTTGCCGCTGTACATAGAGTCTTCGTATTTTCCGTCCGTACCGATTTCACCCGTCACCGAGTACATAGAGCCGTCCGTGTCGTTGTTGAACACCGTTTGCCAAGTGTTTCCGTCTTCGGACGTTTGGATAATTACGTCTTCAAATTCCCAGTTTGCCCAGAAAGACGTGACGATTTTGTTGATACGTTGCACTTGCTTCATATCGACAACTGCCCAGCCCGTAATGGTGTTTTGCCCGTCTGCATCTTTCTTGGTAAATACTTCGGTGTACGGATCGTGATAACCGTCCACGACAACCGAGCCACTTACGTTGCTTTGTTTTTCGTTGTCAACTTCAATAAGTTCGGTAAATTCTTTATTATAGAAGCTTACGTCCGCCCCTAACGACACGTTTCGTGTGCCGTCGGTGATAATGTAATCCGCTTCGACGAGTTGAGAGTATTCCCCGTTCATGATTGCCGCCGCACGTAAACCGTAATACTTCCACTCGCCCGTCGTGCCGATTTTAATAGGCCCCGTGTAGAGCTTGGTCGAGCCCTTGGGATTGCCGCTTGCATCTACTTGCGGGAAAGAGCCGTCCAACGTGTAATAGATTTTAGCGTTGGGCTGCGAAGAACGGATAGCCGCGTATTGTTCGCCGATGTAGCTACCGCTTGCCAAAGCAATTTCGGGGGTTGCTACGCCTTCGTTGATAACGATATCGTCGCCGTTGAGTTTGTAAATTTTCACTTCGCCCGGCTTAAATTCTTCTTCAATATAACCGTCGGAAAGGGAAATTCTATCTTCTTTCAACGCGCCAAGCGTTGCGCCCAAATTCGTCGGATCGGGCAAGTTATCCGTGTCAATCGTCGTGGAATACTTCGTAAGCGAAGATACGCCCGAACTTGCATCAATGCTGAACTTCGTCTTCTTGCTTTCGCTCGTCGAGTTGTTCATAATCATGATATAACGTTCGCTGTCGTCTTTCGAATTAAACAAACTGATGATGAAGTTCGACGATTTGTCTTGGGGTTGGATAAAGAAGCTCTTGGGAAGCTTTTCAACGCCGTCAACGATATTAGCCCCACTATGGTATGCGTGAGCGCAGTCAATACCCATAAGCAAAGAGCCAAGCTGACGGATTTCCCAGTTGTATTGCACCATAGGGTCGTACAATTCCGTCTTGTTGCCGTATTGATCGATAACGTGGTCACGCATGTCTTCACCACCGTCTTCCAAGGACACTTGCTTGGGCGAAACCCAACAGAAGTGGGAAATACTCTTAAAGCCGTAAGTGATGAACGTGTTCAAGTTCCAACGCACTTCGTCGGCGTTGGGCTTTCTCATACCCGACCACCAGCCCGTTTGCGAGAAACCGCCCGTCTTCATCCTATCGTTTGCATACGCAACCTTACGGATAGTTTCCATATCGGAAAAATAGGACGAACGTACCGTTTCCGTTCCCGTGAACGGATAATGGTCGTAATACAAATATTCCATATTTTCCGCACCTACGGTGTCAACCCAGTTGTTTACGTAATCGGAATACGTACCGCCAAGCGCCGTCGAGCCCGCATAGTTAGGATACAAGTTTACAAACGGACGGCGAGAAGGATCAGCTTCAAGATAAGCCATGTACGCATCCTTGGTAGCTTGAAATTGCGATGCGCTCGGTTCGTCTTTGATATAATAGCCGATACAATTATCTAATTTTTCCATTAAATCTGGATTATAAGATTTTGTTGCGGCATCATAAAGATACGTCATGCCGTATTGCCCGTAAAGTTCATCAATTTCTTCATACGAAGGTACGTTAAAGCCACCCGCGGGCGGGTTTGCCCCAGCGTTTGCTACGTGCCATTGAAAGTTAAGCCCCGCTTCCGCCATTTCCTTTGTTTGTTCAGCATAAGACTTTTTATCCGTGCTGTAATAGCTGAGCCAACTTGAAAGTAAAAACTCGTCCACGATTTCCACCTTTTCCGCTTTTGCCACCGTCGTAGTAGCATTTTTTTGAAGATTGTTTATCGCCACGGACGACGTAAAAATTGCCGCCATTGCGAGCGTTAAACAAATTGCACTTCTTTTCATTATTATTCTACTCCTTTTTCCAAAGAAGCGGCGATAAAGCCAATTTATCGCCGCTTTCCCTACAAAATGTTAGACTTAAATTAGTCTTCCTTCTTCTTTTTAAGCAACTTAACGCCTGCTAAGCCAACGAGAGCAAGACCTGCACTTGCTACGCTTGCAACGCTGCTGCAACCGCCCTTGTTTTCAACTTCGGGTGCGGTGGTGTCGTTGTTGCCGTCGTCCGTGTTGCCGGGGTTGTTGTCACCCGTGTTATCGTCGCCCGAAGGAACGTCAGCGGGTTTTTCAACCAAAGCATCTTCAGCCGCTTCGATAGCTGCCACTGCATCAGCAACTTCTTCCGCCGTAGCATCATCATTTTCCAAAACTAATTGCGCTTCTGCTTTTGCATCTTTCCATGCTTGAACGCTGATTGCCGTGTATGCATCTTCGTCAATCGTGGAAGCGATAGCTGCCTTCAATGCAACGATAGAAACCAAAGCTTCTTGCGCATCTTCCAAATCAGCCTTTGCCGCATCGATTACGTCTTGCATAAGTTTTTGGGGAAGCAATGCTTCAGCTGCCGCAAGTTTGTCTTCCAATACTGCCCAGCTGCCTGCCGTGTAGTCTTCTTCAACAAGTTCGTCACAAGCTTCAATAAGAGCTACAAGTTCGGACATGTCGCCGTAAGCAACCAAGCCTTCGTGTGCGCTTACAAGCGCGTTGTAATACGTTTCAACGTCAGCCTTGGAAACTTCTTGCAAACCAAGGATTTGTTCCGCATCAAGCATTGCGTCGATAAGCGTTGCATAGCTAAGCGGCGTGAAATCGTCTTCGTCGTAAGCTGCTGCGTTGATTTGAGCATACAATTCAGCAAGAGCCGTCGTATCGCCCTTTTCTACCAAGCCGTCCAAAACTGCATTCAAAGCGTTAAGCGCAGCCGTAGCTTCTTCAACGGAAGCATCCGTATCGTCATTTACTTGCGTAGCCGTAGCCAAAGCTTCGGACAAGCCTACAACCGTTGCGGACATATAGTTATCTTCATTAATAGCGCCTGCCGTAGCAACTGCCGTAGCAAGAGCCGATTTATCTTTTGCAAGTTCTTTCAAAGCTACTTTTGCTGCCGTAATGCTTTCTACGTAGCCAGCAATCGTGCTTTCGGAAACGGTGATTTCAGCGATAGCCGCTTTTGCTTCCGTCACAAGCGAATTCAAAGGCGACCACGTCTTAACCGTGTAATCAGCGCCGTTCAACGCATCCACTTCGCCAAGCAACGCATCCAACGCGCTAGTGTCAGCCTTTTCTACTTTTACAACTACCGAGTAGCTTGCGGGAAGAATATCGAATACGTCGTCAACTGCGATTGCAGGAACGCTTGCCGTAAACGTGTATTCGCCCAACGTCATATCAGCCCAGTTAGCACATTCCCAAGCGAGAGCAATTTCACCCGTTGCGCCGTTCATCGTCGTGTAGTTAAGCGTTGCGGGCAACAATGCCTTTACGCCGTCCAAGTTCGTGCCAGGGATAACGTTCATTTCCGTAGCAACGCTGTCAACCGATTTCAACGTATCTTTCATTTCGGGATCAGCAACTGCTGCGCCGCCCTTCGACCAAACTTGAATTTCAGCAAACGTCGTCGTGTTGAACGAGCCGCCGTTTTCACCTTCGCTGTTGGTCAAACGAACGTATTGTGCTTTTACGCCGTTTGCAGCATAAGTACGCAAACCATCACCTAAACTGTCAACGCCACGGTTGCCGTTCCAACCCGTTTCACCTCTCGTATCAGCGGAACAACCTACTTGACCACCGTCGTAAATAACCGTTTCGCCGTCGTCAGCATAGATAGGATTATCTTCGCACGAGAAAATGGTCGTCACGCCCGTTTCAAAGGCAGGGTCGTTGGAAACTTGGATAACAACGTTGGTAAAACACCAAGCGGAGCAATAGCTTGCTTTAATGCTGTCAATTTCAATTTCCGAGCCTAAATCAAGGAACACCCAAGCGTGCGTATTAGCAGCTTGAGGCGAACGGTTTTGCGCTGCTGCCCAACCTGCATTTCCGTCGGTAAGAGAATCTAACGAACTACCGTTGAAATTGTCACCGTAGAAGCCTTGTGCATCGGGATAATACGAACCGTGAGCAAGCACCTCGTTCATATCCGTCAAGCTTCTAAACGAGATGTCTGCTTTGGGCGCATAGTTTTCGGAAGGAATCGTAAGTTTATAAACGTAATCAGCCGCCGCACTTTGCTTGCCGTCAACAACAGCAATCGCTCTCAAAGCAACCGAGCCCGTCCAAGAAGATGCGTCGATTGCGCCTTCATATTTCGTCGAATTTTTCGTAGGATAGCTGCCGTCAAGCGTATAGTAGATTTCCGCATCGCCGATTGCCGACAATTCAACCGTCGTCATCGTTGCATACGAACCAGAGGCAACGCTTGCTTTAGGGGCAACAATGCCTTCCGTCACAGCGAAAACTTGCAATTCGCAAAGTTCCGTTACGTTAGCCGCACCGCCGTTTGCGCCATCGCTGTTGGTCATACGAACGTATTGTGCAACAACGTCGTCTGCATCATAAGTACGCAAACCACCGCCAACGCTGTCAACGCCCGTATTGCCGTTCCAACCCGTTTGATCTTTCGTATCAACGGAACAACCTACTTGACCGCCGTTATAAACAACCGTCGAGCCATCGTCAGCATATACCGTATCCGTGACAGCAAACACCGTCGTCACGCCCGTTTCAAAGGTAGGGTCGTTGGAAACTTGGATAACAACGTTGGTGAAGCACCAACCCGCCAAATAACCAACTTTAATTTCATCAATGGAATATTGTGCACCCAAGTCGAGATATGCCCAAGCGTGCGTATTTGCAGTTGCCGTCGAACGGTTTTGCGCCGTACCCCAGTTTGCATCGCCGTCCGTAAGGCTCAACATCGAATAGCCGTCTTGTCCGTAGAAGTTGGGGGTGTCAGGCCAGTATGCACTCCACTCAACTTCCGTCGTCACGTCCGTCAAGCTTCTAAACGAAACTTCTTTGCCATAAGCAACGTTAGACGTTTTCAATTCTGCGGGAACGTCTTCAACAGCTGCCGATGCGCCAATCGTTGCCAAGCCGCCAAATGCCGCCGTCAACATCAACGCGCTCAATAAAGCTATGCCTTTTTTCTTCATAAAATCCTCCTTAATCCAACACTTTTGTGTTTATAGTTTTTGAATTTTTGGCTCGTGGGGCGATAGGCTCACCCCACGATATAATTTTACAATATTTATAATAAAACAACAATGGACAATTGTGTATATTTTTGTTTTTTTTACACTTTTTTTAGCCAAC
Organism: Candidatus Scatosoma sp.; assembly: GCA_045632265.1. Lineage (GTDB taxonomy): Bacteria > Bacillota > Clostridia > Christensenellales > Borkfalkiaceae > Scatosoma. The sequence goes on from JAZQWG010000025.1 coordinate 30,650, forward strand.
AATCAAAGACAAGTTGTCAATGATAATCGACGAAGGCATCCATACGTCAAAGGTAAGGTTGGTGCATGCCGCCGTGGGAACGAACTTGAACTCGATATGCACAAATCCGTTTGCATCGGGATTACCCACGGATGCTTGCGTACCTACTTGTTGCGTTTCGTTTGCAATCGTATAGGTTTCCCCCGATTTTACTACACGCAAGTAGGTGACGTCTTTGCCACTACCAAACGTGATAGGCATCCAGCAGCTGTTGCCTGCGATAACGAAGTTGTTTGCGGTGTTGATTTCGACAATCTTCAAATCGAACGAGAAGGTGTACGTTTTGCCTTCTTCAAATTCTACGTTGTAGAACTCGCCACCAAGCGAAAGCATTGTTGCCGAAGTCGTGTTCGTCAAAAGCATACCGTTGCCACTCTTGCCGTCCGTCATTTCTTGCGACATGTTATACGCAAAGCCCTTTTCCAACCCGCCGTTTTCAAAGTCAACGAACAAGAGTTTGCTGCTGGTGACAACAAAGTCAAGTTTCGCATCCGTTGCAAACGTGATCGTTAAATCTTCCGAAGAAGAAATGCTGTTTAAGTAGCTTTCCTTTAAGATGAGTTGGTTGCCGCTGATTTCGTAATCTACGTTTTCAGCCAACGTCTTCTTCGTGTCGGAAATGATTGCGCTGCTCAATGCAAATTCGTCGGGGTTAACGCTCAAGCTCATGTCGCCGTCCATTGCGTAATGCATGTTGCCCGAAATGCTCAATGCGTATTTGTTGACTACAATATTGATATCATAGAAAGAGTTGGTGCAGCAAACGGTGATTTCGTTGTCGCCTGCGGGAATCGAGGACAAGAATTCTTTCTTCAACGTGATTTTGCCGTTTGCGTACGTATAATCGCTTGCCGTCAACGCTCCGCCGTCGTAGTTGATACCGATTACTTTTGCCGAGCAATCAAGAACTACGTCTTCTTGCGTGTTCTTGGGCACTCTCACAATTTCGGGAAGGCGCGCAGAGTTTGCAAGAGAAACGGGTGCTAATACGAAGTTATCCACCACGAAATCGGTGTTCATCCATACGGGCATTTCCAAACGAGTCCACGTGGATTCGTAAACGAATTCAAAGGACAAGCGATACCATTCGCCCACCTTGACAAATTCGTAGCGCGCGCACTTGGATTCGGGATAGAAATAATAGCCGTTGTCGTTGTTATAACGAATATAGCCGATATCCGCGTTGCCTGCCGCCGTCTTGAAGTAGATAGGCATTAACAAGTCGAGAACGCTACTCGTGCCTGCAACCGTATTATTGAATTTGAAATACGTCGTCACGGAATACGTCGTGCCGCTAACAAAGTTGTAATTTACGTTGTCGCTATCAAATACAAGCATCGTGCCTGCGCTGGTGCTGACTACGCTGCCGCCGTTGCCGAACAAGCCGTCCGTCGTGCCCACAGTCAAATCTTGACCATAGCCTTTATCGGGGGCTACGAAACTGTCGTAGTTGATGATAAACGCATCGGAAGGATTGACGTCAATCGTCACGTAGCAATCTACGGTGTTGCCCTTTTGGTCGTAAACAACCACTTCGTAAACGCCCTTGTCAAGCGTTAACAAGAAAGCACGTTTGATACGCAATGCGCCGTTTTGATAGGTGTACGCATCGCTGGGCAATACTGCGCCGCCAAGTGTCACCGTCTTTAACGAGCCGATACCAAAGTCCATCTTAAAGCCAACGTCCGTCGTGGAGAATTTCTTCACGCGCGTCGTGTCGGTGAACACCACTTTTTCTCTTTCAATCGTCAAAGTGAAGTCAACCGAGCCACCCGTCGTCGTCAAGGTGAATTTGTTTTCCCCTACGGGAAGTTTGGATACGTAGTCTTCGTTCAACGTCAATTTCGCCGCTTGACGAGTGTAATCGTTTTCGTCAACGATAAGACCGTTGAGTTTCAAGGACACGAAGTCGCCATTGTTATAATTTACGCTGTATTCCACGCTCGTTGCAACTTCGTCAAGGGTGACTTTTTGCGAAGCGGGAGATACGCTAGGCGTGCCAAGCGTCGAAGATGAACCGCTGCCAGGAAGTTTTACGCCCGTGTAGCCGTTGTTGATAATATCGTCAAGACCTTGACCTAAATCAGCGTGTTCGTATTGATTACTTTCGTTGCCCTTTTGCGAAGAACTACCTAATCCGCGTACTTTGAAATTGTCAAACGCGCAATCGTTATTGACGGAAATCAAGGAAATGTAGCCTTTCGTATAGTCGGTTGCGTTTACCGTGATGTTTGCCACTTGCACGCTATCAATATATACTTTTACGCTCGAGCCTTCCGCGCGGATACGCATGTTATGCCACATCAAAGGATAATACTCGTTGACGTTGGGGATATTTTCTTCGATAATACCGTTGGTGATAGGACCCCAGAAGGTGATTTTGCCGTTTTGTTGCATGAATACACCCGTGCCGCCCCCTTCAACTGTATAGTTTTTGCCGGGGATTTGTTGGCGAATACCGATTACGGGCCAGTAAGGAGTGAGAGAGCCGGCTTTGAAATCTACACTCATTTCAAAATCGTCGTACACTTCGCTGACGTATGTCATAATCGCAATGTTTACCGTATCAGCGGCGGAATCTACGTTCCCCGTGCGGTAAATTGCCTCGTCGATTATATCCCAGCTGTATTCGAGTTTATCGCCACGGCGAGCGTTTTGCGAAGAGCAAAAATAGAAATCGAAATGTTCGTTTATCGAAGTTTCGCTTTCAAACGTTTCTTCTACGTCCCACGTTTCCGCAACCGCTTGGGGCGTCATATCCGCCCCTTGCGCATCAGCCGAAACGTAATTTGTTGCACTCACAGCGCCAAGCGTGAGAACTGACATAAGACCTAATACTGTTAATATTTTCTTCATTTTCACGCCTCGATAAGTTTATTTTGCAACGTAATATAATACGTCTTGTTGGCAGGAAGTTTTACCGTATATTTTTTGCCGTCATACGATACAACCGGCTTCGTCAACGTCTTATTTACTTCAATGTGGTACTTTCTATTGCCGTAGTTATATTCCGCTACGCCCGCATACGACATATCCGAAGGCAAGCAGCTTTCAATCTTCAAGCCTTCAACCGCAGGCGTGATACCTACAATGTCCGTAATGAACGTCAAAGGCACAAGACCGCTTTCAGGGAATTCGCCGTTGATACTTACTTGGTAAACACCAAAGCTCGTTCTCGGATCTCTACGCAAGGAGTCGATATGGAATTCGTCCATAATCTTATTAAATCTCGACATTGCGTTATCGCCCGAAACGTACGTTCTACCCGAAACGTCGTAGTGCGACGTGTAGAAAATCGTACCGCCGTTTTGCATTTGCAAGCCGTATTCGCCCCAGTGACCGGGCAATACGTCGTTGAAGGAGTGACCGTTATACCACCAGTAGTGCAAGCCGTCTTCTTGAACCGTTTCTACCGCAACCGTGTTGGAACGTGCCGAAACTTTGAAGTTATAGATGTCCTCGCCCGTGGACGTGTCCCCTTCGATAATTCTCTTACCGTCAACCCAGTCGTAAATAGCCGTTGCTTGTTCGTAAGAAGCAAGCCCAGCGGAAACTGCCATGAAGTTCAAGTAGGTGATGCCAAAGTCAAGCACGTCGCCCTTTACGTTGACGGACGTGATATATCTGCCCTTTGCGCTATCCCAGAAATATTCGTTGAACGTCTTCTTTACCTTGTTCGCAATCGTTTGATAATAGTTTGCGTTGTCGGCATTGCCAAGGTAGTTTTCAATATCAGCCATTGCGAGCAACGATTGATAGAAAAGAATATTTTCGTACGAAGAGTTATAGCCGAAGAAGTTCAAGCTATCCCAGTAGTTGGAAGATACGCCGTAAACCGTACCGTCGTTTCTCGGATCGTAAATGGTCATCAAACCGGATACGCCGTTCAAGTTTACAAGCATGTATTCCATTGCTTTACGAAGCTTATCAAGCATGACTTGCCCCTTGCCGTTTACACTTTCAAGGAAGCCTTCCGTGCCGTTGCCCGTCAACAAATAATCACGGGAAGCGATGATAAGCGAAGAGTTGTTGGTGTAGTGGTTTTGTTCGCCAAGGTGTTGAGGCGCACTTTCCGTAGCCCAAATGAAGCCGTCGTTTCTAACGTTGTTATTATATTCACTTTCGTCCACTACGTATTTGTTCGTGCTCGTGTCGTAATACCAACCGTCACCACCGTACACAGCGTTTTTCAACGAGTTTACGTGGATATTGATTGCTTCATCGTAGCCCGACCAGTTCAATTGCGCGCCGTTCCACGCCGTCCATTCGATAGACGCCGTCATCGTCGAGCCCGAACGGAAAGGTTCTACGTTCGTAGCTGCGCCACGCAAGGAATTGTACATTCTCGGCTCGGTTTTTGCAAGACCGAAGATTGCCCACATATTGCTCAAATCGGCGTTATAATATCCGTCGTACGAAGTGTACAACAACGTGCCTTTCTTACCGTAAACACGCATTTCTTCTACGCTGAAATATTTTACGCCCGATGCTGCCAAGGGGTACATCAAACTTCTAATACGAATACCGTTTGCGGAAATTTCGTCAAGGGGCAACGAAAGGGTTGCGCCCATGGGATTGGGGAAGTTCATGATGCACGAATATTGACCTTCCGAGTTGGGCAATACGTAATAGTAGTGCGGAAGCATATACCACGTATTACCGCCGTCCGTCGTATATTCTACGGAAATGTTGGAAGGGAAAATTGCCAAATCGGAAGGGAATTTAATTTCCAACGTATCAAGCGTATAATAATCGTCGAACAAATAGCCTACGTAATCGCTAGAAGAAACGGAATCGGATACTGCGCTTCTCCATTGCGTTTTATTGTTGCTGTCGGCAATGTTGGCATAACCGTAGTTATCCCCCGCCGTTGTCGAGCCGATGGGCGTGACGTTGTTGACCATTTCGCCAACGTAATCGTCCCCCGTCACCTTCAAGGTTTGCGCTTCCGTCCAACCGTACATTTGTCCCGTTGCCATGTTCATTGCGCAAGCTTTGATATTGTATTGACCTGCTTTTTTATACGTATGATATACTTCACCGATTACTTTATAAGCATCGTTATAAACGTAAGGACCGTTGTAGCTCCACGTGCCGTCACCCCAGTCAACTACGTAGTAGTTGTAGTTATCCATAGGGATATCGGGCGCAACGTACGCCGTCAATTTCGAGCCCGTTTTCGCCGTCGAAGCGGGCGGGATAATCAAGTTGACGTTCGCACCCGTTCTTTGTTTATTTTTCGTCATTTCGTATTCGATTTCTTTCATATTACTTACTTGAACGTTTCCATCGCCGTTGCCGCTGGGAGTTTCGTCGCCGTTTTTGCAACCAACCATCGAGAAAGCCGTAATTACACAAAGCAAACATGCAAATAATTTTTTCATATTATTTCACCTTCCTTTTGATAATAACAGCCCCAGCCATTGCGCCAACGAGCATTGCAACCGAAGAAATGCCTACTACGCCATTGCAGCCTTCTTTCTTTTCTTCTTCCTTCGTTTCTTCACCCGTGGACGAACCGCCGCCTACCGTAATGGTACACGTAGCCGAATACGTACCGTAATAATCTTTTACGGTGATCGTACACGTGCCTTCACCCATTGCGGTAACAGTACCGTTGTTTACGATAGCAACTCTTGAGTTGGACGTGCTCCACTTAAAACCAAGGTTTTCAGCTTCTTCGGGGAAATGCGATGCCGAAAGATACAACTTTCCGCCCACGGCGTCGATATGTCCACTCGTCATGTTCAAGCTTACGCCTTCCACTTCGGGAACAATTTCCGTAACCGTCACGATAACAGATCCCTTAAAGCCACCGTCTTTTGCAATGACGTAAATTTCCGTCACGCCCGCTTTCAAGGGGTGGATATAGCCCGCATTGTCCACAACGGCAATGTCGGGGTTTACCGAAAGGAAACGAACGTCTTGCACCGTTGCACCAACGGGTTGAACGGTGTAATTAAGTTTCACGGGTTCGCCCGTCAACGTCATTTCTACTTCCGTATTCGTAACGGATACGCCCGTTGCAGGCGTATAGTTTTCAAATGCGATTCTATTGCCGTGTTCGTCAAGGTTGTAAATTTCTACGCCGTCGTAGAAAGAACCGTTCGTATTCGCCGTGAACAAACCCACTCTACCGTAAATCAAAAGATCTTCGGGGTAAACTTTATTCAAACGTTCTACGCCGTCCACGAATACTTTTACGTAATCAGCGCAAACAACCACTTTCAAATCATAATATCCCGTCTTTTCCGAGAATTTGGACGAAGTTGCCGCTTGCGTAAGCGTAGTACCTTTCAATTCCACGCAAGGATCGGGCATGAAATACAATGCGTTGCCGTCGCCAAGGTGGCGAAGGGAAAGTTCGCTTTTCGCAAATACGATACCCGTCAAGCCCGCTTGACCGTATGCAACTTTGGTGTTAAATTCGAAATAGCGAACGTAGCAACCGTTAAGATACGTGACGGCATAATTGCCAGTAACGTCTCCGCCGCCGCAATCGTTGACGCGCGTTAAAGTGTCGTTTTCCGCCGTCCAGTGTGCGCTTAAATCCTCCACCCTACTCGATGCGCCGGAAATATATACGGGATAAACTTTATCTTCCAAGTTTGCATCCGAAAAATCCAACGTGTAGGGCGTAGGTTCCGTTTCAGCCACCGCCGTTGCTGAAGCAACGGGGGCAGCTGCAAAAATCAGCGACACCATCGCTATGGCAGCGATGAATAATCTCTTAATTTTTTTCATTTTTTTCTCCTAAATGCTATTATGCAATCCAACCGTATTGCTTAAATTGTTTTCTTGCTTCAAGCAAGAGTGCGTCACCGCCGCTTCTCTTCCAATCAGCAACGAAGTCGTTATACTTTTGTTGCGACGTAGCAGCATCCCAGTTAGCGTTTACGTATTCGTATTCAAACGCTTGCATCTTTCTCGTCAACGTAGCGATCGTGGAAGAATCCAACTTCAATACGCTGCCGTATTGCAATCTTCTTGCATAGTTTGCCGTCGTTGCATCGTGTTCGATAACTTTATTAACGATCTTGGTAACCGTTTGATTACTCGTACCTTGTACAACGCCGTCGTCTTTACTACGGAAGAACATACCCCAGTCCCATGCGCCGGGATATTGCGAACGATAAGATCTATTCGCTACGCCTTCGTCGCCCGTGTACAAATATACTCTGTTCGTATTTTCAATCATTTGGAAATTCAAACTGTCTTCAATGCCGATACCCCAACGAAGCGCATCATAGCCCTTGGAACGATTGTAAACCGTTTCGCCTTGTTCGTTTACCGTCTTCGTCATTGCCAAATCGTCAAGGAACGCAATAATTTTTTCCATCTTCGCATCGTCGTTTGCCGCTTTTACGGAAACGGTGATAATCGTGCCAAGGAAGCCGTCGGAAGGTTGATAACCACCGTAAGGGCAAGAAGGATCCTTGGGTACGGGATAGGTCTTCCACCAGTCGGTCGTATCTACGGGCGTGGTGTTGTTAGCGCTTGCTTGACGGTTGAAGTAGCTTTGCGTCGATTCGCTAATTTCACCCGTGTACCATTCGATACCGATTTTACCAGCGGTGCTCGTCTTTTCCGCTGCGCTTTGATAATACCAACGGGGTTCGATCAAACCTTCTTTGATAATCGTTCTAATGAAGTCGAGCATCAATTTTTCCGTGCCGTCGGTGATACCGAAGTCAACGTTGTTATTTTCGTCAAAGTAAATACCCCAAGGCAATTGACATACTGCGCCGTACATCAAAGGAATCCACGTACCAAGTACACCAAAGTCCGTTTGTTCCCCTGCCGTAGAGAACGCATAGCAGCCAGGCTTGTTCTCCTTAATCCATCTTGCGAAGCTCAACAAATCATCGGGGGTGTTGGGTTGCCAGTTAGCGCCAGCAAGCGTGCTACGGAATTCGTTTGCCCAGTCTTCTCTAATCTTAAGCGACCAAGAAGGAGGATCGGGCAACGTCCAAAGCGCCGTCAAGCCGTTTTCTTCCGTCAACATGAGTTTTGCGATGGAAGGTTCGTTAGGTCTATCCGCATCGGGCGTGTTTACAATCGTTTTGAAGTTGGGCATCTTATCCAAGTAAGGCGTCCAGTCGCTAAGCAATACGCCTTGGTTGTAAATCGTACGGAAGCTGTCGATGTTTTCAAACGCTACGATATCAGGCATATCGTCGGGGTTGGAGAACTTCAATTGCGAAGTGGTAGCAAAGTCACTTGCCGCAATCAACGTTACGTCCAAGCCGTAGTTGTCTTTAATGTATTTCTTATAAGGGTCGTTATCCGTCGTAGGTTGACCTACTGCTGCCGAACAAAGAATAGTCACTTTGTCCGACGTTTCCGTCCCCGTACCCAAAGGACGTCTTTCTTTACAGCCTACCATGCCAAGAACAGCAGCAGCCGAAAGAACCAAACTAATAATACGATTCTTTAATTTCATTTATGTTTATCTCCTTTTTTGTTTTCGTTTTTTTTATATTAACCTTTTACTGCGCCAAGGTAAACGCCGTCTTTGAAGAACTTTTGGAAGAAGGGATAGATACACAAGATAGGCACGAAACCTACTATCGTGAGCGCCATACGCAACGTCGTTTGCGTGACACCCCCTTCTATACCCAAATTCACTTGTGTCGAGTCGATTTGAGAAAGGTTGTTGAAGTTGATCATGATATAATATTGCAACGTCCACAAATGCGAGTGGGCTTGGTCAATATAAATCATTACGTCAAACCAGTTGTTCCAGTGCGTAACCATCGTAAACAAGCCGATGGAAGCAACGACGGGTTTAGACAAGGGAAGAATAATTCTTGTAAACAATCCCATTTCGCCGATACCGTCAATGATTGCCGCTTCTTCGATTTCTTTGGGCAAGCCCGCGAAGAATTGTTTGAAAATCAAAATGTTCCACGCGCTTACGATGTTGGGCAAAATCATCGACCAAAAACTGTTCAACAAGCGCAATTCCTTAATAACCAAGTAGTTGGGAATCAAGCCACCCGAGAAGAAAATGGTGAAAAGCAACAAATAGATGTACGCCTTCTTCCCAGGGAAGTTATCTCTCGAAAGCACGTAGCCAACCAAAGCATTGATGATGACGGACGTCAACGTACCAACCACCGTTCTAAGCAGCGATACGCCCAACGCTTTCAATACGTAGCTACCTACGCCGAAAATCTTTTTATAAGCAATCAACGTCGGTTTTGTCGGGAACAACACCAACAAGCCGTTTCTATCCATCCATTCGGCTTCCCCACATACGGATACGCCGAGCGTATATAACAAAGGATACACGCAAAGAATCGCTAACAGCACGGAAAAGAAGATACAAAAAGCTTCAAATATTTTATCGGTTTTTCCTCTAATCATATCTTACCTCCCTTACCAAGCACCTATCCCAACAAGACGTTGAGACAATTTATGAGAACCTATAACCATAAACAAACCTATGGCTGCTTGCACGAAAGAAATCGCTGCGGATAAACCGTATTTGAGTTCTTGCAAGCCTTCCCAGTATAGCCAAGTGTCAATAACGAGCGCTTTATTTTCTCGCACCGCACTCGTTGCGAAGATGAGAATTTGTTCGCCGCCCGCGCCTTTTAAGATATTACCAACCGACATAATAACTTGATAAACCAAAATAGGCACCAACGAGGGAAGCGTAATTCTTCTAAGTTTTGCAAACACGCCCGCGCCGTCCAAGGACGCTGCTTCATAAAGCGTTCTATCAATGCCCATCAAACTTGCGGTGAACAAGATTGTACCCCAGCCAACTTCCTTCCAGATGGAAGTGAAAATCATGTTGGGATAGAACAAATCTTTTCTTGACAAGAAATCCACCGTTTCTTTGCCCATTAAGTTCAACAGGTTATTGATAACACCGTCGGGCGTAAAGAAGTTGGAAAAGATTGCGTAGATAACTACCCAGCTGAAGAAGTGCGGGATATATACGATCGTTTGGATAACGCTTCTAAAACGGTTGCTTGTGATATGATAGAATATCAATGCGAAAATTACCGAAGGCAAAATCCCCGCAATCAAACGCAAAATACTCAAATAAACCGTTTGCCAAATAACCATGAGCATGGTCGAATCTGAGAACATATATTTGATGTTATCAAGCCCGTTCCAGCGGCTCCCCCACACGCCGTCGATAAGTTTATAATCCTTAAATGCAAGAATCGTTTGCAAAACGCTGGGATACACGTTGAAGATGAGAATGAGCAAGGTGGGAATAATTAAAACGAGATAGAAGAACTTATAACGTTTTACCTTATCCATAACTTCCAAGCGAAGGAAGGTTTGGACAGCGCCCGCCAACAGCATCAAAATTGCAAAAATCAAGAACGTGGATTTTACTTCATAGAGTTGGAAGAAAGTAAGGACGTTTCCTTCGGGGTCTACTACCCACAAGCTCTTCCCCGTCAATAAAAATACGTAGAAGATGAGAAGAAAAGCTCCGTACCCCATCAAGATATAGCCCGACAACTTATTGTCTTCTTTTTTCTTGAACGTCTTAAACGCCGAATAGCCCAAGCACGCAAGCGGAACAACTAAATTAAGCACCGCCACGATAATTGTATAAATCGGGACGAACACTTCCACTTGTTTGCCATAGAAAAGGAACAGCAAACTGCCCGAATAAGGAATACTGCCTAAAATCGCGCTGCCCGATATTGCGATGGACACCGCTTTATAGTTAAGCGCAAGATAGCCAGCAAAAAGGAAGAAACACATTGCTGCAACAAGTATAACGGCTTGTACAATAAACTTGCCGTACACACGCGAAACAACTTGCTTTTCCGATGTGTTTATCGCAACTGCCTCCATTATTTTTTTCCTCCAAACTTTTCTTTGTATTTTATAGGCGTATCGCCCACTATCTTTTTGAATTGAACGTAGAAATATTTCAAATCGTTAAAACCTACGAGCATAGCCACTCTCGCCACCGAATAATCGGTTTTCAAAAGGTAATGGCAAGCTTGCTCGATACGGTATTTTACCATATATTCGATAATCGACGTATCCTTTTCACGTTTGAACAAGCGTTGCAAATATTGCTTATTCAACCCACAGGATTTCGCCACGTCTTCTACGCTGATTTGCTTATCGTAGTTTTCACGAATATATCTTCTTGCCGTTTCGATATACGAATCGACTTGTCTTTTCGCCCTACCCCTATTCGTGCGCTTTGCGGTGCGCGCAGGCAAGGAACGATACATATTTGTCAAAAGCACCTTCGTCAAGCTGTACGTGACGTCTTCGTATTTCCAAGGCTTCTTTTGATATTCTTCAATGATTTGTTCAATCAAATATTTAGAATAGGGAACTTTATCCACGGAAAATACGTGTTTAGGCGAGAACACTTCCCAATCGAATTGATAGAAATCAAAAGGGAAGATGACGTTGACAATGGAAAACGCCGCCGCGTTGCCAATAGGATGAATCGAGTGCTGAATTTCTTGATTTGCCATCACGAAGAAATCCCCTTTCTTCAAAGGAATTTTTTCATCACCGATCTTGTTTTCCGCTTCCCCGCTTTCTACGTACACAAGCTCGATAAACTCGTGCGAGTGAGGAACAATCGAATCGTAGCCGCTACTTTTAACAACTACTACGTTGTCTTTTGAATCAAACATTTTGATATTAAAAGCCATAATTCTATTCCTCCTTATTTCCGTTTACAAAAGCACAGCCTATCCACTTTGCTTTTTTTATCATTTATGTGCCTTTATTTTTTCGTTAAATTTTAACCGATACGCCGCCGTTATCCAACGATTCGTCCGCAGCGTACACAAGCAAATGCCCGTTGATGGAATCTTCAATAACCGTCGAAGAAATCGAACGAGGCAAGCCAAGTTCCATGTTCACGAAGTCGTTTACCAAACGGCTGTCGCCACCGCTGTGTCCGTCGCCCGCTACGATATTCGTGATTTCTTCTACACGTTCGTGCCACAAGCAGTTTGCGGGGTTGTACGTTCTTACGATAAATTTGTTTTCTTCCAAGAAGCCTTGGATTTCTCCCATTTTACCGATTACGTGAATATTTCTACCAGGTCTTGCAACGCCCGTAATCATGTTGTGCGTTGCGATAGATCCGTTTTCAAATTCTACGATCAACGCTTGTCTATCAACGATATCCGCTTCCGTCTTGTAAATACATCTGCCCATAGGGTTGTTCGTGTTCAAAGATTCGATCTTTTCTTCCACGGTAAGTTCTTCGTATTTTTTATTGATGCAAGTGAAAGTGTATTGTGCAAAATATTCGTTGTCAATCAAAAGTTTTTTGCACGAATAAGGGCATTCCTTTTCCACTTCGCAATCTACCATACAACGCGTACCCGAGCCTTTAGGCGCGTTCTTTTCAATAAAGTGGTATCTTCCGCCGTAGCTTACCGTCTTAACGGGCTTCGTGCCGTTGTTGAACCAGCAAAGTAAATCGGCATCGTGGCAGCATTTTGCAAGGAGCATTGAAGAACCGCATTTTTCACGGCTGTTCCACTTGCCTCTAATGTAGGATGCGGACGAGTGCGCCACCCCTACCAATTCGTTCGTTTCCATCGAAACGATTTCGCCAATTTCGCCGCTCGCGATAATTTCTTTTATCTTCAAATAGAAAGGCGTATAACGAAGCACGTGACAAATCATCAATTTGCAATTATGTTCGTCTGCAATTGCCTTCAATTTAAGCAAATCTTCTTTGTTGTTCGTGATAGGCTTTTCCAGCAACATATCATATCCAAGTTCAAGGAAAGGGATTGCCGTAGGAATATGCAATTCGTCCATCGTGGCGTTGATAACCGCATCGGCAATCTTGCCAAGTTTCAAACAATCCTCCATTTTTTCAAAGAGCATATCATCGGGAAGAGAGAACATTTCCTTCGCCAAACTTCTACGGAAAGCGCTGGGATCAATCACCGCTTTTACTTCCAATCTATCGGGATTATCTAACGCATATTTCGTGTAAGCAACCGCTCTATCACCGAAACCAATTACAACAACACTTACTTTATTCATAGCCGCAAACCTCCATATTAAGCTATTATGAAATAATTGTACAACAAATGTAGCCGAAAAGCAATGGTGAAAAGTGTATAAGTTTGTTGATTTATAACTTTATTTTTGACGGCGTTTATCTTTTAATTTTTCCGCATTTTTGGACAAAAACGCACGTCAATATTCTACAAAAACGTATAAAAAGACAAAAAAGACGCCCAAACGGACGTCTTTTCGTTGCTTTATTTATTTGTTTCTAAACGCTATTATGGTAATTTCATGCATTGCGCTTTGTCTTGATTGTGACAATACGCAATTTGTTTTAGCTTACATCACTCTTTGCTATTTAATCACACAAAGTCAAGCGTTTATAAGATGCTTATTTGGCGTAATTAACCTTGTATATTTTCACTTCACCAGGCAAGAACGTTTCTTCAAAATAGCCCGCGGAAAGCGAAATGGTATCTTCTTTCAATGCGCCGAGCGTTGTGGATAAGTTGGTAGGGTCGGGCAAGTTGTTTTCGTCGATCGTAGTAGAATATTTCGTCAACGACGTAATATTTGCGTTTGCATCAATCGTAAATTTGCCCGTTTTATTATCGCGCATCGAATTGTTCATAATCATCACGTATTTTGCGCCGCCTTTCTTTGCCTTGAAGAAGCTGATTATGTAATTCGTCGACTTGTTTTGCGGCTGAATAAAGAAATCTTTTGGAAGTGTTTCCACGCCGCTTGCAATATAAGAACCGCTGTGATATGCGTGCTCGCAATCGATACCCATAAGTAAATCACCAAGCTGACGAATTTCCCAGTTATATTGCACGAGTGGATCGTACAATTCCGTTTTGTTGCCGTTTTGGTCGATAACGTGATCGCGCATGTCTTCGCCACCGTCTTCCACGGAAACTCGGTTGGGTGAAACCCAACAAAAATGCGAAATGCTCTTAAAACCGTATGCAATAAACGTGTTCAAATTCCAACGAACTTCGTTTGCGGTAGGCTTTTGCATACCTACCCACCAGCCCGTTTGGGAAAACGCGCCCGTTTTCATCCTGCCGTTGGTATAAGCCACTTTTCTTATCGTTTCCATATCCGAAAAATAGGTCGAACGCATTCTACCTCCCGACAAGAAAGGATAGTGGTCGTAATACAAATACTCAATCTTCTCAGCCCCTACCGAATTTACCCAGTTATTTACGTAATCGGAATACGAACCGCTAAGCCAATCTTCGGGTGCGTAGCTGGGGTACAAGTTTACAAACGGACGACGAGTAAGATCTTCGTTGTAATAATATGCGTAATTATCTTTGAGCGAAGGAATTTGCTCCGCTTTAGGTTCGTCTTTCAAGAAATAGCCAACGCAGTTTTCAAGCTGGGGCATAATAGAAGCGTTGTACACGCTCGTCCAACCAGAAACGTCGTAAAGATATTTCATGCCGTAACGAGAGTAAATATCTTCAATCTCTTCATAAGAGGGCCTTGTAGGTGCAGCGTTGTAGGGAAACCATTGAAAGTTAAGCCCTGCTTCCGCCATTTCTCTCGTTTGTTCTTCATACGACTTTACGTTGGTGCCATAATAGCCTTTCCAAGTACCAAGTAAAAACTCGTCAATCAAATACGTAGCTTCAACATCCTCCCCGTTGTCGTCTAGCTCCTTATCTTTGTCTTTCTTTGTGCAACCCGTCAAAAAAACGGACGAGAAAACGGTTGCCAGTGCAAGCGCAATAAATAAAGCGCGTTTCTTTTTCATTTTCATGCAATCCTCCTTTTCAAAATGGTTATAATATACTTTTTACAGCAAGCCTTGTTTTTAGTAAATATAACATAAGTTATGTTGATACGCTACAATATCAAGGCTAAACTATATTATCGTTTGGCTAAACTTTAGTTTTCTCTTAATAAATTTTTAATTACGCCATTAAAGCAAATCTTCTTGTTTTTCCCTTACTTATTAAACGCCTTCCACAAAAAACATCCATCAAATGTCCATATATGCACACATTAGCCCTTTCAAACGGCACGAAAAGGGCAAAACGCCCCATTTATCGTGAAAATGCCCTAAAAACGGCGGTTTTGCGCTATTTGTTATGCGTGACATAGGTATTATGATAGACATAGTACCCGTCAATTATGTGTGACATAGGTATTATGTTTGACATAGTAGTCGGTTTTGAAAAGCTTACAAACGCCCTATCCTTCATGGAAAATCCATGAAAAACAGACAAAAACGGCGAAAAACGTGGGAATTTGAGCGATTTTAGGGCGTATTTGCCCGTTTTTGCTTTTTTTGTACTGTTTTAGGGTGTTTTGCGAATAGTTTTGCGCCATTAGGGCTCGTTTTAAGTAGTTTTCCGAGAAAATGCATATAATATAGGCGATATTTGACTATTTTCATACCATCGTACAATGACTTTGTCTTATTTTCAAGAAATTGCACGCAATTTAGGTAGATATTAAGCCGTTTGGATAGAAGCACGCCTAATATGCCTATTTTCCATAGATTTGTACACTATTTTGGCTATTTTTATGAAATTACACGCTGTCTTATCCTATTTTTTATTGATTGATTACGTTCTACGCATTTCTTATCAATATTGCGGAAAAAGAGTGTAATTTACGGTATTTTGTGCCGTTTTCACAATAAAAACCGCCCTATTAGGCGGCTTTTTAATCGTTTATGATATTTCTTACGTTATTCTACCAAAGTGTCGTTCTTTTCGGTATTTTGCGAGGATTTTTTATCCATTTGTGGCACAGCCAGCTTATCGTATAACGTTTTTCGTTCTTCTTCGGGGTATTTTATCAAGAAATACAACACGAATACCCCAACGAGTACGCCAACGATTGCCATACACAAGATTGTTCCCAAATTAAACAATTCTACGCCCTTTCCAAGTCCTAAATTGCTTTCTTTATCCATCAGCATGCCACAAAAGTTGTACAAACCGTGGATAAAACCACAGCAAAACAAGTTTTTCGTCTTAATCAGCACAAAAGCAAACAAACCGCCCGTCAAAATGGAATATCCTGCTTGCAAAAGGTTCAAATTAAGCAAATGCGCCCCGCCAAAAACAAGCGACGACACCACAAAAGTGGTAATTAAGCCCTTTTTATTCTTCGGAAAGTAAACGGCAAGCACGGAAAAGAGAATTCCTCTAAAAACAAACTCTTCAAACATGCCCACGCACAAGCAGTACAGCGCAAACGTCGCTATTGCCCAAAAATCGGTGCGTACAAGCGATTGCATGCCCTTAAAATACGACCACCATTGAAAATTGTTGACCGCAACCAAGATACACGGCAATAAAAACAGCCAGTTGTGGATTTTTCCAAACAATTTTACGTCCATCAAGCACAAAATCAGTGCTACGGCGGCAATTCCGAAAATTTGTTGCAACGTTTTATTCAAAACTGCGTGATACCAAGCATCTTTGCCGATAGGCAGGGAAACGAACTCTAAAACAGCCATAAATGCAGCTAAAACAATGATTATCGCATAGATAACCACTCTATTAACGTTGTCGTTTTTTCTCGTTTTTGCCATAATTACGCCCCGTTTTTAAGCTTTTTATTATTATATCATATCTTCGCTCAATTTGCAAGAACTTATGGCTTCATTCCCGTGTTTTGCATGGAAAAAGCGGTTATCTATTGATAACCGCTTTGTTTTTATTTCAATTCCACGAATACACCTTCGCCCGAACGAAGTTTTAAGCTGATTTTCTTATCATTCGTTGCAATTTCCGTGTTTTGCGTTGCTTGCCATACGATTACGTCGTAATCTTTATCAAACGTAAGCTCTATTTCAGCGGTAAGTTTATCTTTGGGGTCGGTAAGGTTCGAGATTAAGTAAGCTTTCTTATCACCGTTCTTAAAGCAACCGATGATAACGTCTTCGCTCGTTTTACCGTCAACCAACGTATCGTCCGCGTGCTTTTCAATCAAATCGGTCAAGGGATTGGATTCGCCTTTCAAGAAATACACGCATTTATCCCAGTCGTACGAGAAATACGCCTTTTCAAATGCACGAACTTCTCTAATCGTTTCTTGCATAGCGTACCAAGCAGGCAAAAGTTCGCCTTCTTGACCTACAAGCGCCGTCGTCACGTAAGAAGAGTTGTGATACGGCACGTATTCAAGCGTCGTCCAATAAGTAAATGTTTGCGCACCTGCCGCACCGTAAGCCATAGCCGTATATACTTGCCAAGCTACGTCTTCGTACGCCTTAATCGTTCTAAAATCCCAGTGCCCAAGCGTTAAAAGGAATACTTTGAACGGTTTACCCGTGCGTTTGCTTGCATTTGCAAAGTCTTGCAAGTTTCTCAAATACGACGGGCGAAGATATTGCAATCCGTCCTTGCTCTTATCTTCAATAAGCGCATAATGGTCGTAAGACAAATAATCCGCATCTACAATATCAATAAAATCGTTCAAATACTTCGAGAACGGATAGTTAGCTTCTTTATCGTTAAAAAGTTGTTCTTTTGAAGCGTAATCGGGCAACAAGTTTACTTCAAACTCTTTGCCAGGATAATTTTTAGCAAACCAGTCTTTCAAAACACGCAAATGGGGATATTTATCCGTATGCGGTTCATCCGCAGCGAGAATACCTGCAAACGAGGGATGGCGCAAATAATCGTCCAAACGAGCTTTTAACGCATCGGCATTTTTTTCAAGCCATTGTTCTGCGGTTTCGCCCGTTTTACAAAGTTCTTTAGCGACGAAAGGCTCTAATCCTTTTTGGTCGCGAATAAGCATTTTTAAGCCGTATTTATCGCAAAAATCGAGCGCTTTATGGTATTCCCAAGCTTCGTACTCGTAAATAGCGGATGTGCCGTTAAAGCCACATTTTACGATGTTTGCGTAATGTTCGTCCGTTTGGCAATCAATTGAAATATCGTTTCTACCGTCACCTTTAGGGTTTTCGGGCGGTGGCGTCATGTATGCTATAAAATCAAACTGCGTGGGTTTAGCCATAAGAAAAATAGTCCTTCTATCAATTTTTTCTTACTATAATTTTATCACATTTTACAAAAAAATAATAGTATTTTTGTTTATCATTTTTGTAAATTTTACAAAGAATTATAAGAAAAGAAAAACAGCTTATCCTCAAGGGATAAGCTGTTTATTTTTAATGTTGAGTTATCAAAAACCTATTATTTAAGGATTTTTGCGATAACGCCGGAACCAACCGTTCTGCCGCCTTCACGGATAGCGAAACGAAGACCTTCTTCCAAAGCAACGGGCTTAATAAGAACAACTTTCATTTCGATGTTGTCGCCAGGCATAACCATTTCAACGCCTTCAGGAAGTTCGATCATACCCGTAACGTCCGTCGTACGTACGAAGAATTGAGGTCTATAGTGGTTGAAGAATGCCGTATGACGGCCACCTTCGTCCTTCGTCAAAACGTAAACTTGAGCAAGGAATTCCGTACCAGTTTTAACCGTACCGGGTTTAGCGATAACTTGACCCTTTTGGATGTCCGTTCTGTTGATACCACGAAGCAACGCACCTACGTTGTCGCCTGCTTGAGCTTCGTCAAGCATCTTGTGGAACATTTCAAGACCGGTAAGAACCGTACCAACGGGTTTGTCAACCAAACCAACAACTTCAGCGGGATCACCAACGTGAGCTACACCACGTTCTACACGACCCGTAGCAACCGTACCACGACCAGAAATGGTGAATACGTCTTCTACAGGAAGAAGGAAGGGTTTGGAATCTTCACGAGCGGGCGTGGGGATATAGCTGTCAACTGCATCCATGAGTTCAAGGATGGGAGCAACTGCAGGATCGGAAATGATTGCATCTGCAGGTTTGTCAGAAGATGCGCATTCCAATGCTTTCAATGCGGAACCACGGATAACGGGGATATCGTCGCCGGGGAAGTCGTAGGAGGACAACAAGTCTCTGATGTCCATTTCAACGAGTTCAAGAAGTTCTTCGTCGTCTACAAGGTCGCATTTGTTCATGAATACAACGATGTAAGGAACGCCTACTTGACGAGCAAGAAGGATGTGTTCGCGCGTTTGGGGCATGGGACCGTCCGTAGCAGCGCAAACAAGGATAGCGCCGTCCATTTGAGCAGCACCGGTGATCATGTTTTTAACATAGTCAGCGTGGCCCGGGCAGTCTACGTGAGCGTAGTGACGTGCATCCGTTTGATATTCAACGTGTGCGGTGTTGATTGTGATACCACGTGCTCTTTCTTCAGGTGCTTTGTCGATTTCGTCATACTTCATCTTTTGTGCACCGCCGCGAGCTGCCATAACCATCGTGATAGCTGCGGTCAAAGTCGTTTTACCGTGGTCAACGTGGCCAATCGTACCAATGTTAACGTGGGGTTTGGTTCTTTCGAATTTAGCTTTAGCCATTTTTTAAATCCTCCGATTTATCTTATAATATTTTTTTATTTAAAAATGATAACCTATCCGATTTGGACGCAGCTACCTATCATTTTTACAAATGATGTTGCGATAAAATATCGTGCCCTTTAGTGGACAATCATATTATATCGTAAATTGTGAAAATTATCAAATGTTTTACAGCTGTTTTCGTAAATTTTTTGATAATTTTCTCGTATTTCCCGCCATTTTTCGACGGGAAATACGCTTTTTCTAAAATTATTCTTTCTTACCGCGTTTTTCAACGATTTCTTTAGAAATGCTGGAAGGTACTTCGCTGTAATGATCGAATTGCATCGTGAATTGACCACGACCTTGCGTTCTCGAACGAAGTTCCGTTGCATAACCGAACATTTCGGAAAGAGGAATTTCAGCATCGATGATCTTCGCGCCGTTTCTATCGTCCGTACCAAGAATCGTACCGCGACGGCCGGAAACGTTGCCCATCAAGTCGCCGAAGTAATCTTCGGGCGTGATGATTTGAACTTTCATGATCGGTTCGAGAAGGACAGGGTTTGCCTTTTCCATACCGTTCTTGAAGCCCATCGAACCAGCAATCTTGAACGCCATTTCGGACGAGTCAACTTCGTGGTACGAACCATCATATACAACGATCTTGAAGTCTACGATTTCATAACCAGCAAGGAAGCCGTTCTTTGCAGCTTCTTGGATACCCTTGTCGATTGCAGGGATATATTCCTTAGGAATAGAACCACCAACCGTTGCGTCTTCAAACGCATAGCCAGCGCCCGGTTCTTGAGGAATAAGACGAAGCTTACAATGACCGTATTGACCTTTACCACCAGATTGACGCTTGTACATACCTTCCGCTTCAACTTCTTTTCTGAACGTTTCACGGTAAGCTACTTGAGGAGCACCAACGTTTGCTTCTACTTTGAATTCACGAAGCAATCTGTCAACGATAATGTCAAGGTGCAATTCGCCCATACCTGCGATAATCGTTTGGCCCGTTTCTTGATCGGTGTACGTCTTGAACGTAGGGTCTTCTTCAGCAAGTTTGATGAGCGCCATCGTCATCTTTTCTTGACCAGCTTTCGTCTTGGGTTCAAGGGAAAGTTGGATAACGGGTTCAGGGAATACCATCTTTTCGAGAATGATGGGATGCTTTTCGTCGCAAAGCGTGTCACCCGTCGTCGTGTATTTCAAACCAACGATTGCGCAGATGTCACCCGAGCAAATTTCGGGAATATCCTTTCTTTCGTTGGAGTGCATTTGTACCAAACGACCTACACGTTCCTTCTTTGCTTTCGTGGAGTTATACACGTAAGAACCTGCGGAAAGTACACCCGAGTAAGCACGGAAATATGCAAGCGAACCAACGAAGGGGTCGGTTGCAATCTTGAACGCAAGACCTGCAAAAGGTTCGTCATCAGACGTCTTTCTGATTTCTTCTTCGTCCGTGTCGGGATTTACACCCTTAACGTGTGCAACGTCAAGAGGGCTGGGAAGGAAGTTGATAACTGCGTCGAGCAAGAATTGAACACCCTTGTTCTTGTAGGACGAACCGCAAAGCATAGGAATTGCTTCCATTTGCAAACAACGCGTACGAAGACCTGCAATGATGTCTTCTTCACTCAAATCCCCTTCTTCAAAGTATTTTTCCATAAGTTCGTCACTTGCGGAAGCTGCTTCTTCAACGAGTTTTGCGTGATATTCGTTTGCAAGGTCAAGCATGTCTGCAGGAATAGGTTCTTTACGGAAATCCTTACCAAGGTCGTCGTAGTAAACTTCGGCTTCCATTCTGATAAGGTCAACGATACCCTTGAACGTTTCTTCTTTGCCGATAGGCAATTCGATGGGAACAGGGTTCGCACCTAATCTTTCACGAATCATCTTTTCAACACGGAAATAGTCCGCGCCGTTGATATCCATTTTGTTAACGTAAGCGATACGGGGAACTTTGTAGTTATCTGCTTGTCTCCATACCGTTTCCGATTGCGGTTCTACACCGCCCTTTGCACAGAACGTAGCAACAGCACCGTCGAGTACGCGGAGGGAACGTTCAACTTCTACCGTGAAGTCTACGTGGCCCGGCGTGTCGATGATATTGAAGCGATGTCCTTTCCAAATACAGGTGGTCGCAGCGGACGTGATCGTAATACCACGTTCTTGTTCTTGCGCCATCCAGTCCATAACGGCGGTACCTTCGTGCGTATCACCGATTTTGTGCGTCTTACCCGTATAGAAAAGGATACGTTCGGTGGTGGTCGTCTTACCAGCGTCGATGTGCGCCATAATACCAAAGTTTCTGGTGTGGAGTAAATCGAATTCTCTTGCCATATACTACCTCTTTTAGAATCTGAAGTGAGCGAATGCTTTGTTCGCTTCAGCCATTCTGTGCGTGTCTTCTTTCTTCTTAACCGAACCGCCTGCGTTGTTGTACGCATCCATAAGTTCTGCTGCAAGGCGCTTGGACATTTCTCTTTCACTTCTCTTTCTCGTGTTGATTACAATCCAACGAATTGCAAGCGTTTGGCGTCTTTCCGGTCTGATTTCGATGGGAACTTGATAGTTAGCACCACCTACACGGCGAGCTTTTACTTCTACAACGGGCATTACGTTTTCCATTGCTTGCTTGAAAATTTCCATCGGGTCCATATTGAGTTTTTCACCCATAAATTTAAATGCATCGTAAACGATGGTTTGCGCCGTTCCCTTCTTGCCATCAAGCATGATTTGGTTGATGAGCTTCGTTACAACTTTGCTGTTATACATAGGATCGGGCAGTACGTCTCTTTTAGGGACATTACCTCTTCTAGGCATAGTTTTTATCCTCCTTTAAATAATTTGATAAGGGCATTACCCTTCAGTACAGCTATCGCGCGCTTTCCTAAAATATTTGAAAGGTGCGAATCTTCTGCAACTCTCGTTGCATACTGCCTACTTTTATTCGGGGCTTTTTTCGAGCTATATTCCGATTACAAGTAGGTCTTTTGCGTTTTGGTTTCAGTCTTAAAACGCAACCGACTTTCGAGTTTTAAAGTTCTCGCAACTTCTCTTCGTGTAATCCCTTAAATTACTTAGGGCGCTTTGCGCCGTATTTGGAACGGGATTGCTTACGTTTTGCAACGCCGGCCGTATCGAGAGCGCCACGGATGATGTGATAACGTACACCGGGCAAGTCTTTAACACGTCCGCCTCTGATCAAAACGGAGCTGTGCTCTTGAAGGTTGTGACCTTCACCGGGAATGTAAACCGTACCTTCTTGCTTGTTCGTAAGACGTACACGTGCAATCTTACGCATAGCGGAGTTAGGCTTCTTAGGAGAAGTCGTGGTAACGGACAAACATACGCCGCGCTTTTGAGGGCAGTTGTCGAGAATAGGGCTCTTGGATTTGTACGTGAGCTTTTCTCTGCCCTTTTTGATGAGCTGGTTAATCGTAGGCATAATTTGACCTCCTTATAAAAATTTGGAATATATTTTTCCCGAAATTGCCCTTACCGCAATTTCAAAGAAAGCGAATTGAATGTTGCGCTTGTCCTTATTTCGTAGTTTTTTCTACAAAAGGGCATAGTACGCCCAAAGACGCAACATGACTATTTTAGCAAATACGCAACCTTTTGTCAAACGTTTGAACGAACTTTTTTTGATATTTTCCGTTTTTTCCCTATTCTTTATGTTTTTTCTATAAGAAAAACCCCTTTCGAGCACGTCGAAAAGGGTTTTATTTCGTTTATTTATTATTCTTTGGGAAAATCAAGCCAAATCAAACCTACGGGAGGCACGCTAACTTCTTGCGATTTGCCACGATAATGTACGATTACGTTTTGAGAAACGGAAAATTCCGTGTTGAGCAAATACAACTTTTCGTTGCCTTCTTCATCGAAGTAAAGCGCAAAACGAACTTTATCGCTCCCCGTCACACGCAAATCACACGTTCTATGCGTAGCCGTAAGATTGCTCTTTACAACCGTTTCATACACCGTGTAGCAAGATGTTGCGCCAGGGTAATCAAGATAGGTAAGCGTAGTGACAACGCCTTTTCCGTATTTGTTTTCAATAACTGCGGGACGAACTTTACTGATGTCTTCGGGTGCGGGCGCAAACTTATCTTCAAAGAACGCCGCCATTCTACCGCCCTTTAATTCCACCAAGGCATGGTCAGCATACCCTTTACCAAAGTTGCAATCACTAAGATAGTTTTTCGCGCCGGGATAGAACACCCCTTCCGCAAGTCCGTCGGGACGGAATTTAATACCGTCGTTGGTGCATTCTTGCCCTACCATATCAAAGCCAAGGAAATCGCCAAATTTGCCGTCGTTGATGTACGTAGGCGTTGCTCCACGAACGTCGCTCGTGTTCAAGTGCGCCATAGACAAAATGAGTCTACCGCCACCCTTAACGTACGCTTTCAACTTTTCGTAGATTTCGTCCGTCATCGTGTTCCAACCCGCAAAGATAAGCAAATCGTAATTTTCCATTACGGAAAGCGGACTTTCAACAGGCAATACTTCGTATTGACCATAAGCAGGCGCATTAGAATAATCTTCGCCGTCCTTACCAAGGTTGGCAAAATCGCACCAGTCGCAACTTCTATATACTTTATCCAAGATATTCCACGAATATTCGGGCGTGGAAGCACCCCATTCCTTCTTGTCGAATTGCGAGAAGATAGAGTTGCCCATAAAGCCCGTATAGCCGTCCAAATTGCCGTGCAAGAAGGCAACCTTCGATACGGGACCGCAAGGCAAGCGTTTATCCTTTTCGATAAATTCGTGGAATTCCTTCATCTTTTGGCGATAAGCTGCGCTTTCGGGGGAAGATGCAGGATAATCGTAGCCAAACGAAAGCAAGCCTGCATAGCCACTTTCCAAATACACGATGTTTGCGCCGCTCATATAAAGATATTTATAGGCAAGTTCCAAGCGTTTTTCTTTTACTTTATCTTCGTGGAAATAACCGCCGTACCACTCGTTGGCGATAAAGCCACCCCATTTTTTACGTTCGTAGCCGATAGCCGAGCCACGGACAAAGGAAATGAGTTGTTCGGGATTACCCGGCATAACTTCCAAAGCAGGAACATCTACCCCACCTTCCAAGTTATACTTGGAAAAAGCGGTTGCTTCAATGAGCAACGTATCCACGCCGATCTTTTTATCATAGTCCGTCATTTTCTTAATGAACTTGATATAGAAATCCTTTGCTTGCGTTAAATTTTCAAAATCTTGAGGAGGGCGAACCATTGCAAGGCAATCGGGGTTGTCGCTAAAATACCCCTTCGCCTTTGCGCCCTTATCGCTGCCAGCTTCACCGAGCAATTCGCCCATAAAGTATTCGCCTGCGATTTCCTTTACCTTGTCGATAATTTCTTTCGTCAAATGGCTTTCTTTGCCTTTAGGCGGGAATTGATAAGCGTACAAGAAACCGAAATGGAGCTTATTTTCTTTTGCAATCCGTGCAACGTCATAGAACATTTCTTCGGGGTATTCCAAGGCACGCAAACGCACGCTTACGGTGTCCACTTGTTCACGACCAAAATCACGGATAATTTCCTTTAATTCCTTTACGGCATCACGATGTTCACCAGCGCCTAAACCGCTGATGATAAACGAAGCGTCTAAATGGTTCGTTCTCTTTCTCATACTATCCCCCTTAATGATTAAAGGCTTTCCAACTGTGCAACGCACTTTGCTTTCATGTCTTGGTATTTCTTTACCTTTTCCTTTTCAGCATCAACGAGCTTTTGAGGTGCGCGAGCAACGAAGTTTTCGTTGGCAAGCTTGCTTTCTGCACGTTGAATTTCCCCGTCGATACGTTCGATTTCAGCGGTCAATCTCGCCTTTTCCTTTTCAATATCGACAAGTTCGCCAAGCGGAACGTAGATTTCCGCAAGTTCGGTGACAGCGGAAACCGTCTTGCCGTTTACTTCGCTTGCGCTTTCTACGATCGTAAGTTCGCTACCGCCCGAAAGTTTCAAAATGCAATCTTTATTTACTTGTACAAGACGTTTATTCTCCGTGACAACGAAAAGTTCTACTTTCTTGGAAGGAGGGCATTCCGCATCCTTCTTCATTGCACGAACGGCTTTGATAATTTCCATTACCCCTTCAAACGCCTTTGCTTCCTTCTTATACGCCCACTTGAAGTTGTATCTAGGGAATTCCGCAATCATGATGCTACCCGAAACGTTGGGCAAGTTGGAATAGATTTCTTCCGTCACGAAAGGAATGAACGGGTGCAACAATTTAAGCGCATTTTCAAGCACGTAGCAAAGCACAGCCAAAGCATCCGCCTTTCTGTTTTCGTCTTCGCCGTAAAGCGCGGGTTTGGAAAGTTCGATATACCAGTCGCAGAAATCATCCCAAACGAAGCCCGTCGCCAAATCGCTTGCAACGCCAAGTTCGTATTTATTCAAATTCGTCGTCACTTCACGGATACAATTTTGGAGCTTGGAAACAATCCACTTATCCGCAGGCGTGAACTTAACCTTATCAATGGAAGGAATCTTCTTACCTTCCGCATTCATGAGCACGAAACGAGCCGCATTCCAAAGCTTGTTGATGAAGTTTCTACAAGCTTCTACTTTCGTATCCGAATAACGGGTGTCGTTGCCAGGCGCTACGCCCGTAAGCAAGGAAAGACGGAGCGAGTCTGCGCCATACTTTTCAATAACTTCCAACGGGTCGATACCATTGCCGAGCGATTTACTCATCTTTCTACCTTGTTCGTCACGAATAATACCGTGGATAAGAACGTCGTGGAAAGGAACTTTGCCCGTGTGTTCAATGCCCGAGAAAATCATACGAGCAACCCAGAAGAAGATAATATCATAACCCGTGACAAGCACGTCGGTGGGATAGAAATATTGCAAATCTTCCGTGTTTTCGGGATAACCGAGCGTGGAGAAAGGCCAAAGCGCGGACGAGAACCACGTATCGAGCACGTCTTCGTCTTGGTGCAAAGCGGTGCTTCCGCAATCGGGACAAACGGTGGGGTCTTCCTTCGTGCAAATAAGCTTGCCGCAATCTTTACAATACCAAACGGGAATACGGTGTCCCCACCAAAGTTGACGGGAAATACACCAGTCGCGTACATTTTCCATCCAGTTATAGTACGTTTTCGAGAAACGTTCGGGGACGAATCTCGTCTTATTTCTCATAACCGCTTGGATAGCAGGTTTTGCGAGGGGTTCCATCTTAACAAACCATTGTTTGGAAACGATAGGTTCTACCGTCGAGTGACAACGATAGCAATGCCCTACGTTGTGCGTATGATTTTCAATCTTTACAAGATTGCCGCCCTTTTCCAAATCAGCAACGATTTGTTTTCTCGCAACGTATCTATCCAAACCGCAATATGCGCCTGCAAGTTCGTTCATAGAGCCGTCGTCGTTCATTACACGGATAACGGGCAAGTTGTGGCGCAAGCCCACTTCAAAGTCGTTAGGGTCGTGTGCGGGCGTAATCTTAACGCAACCCGTACCAAATGCGGGATCAACGTATTCGTCAGCGACAACGGGGATTTCTCTATCCGTCAAGGGCAATTTAAGCGTTTTGCCAACGAGATTTTTATATCTTTCGTCGTCGGGATGAACGGCAACTGCCGTATCGCCGAGCATCGTTTCGGGACGAGTGGTTGCAACGACTACGTCAGCGCTGCCGTCGCTTGCGGGATAACGCAAGTGCCAGAAATGCCCTGCTTCTTCCGCATATTCAACTTCCGCATCCGAAAGCGCCGTCTTACAGCAAGGACACCAGTTGATAATTCTATCACCTTGGTAAATCAAGCCCTTTTCGTAAAGGTTTACGAATACTTCTCTAACCGCGCGGGAGCATTTTTCGTCCATCGTGAACGCTTGTCTTTCCCAGTCGCACGAAGTACCCATTTTGCGTTGTTGAAGCATAATACGATTGCCGTATTGTTCCTTCCATTCCCAAGCGCGTTTCAAAAAGCCGTCTCTGCCGATATCCGCTTTGGTGACGCCTTCCGATTTCATTTTTTCTACGATTTTTACTTCCGTAGCGATAGAAGCGTGGTCACAGCCGGGAAGCCACAATGCGGAATAACCTTGCATACGCTTAAAACGAATAAGCGTATCTTGCATGGTAGCGTCCATTGCGTGCCCCATGTGCAACTGCCCCGTAATGTTGGGCGGCGGCATCATAATCGTAAAAGGCACTTTATTTACGTCTCTTTCCGCGTGAAAATACCCCGATTGTTCCCAATCGGCGTAAATTCTATCTTCAAAATCTTTAGGATTATACGTCTTTTGCATTTCCATAATCACAACCCTCGCGTTGTTTTGTTTTTCATTTTTGTCGCAATTTCCCATTCTATAAAAAAGCATAGGAACATTATTATAATACTTTCCACTGCGATTGTCAATAATAAACGGGCTCTCATATAATATATTATTCTAAAATTTTTTTCAAAAAGGGAGAATATCTTATTATGAAAAACATGAAAAAATCAATTTGCGCAGCGATTGTCGCTTGCGTATCGCTGTTGCCCTTATCCGCTTGTAAAAAGGACGACGACACCACGAAATTGCAAATCAACGAAGTGACGCACTCCGTTTTCTACGCCCCCTTATACCTTGCCGATGCGCTTGGATATTTCAAGGAAGAGAACATTGAAATCGAGCTCACCAACGGTGGCGGCGCGGATAACGTTATGTCTTCCCTTCTTGCCGGCGAAGCGGATATCGGTTTTTGCGGACCCGAAGCGGCTTTGTACGTACTTATCGGCGGTTCGACTGACGTGCCCACCGTGTTTGGGCAACTGACCAAGCGTGACGGCTCGTTTTTGGTAGCAAGAGAAAAGCCTACAAAGGAATTTGAATGGAGCGATTTGCAAGGCAAGGAAGTGCTTGCGGGCAGACAAGGCGGCGTACCCGCCATGACGTTTGAATACGTTTTGAAAGAAAAAGGCGTATCCGCTAACCTTAACTACGGCGTGGCATTCAATATGATGACGAGCGCATTTGAAGCGGGCACGGGCGATTATTGCACCATGTTCGACCCCGTCGCCTACGAATACGAAGCAGCGGGGAAAGGCTACGTCGTGGCATCCGTTGGCGAAGCTTCGGGCGAAGTGCCTTACACGTGTTTCATGGCAAAAAATTCTTGGTTGAAAAAGAACGAAGACTCGGCGCAAGGATTTTTGCGAGCGATTACCAAAGCCGTGAAATACGTCAATGAAAACTCGCCGCAAAACGTGGCAAGTTATCTCACGGCGTACTTTGACGGCACAAGCGAAACTTCCCTTGCCGCTTCCGTACAACGATACCGTGACATCGACGCTTGGCGCACTAACCTTACGATGACGGAAGAAAGTTTTAACCGCTTGCAAGACATCATCGAAAGCGCGGGCGAATTGCAACAACGTGCGCAAATGAGCCAACTTGTAAACAACAGCTATGCTGACAGCGTGTACAAGGAAGTTTATAAACAATAACAAAGTCTTTTAGAAATACAATAGGACGGAAATATGCAAATGAAAGAAGTTTTACGATTTGAAAACGTTTCTATGCACTACCACAGCAAACAAGGGGAAACGAAGGCGGCGGAAAACCTTTCCTTTTTAGTAATGGAAGGCGAATTCGTCGCCATCATCGGCCCGTCTGGTTGCGGGAAAACCACCCTTTTGTCTTTGGCGGCGGGGCTTTTAGCCCCCACCCAAGGCAAAGTGATTTCAAACGATTGCTCGTTTGGGTACATGTTGCAAAGGGACGAATTATTCCCTTGGCGCACGATTGAAAAGAATATCTTTTTGCCCTTGGAAATCAAGCGCACCAACACCGAAAATCATCGGCAAAACGCCTTGGCACTTGCGGAAAAATACGGGCTTGAAAAGTTTTTGAAAAACTATCCTTCCGCACTTTCGGGTGGCATGCGACAACGAGCCGCGCTTATCCGCACTCTTGCCGTCAACCCCGATATTTTACTCTTGGATGAACCTTTTTCGGCCTTGGATTATCAATCCCGATTGTCCGTTTGCGACGACGTTTACAAGATTATCCGCAGCGAAAAAAAGACGGCTCTTTTAATCACGCACGACATTAGCGAAGCAATTTCCGTCGCCGATAGAGTGCTTGTACTCTCCCGCCGCCCCGCCACCGTCGTTGCAAGCCACGTGCTTGACTTCCCCGAAAACGAGCCGTTGAAAAGACGGGAAAATAAGAATTTCGCCAAGTGGTTTGAAATACTTTGGAAGGAGTTAAACGCATGAAAAATAAGCCGATATACTCGAAAGAACATTTGCAATATTTGCGTGGCATACGCAAAAGGAGCGTACTTATCAATATCGCTCGGCTTGCCTTGCTTTTCGGTCTGCTTTGTATTTGGGAATTAGCGGCTCGGCTGGGCTGGGTAAACCCCTTTATCACAAGTTCCCCTTCTCGTATTGCAAAAACTATTTATAATCTTTATCAAAACGGAACGCTTTTCTATCACGTTGGCACAACACTTTGGGAAACGCTTGTCGGGTTTGCGCTGTCCGTTGTGCTTGGTTATTCGATTGCGCTTTTGCTTTGGTGGAGCGAAGCTTTTAGGCGAATTTCCGAGCCCTATCTCGTCGTCTTAAACGCCCTTCCTAAAATTGCGCTTGGTCCGCTTATCATCATTTGGTTTGGCACGGGCAGCAAGGCCATTGTCGTCATGACGATTTTGATAGGACTTATCGTTGCCATACTCAATATGTTAAATGGGTTTATGGAAACGGAAGCGGGGAAATTGCTTCTGCTCAAATCGATGGGCGCAAGCAAGTGGCAAATGCTGACAAAGCTGGTTATCCCGTCCTCTATGCCAAGTTTTATATCCATGCTGAAAATCAACGTAGGTATGGCGTGGATAGGCTCGATTATGGGCGAATATATCGTTTCCAAAGCAGGGATAGGTTATCTTATCGTGTACGGCGGGCAAGTGTTCAAACTTGACCTTGTCATGAGCGCCGTCGTTATCCTTTGTCTTCTCGCCGCCGCCATGTACGCCATTGTGGCAACGATTGAAAAACTCGTCATCAAAAACGGGAATAAATGATAAAACAGCGGAGTTATTTCCGCTGTTTTTCTTATCCTTTTACCGCACCGCTCGTCACCCCTTCGACGTAGTAGCGTTGCATACTCATAAATAGCGCAACGATAATTCCACCCACCACGAACGCACCTGCGCAAAAAATAGTGAAATTGTCGTTGAAGCTGTTTTTCTCGGCGTTTATCATTTTATAAAGCCCAAGCGAAACGGTGTATAAGTTTCTATCGCTGATAATCGTATTGACGAAGATGAAATCGCACCACGGCGCAATAAAGGACGTAAGCACCGTATATACGATAATCGGTTTTGCAAGGGGCAAAATGATTTTCCAAAAGACGACAAGTTGGCTTGCCCCGTCTAAAATCGCCGCTTCTTCCATAGCTTTTGGCACGGTGTCGAAAAAGCCTTTACAAATATAATAGGACAACGCCGCACTGCCCGAATACACCAAGATAAGCGCAAGAAGCGAGTTGGTTAGCCCCATCGCTTTTAGAATAAAGTACACGGCAATCATGCTCATAAACCCAGGAAACATACCAAGCACCAAAAGCACGTTCATAATCGGTTTACGAAGACGAAAGCGCATACGGGACAGCGCATAACTCACCATCAAAATAAAGAGCGTAGAAAGCGCACACGAGCAAACCGCCACAAGCACCGTATTACCCAGCCACCTTACAAACATCGTATCGCTAAAAAGACGAGTGAAATTGCCAAAACTCAAACGAAGATTGCTTGGAAAAAGCGAGTTGATTATCCCCGTTGACGGCGTTGTACGAAAGGCGGTGTACACCAAAAATGCAATCGGCAGCACCCAAAGCACGCCAAGCGTTGCAAGCAAAAAATAGGTGATGCCATTGCCTAAACCCTTTCTAAATTTTGAAAAACAGCCACTCATTGAAAGGTATCTTCCCCCTTTGCCGACGACGTGCGATTGTACGTGATAAGCGCCATCGTCGCGCTGATAATAAAGATGACAATCCCTATCACCGAAGCTACGTTATATTTGGGATTTTGGTCGGTAGTCAGTCGGTATAACCACGTGACGAGCAAATCGGTGGACTGTGCTTGCGTGCCCCCGCCGTAGTACAAGTTATCTACCGGTCCGCCGCCCGTCAACAGCCATATCACGTTGAAATTGTTGATATTGCCCACGAATTGCGTGATTAAATAGGGCGTGGTGATTTGCAGCATATACGGCATCGTCACGTTGAAAAATATTCGCACGGGTGATGCGCCGTCTATTTTCGCCGCCTCAAAATAGTCTGTGGGAATATTCATTAAAATCCCCGAACTCATGAGTATCGTATAAGGCACGCCTATCCAAACGTTGACAAGGATAATCATTATCCTTGGGATAAGCGCAAAATTGCCTTGGTCGGCAAGCCATAGGATATTTGTGCCGAGCACTTTATTGAGTATCCCGTCACCATCGAGAATTTTTTGCATAAGCAAGAGTGTGACGAACTGCGGGACGGCGATTGCCACCACGAAAAGAGTACGCCAAAGGGCTTTTAGGCGTATCCCTTTTTTTTGTATCATCAGCGCAATGATTACACCTAAAAAATAGTTGCTAAACGTGGCGAAAAACGCCCAAACGAACGTCCAAAGCAGCACCCGCAAAAACACTAGCGCAAACCCAGACGTACCGCCCGACAAGGAAAAGAGCGTTTTGAAGTTGCTAAACCCCACCCAGTCGAACAGTTTGCCTGGTGGCATGTGCGCGTAGTCGTAATTTGTAAAGGCGATGAGCACCATGAAAATAAGTGGCATTACCGTAAAAACGAGCAACCCCGCAAAGGGCAAGGACAATAGTGGCACATACAATTTTTCGTTGACGAGCGCATGAAAATCGTCTTTGAGTTTATATATCTTTTCGCCCTTTTCAATCTTTCTATCGTTTTCGTAGCTACCCCTTACGTTGGCAGACCAAATAACAAGATAGAAAATGACCAAAACGATGGAAACAACGCCGTATAATAAAATTAAAAAGCTGTTGTCCCCTTTCACTTTTTCAAAGATTTGAAGCTGTTCGTTCCAAACTTCGCCCGAAATTTTGCTGCCCAAATTCCCCGAAAAAAGGTGAGCGATATATTTACCGCCAAAGAAAATCATAAACAGCAAAAACGCCGTTTGCGTTGCCATATACAAAAAGCCTTTTGCGATTTGACCACGGGCGATTTGACCAAACCCCGATATAAAAAAGGAAAGGCGCGTAAGGTACGTCCCCCGCTTAAACGCCGAAATTAAATCCCGAAGCATGGACGGTTTTTTCCGCTTTTTTATCTTTGCATTTTCCATACGCTAACCTTTCCTTTACGATTGCTTTATTGTCCTTTTACGATTGTGCTTTCAATAGCATCAACGCACGCTTTCAACTGCGCCGCCAAATCGAAATTGCCGCTTTGCGCGCCCGTCACCATTGCCGAGCCAAGCCCTTCCATCGGCACCCAAAGAGTGGAAGGCACGCCCTTTTGCGTTTTGCTGTAAGCAAGCTGCGAAGTGATCGCCTTGGCACATACGTCCGCTTGCACTCTTTCTTCCGCTCTTGCATCTTCGTTCGTAGGCACGAAACCACGCGTTTCAAAGTGCTTGATTTGGTTTTCTTTATTCGTGTAGAATTCCGCAAAATCCATAGCGTCCGTCTTATTCTTCGAATAGTTATTTACGCCCATAAGTTTATAGCCCGCAAAGGAAACGAGTTGCACTTGTTCTTCCCCGCTTTCGCCTTTATTGAGCGTGTACGTGGGCAATTTCGCAGCCGCAAAGTTGTCGCCTAAATAGCTTTGTATCGTCGTCTTATTCCAAATCCCCGATACAGCCGCAATAATCGAGCCGTCGTTAAAGCCTGCCGTAATCTTGGAATCATCCGCATCCGCTTTTACGCGTGTGTCTTGCACCAAGTTCCACATCGCCCCCGTGACTGCCGTGCCCGTAGCGTTGTCGAAATTGCAAGTGATGTTCGTTTCCGCAAGGTTATCGTCGTACGTCACTTCATAGCCAAGCCCTTTACCAAAATAGAAAGCGGTGGTGTACCAACCGTCTTTCATCGGATAAGCAAACTTTTTATTTGCATTACATTTACTTAAAATGCCGTCAATGCTTTGCACGTCCGTTTCTGTAAGCGCCGATTTATCGTAATAAAGGAAAAACGTGTTGTCCGTATAGGGCATACCGTACACCCCTTCTTGCCCACGCACGGTGATAGTTGCCGAATCAACAGCGTCTACCGAGTTTCCCTTTTTAATTCTTTCCAACCGTTCCCCTGCAATTTGCGCCAAAGCGTCGCCGTTAACAAGCTTACTAATTTGGTCGTTTGCGCAAGAATACACGTCAGCGGCATTTTCCACGTCCTTCAAAACTCGGGTTGCCACGTCGTTTTCCCCTTGAATATCAATGACTATGTTATAATTTTTATCGGGATGCGCCGCCTTGAAATCGTTCGCCACTTGCGTAGCAAACGCCTTATCCGCTTCCGAAACCCAAACCGTGAGTTTGACTGCGCCATCGCCCATGCCCATACAGCCTTCGCCACAGCCGCAACCCACGAATCCCACAACGGAAAGGGTGGTGACTGCACCCATGAGTATCTTTGTTCTCTTCTTCATTTTTAGCCTCCTTTTCGCCTACGCAAGCGTTTTACTTACGTGGACAACGTTCTTATTTAGTTTTGCTATTTTGTCCCCTTTTTATTCGCCAAAAACAAAGAAAAACCCAACCGATTTTTCGGTTGGGCTTTTTGCAGTTTCGTATTATCTATTAAATTCTTCGCACATTTCTTTCAAGTGTGCCGCCTTTCGTCTTTTCAAATCGGACAGCGTAAATCTAAACGTCCAGTTTTGTCCCGACACGGTGCTGGGTGCGTTCAAGCGAGCCTCTTCCCCCATACAAAGTACGTCGTGCATAGGTACGATTACCGTGTTTGCTTTGGATGCGATAAGCAAGCGGATAATGCTGTTGCACTCGTCTTCAATCGTTTCCACAACGTACGGCACGTCTAACGCCAAGCATTGATTTTCAAGTTCCGTTTCAAACGCTTTACGAGCTTTTGCATCCATGCCTTCGATAAAGCCACGAAGCGTTTCGTTATCGTGTGTGCCCGTGTATGCCACGCTGTTTTCATTGTAGTAGATGGGCAAATATTCGTTTTCACCATTGCCGTCGAAAGCAAACTCGAACACTTTCATGCCCGCATAACCGGTGTCGGCAAGAAGTTTTCGCACCCCGTCGTCGATAACGCCAAGATCTTCTGCAATGATTGCGCAATCTTTCATGTCCGCAAACAAATCGGCTTTCGGACCGTTCATCCACTTGCCTTCCTTTGCCGTTTCCGCTTTTGCGGGGATTGCGTAAAATCTATCAAACGCGCGGAAATGGTCGATGCGCACGATGTCAAACAAAGACAAAGCGTAGTGAATACGAGCTTTCCACCAAGCGTAGCCGCTCTTTTTCAATTTCTTCCAGTCATATACGGGGTTACCCCAAAGTTGTCCGTCTTCCGAGAACGCATCGGGCGGGACTCCCGCACGCAAGGACGTATTGCCCTTACAATCGAGCATAAACAATTCGTCACGGTGCAACCACGTTTCCACGCTGTCGTACGATACGTAAATGGGCATATCCCCCATCACGAGAATATCTTTTTCGTGGGCGTAATCAAGCAATGCGTTCCATTGTTTCAAGAACAAATATTGCGTAAATTGCCAAAATTCGATTTCCTCAGCGTTTGCCTTTTTATAGGCGGCAAGGGTGGCTTCGTCCGCGTTTTTATAGTCCTTATCCCACTCGTTCCAAGGGCGGTGGTTAAAGTGGTTTTTCAAGGACATAAACAAAGCGAAATCGGCATAAAAGCCCTTTTTCAAAAACGCTTGCCAGTCTTCCTTCGTCTTATCGAAGTTTGCAAACGCTTTTTTCAAAAGAGCGGCTTTATGCCAAAATTGACGACCGTAATCTACACGGCGTTCATCGTCAAACCACTCGATATTTTCATAATCGGCTTTTTCCAACAAGCCGTCCTTTTCCAACAAATCAAAATCGATGAAATAATAATTGAGCGCATCGGAAGCAAATGATTGATAAGGGCTGTCGCCGTAGCCCGTAGGAAGCAATGGCAAAACTTGCCAAATTTTCATGCCCGCCGAGTGCAACCAGTCGACAAAATCATACGCGCCTTGTCCAAGCGTGCCGATCCCAAACGGGGAAGGCAAGGACGAAACAGGCATAAGCACCCCCGCGCGTCTTTCCGTTTTCATATTCACCTTTGTTTCCATGCTCGATTTCATATCCAACACCTTTGAAATGCGATAGTTTCCTTTTAAGTATTGACCTTTTTCGTTAAGTTTATACCTATTATAATTTAGCAAGCAAGTTTTCTTCAAACTTTCTATTGCCTACAATTTTTTCCTTTTCAAGTAGCGGTTTTGCTTGTTCTTTCAACAGTTCCACCGCTTCCATTTTTCCGCCAAGCAAGGACACAGCCGCCAAAATACGCTTAGCCGCCAAGGTTTCTTCTTGCAAATATTCCGTGCAGCCTTTTACGCACGCTTCCGCACGTTCCGTGTCCCCGTTTAAGGCGTGCATGTACACGAATTCCGCCGCTATTTTTTCCGTTTCCGCTTGCGTTAAATATTCGCTTGCTTGCGCCAAGCGGTTCAAGCAATCGGACGCTTTGATAAACTCGCCTTTGTCCAAATAGTAGCGATAGCGCAAATCGAGCATAACCACGAAAAGAGGCTGATCTTCCGCAAGCTGCGGCACGTCGAAATACAAGTTTTCGTCTATTTCGCCATAGCTTTTGCCTTCAAAAAGTTGACCTTGGATTTGCATTGCGGCAAGCATCGTTTTTTCCGCAGCTTCGCCCCTTTTCATGCCCACGTACACAGCCGTATCCGTCTTGCCGTCGTAGTAACTTAAAGGCAAGACGTTTAACAAGAACAAATACCCACCGTACACAGCCAAGCCCCAAAGCGCAAACGCAGCGTACCCGCCAACCGTCATTGTCAACGCAAGGGCGCAACCAACCGCCACCGCAAAATAGATTCCGCCAAACAGCAAGCCGCCCATTGTGTAAAGGCTTGCTCGTTTTTGCATATTATCCCCCGTTTTAGGGATTACTTGCGTTTCGTCCGCCGCAAAAGGCGAAGCAAAACCCAAGCGTTTTTCGCCCGCTTTTTCGTAAATTTTAAGGAAGCTGAATTTTGCGTACACGATTTGCATATCTTGCGATTTCGCCATGACGATATGCCCAAGTTCGTGCACGATAGGCGCAACGATAAACCCAAGTAAGAACAGCGCAACTTCCGTTGCCGCCACCCATACGCCTACTTTCCACGCAAAAAAGAACGCCGTCGCTTCCCCTACGATAAGCAAAAACGTGCATACGATAGCCCAAATTGTCGAACGTGTTCTTTCTCTCATAACAATCCCTTTTGGACGGCATAGCCTTCCAAATTATCTTTATCACTTACCACAAGCTTTTCAATGCCCAGCTTTTGCATCAGCACCGCAAGCAGTTTTGCCCCGCCTGCAAGCACGTCCGCCCTACCCTTGGGCATACACGGCATAGCCGCAATTTCGTCCACCGATTTTTCAAGCAGCATATCCGCCGTTTCTTCCATTTGCTTTGCTGAAATTTCCGTACCCGTCACTTTATCCGAATCGTACTTTTCAAGCCCAAGCAACATCGCCGCAATCGTCGTTGCCGTGCCACCGATGGCCACCACACTTTTTATATTAGGCGTTTTGCCGTACTTATCCACTTCTTCGCAAGCTACCTTTTCAAGCAACAGCTTGTCCCGACCGCATCTATCTTTCAAGCGCACGACGCCCACGTCCACACTCTTTTTATAGGCGATTTCGCCCTTTTCTTTTACGACGAGTTCGCAGCTTGCACCGCCTAAATCTACCACGGCACCGTCCTTATCGCCAAGCGCGCCCAAAATGCCCAGTTCCGCTTCCCTTTCCCCCGAAACGATTTCCACGTCAAGCGAGCAAAGGTTTTTTACCGCTTCCACAAACGCCTTACCGTTTTTCGCCGTACGAACGGCAGCGGTGGCAAACGCATACACGGACGAAGCGCCTTCTTCTTTCGCTTGCAAATAAAAGGCGTGCACCGCTTGCGCCGTGCGGTTGATTGCCTCGTCAAGCAAGATAGGGTTTTGCGCCAAGCCTTCCCCCAAACGAGTGGTGTTCAAACGCTTATATAAAACTTTTCCGTCCGCCACAAACATCAGGCGAACGGAATTTGAGCCGATATCGATTACGGCAAATTTATTCATATTGTATCAATTGCCGCTCTTGCCCCACTCGTAGCCGAGTTTGAAAGCAGCCCACTCCTTATAAATATCCGATTCGTAAAAACTTAAATCGTCTTGACTTCCCTCGTTGAGTTTCGTCCAGTAATCCACGCTTTCTTGCGCAGCCGCAATGCGTTTCTTTTGAACGGAAATTGTCACCCATTGATAAACGAGCACGGACAACAATATAACAAGAAGCAACGTCGCCGCAGAAGCGAGTGCCGTAATAGTTTTTCTCATCTTTTCTTGTGTCATATTATCTTCTCCACCTTGTTAAGGTTTTCTTCTTTGTTTTTCGTGCCGTTTTCTTATTTTGATAGCTGTATTATAGCATACTTTTTGAAAAAACGCAACTATTCTTCGTACACTTTTCAAATATAATATTCCGCCCGCCAAATAACCTATCCACATATATACACGGAAGGACGGGAAGCGGAAAATGTACGCGCTTGCCGTGCAAAAGCAGGTGAAAAGCGACCAAAACAGCAAATCGAACAGCCCACGAAGCCAAAGCTTATTTCCCCCACGGCACAAAAGGCACAACGCCCTACAAATTTCGTACAGCACACCGCCGACAAAGCCTATCGCCACGCACGATAAAAAGATGAAAATTTGACGTCCAGTGTCCATTAGCGAAAGAGTTTTGCGGCAAAGCTTTTGCCGCCGTAGGAAACGCCTGCAATTTCCCCTTCCGCCGTAAATATCCCGCTTGTTTTGACAAAGCCCGTAATCTTTAAGCCGATGCCCGCCACGTGCAATTTTTCCCCGCCGACAAGTGCAAGCACGATTTTCACTTCGGAAAATGCTTTTACGCAATCTACGCCGCTAACGGTTATTCTTTTGCGTTGTTCGATATTGATTTGATGATTTTGATTTTCTTGCATACCGTATGATATGCCAAGAAAAATTCGTTTATGTACGATTAGTCGAATTTATCCAAAAAGGAATACTTTTCGCCCGCTTGTTTGTATTCCGCAAGCGTATCAAGCTGAACGTTGTGGATACTTTGGAAAATATTATTTTCCACGTTGGGATTTTCCTTTTTAAGTTCCGCAATCAGCGCCTTTACACGGCGGCGCGCGGAAAAGGAATCTTCTTCCCCACCCGTCGTGCGTTGCGTGAACTTACAAGCGCAAGCGATGAAATCCAAATCGTTATGCTTTTGCCAACGGATAATGTCTTCTTCCAACACGCAAAAGAGCGGACGGATAAGCTCCATTCCTTCAAAATTCGTGCTTTTGATACGGGGCAACATACCTTGCAACTGCCCGCCGTACAGCATCCCCATCACCGTCGTTTCGATGACGTCACTCTTATGATGTCCGAGCGCAATTTTGTTGCAACCAAGTTCTTTTGCCTTTGCATATAAATGTCCGCGGCGCATGCGCGCGCACAAATAGCAAGGCGATTGTTCGTCCGCCGTTTCCGCCGCTGCAAAAATGTCACTTTCAAATATAGTGATAGGCACTTGCAACAAGCGTGCGTTTTCTTCTATCTTTTCCCTATTTTTTTGATTGTAGCCAGGATCCATCACCAAAAAAATCAACTCGAAAGGCACTTCGCTGTGCTTTTGAAGCTGTTGCATGAGTTTCGCAAGCACCATGCTATCCTTGCCCCCCGATATGCAAACGGCAATCTTGTCCCCTTCTTCAATCAAACGGTATTTCTTCACCGCCAACACAAAAGGCGACCATATCGTCTTGCGATAGGTCGTAATCAGCGAACGCTCGATTTCTTGATGTCTTTCCAAGATTTTGGGCATATCTCTTCCTTCTTTCGTGTTTGTTTTATCATTATACCACAACTTTTTCAAAATTGCAAGCGTTTTTAGAAAATTGTACGAACATTTGTTTGTTTTTATTTAATTATTTTTGTTCAAAGCGCACGCAAAGCACTCGGCCACCTAATTTTGCCGTGCCCGTAATTTCCCCCTTTTCTAAATAGAAATCCCGCTTAATTTCACTCTTGCCGTTGCGCTTAAAGCGCAAAAGTTTACTCTCTTCGTCGTATTCGTACGTGCCTTTCTCTTCCTTTTTCTTCCCTTTCTTTTCCACGTAGCGCAAATAGAAGGTGTTATCCGCGCGAAGCTCTAACACAATGGAAGTGTATTCTTGGCACAAGTCTTTATTTCCATAAGTTGCGCTTTTGCACTCGTATTCGCCCAAGTATGGTTTTGCAACGTCGTTGATGCTGCCAACTCGCAAGGCGGAAAAGCTGAAAAGCAAAGAAATTAACCCCGCTAGAAGGGAACTTTTTATCCATCTCTTTTTCATGGTTTTAGTATGGCAAAGGGTTGTGTTTTTTATGCGCCTTTTTGTCTTTTTGCACGTTTTTTGCGCGCTCGCTTGCGTTCTAAATCAATCGTTTCGCTATTGAAAATTACGCCCACGATAAAGCAAATCATCAGCACGTACAGCCAAAGCAAAAACACGATTATGGTAGTGAGTGCACCGTACAGCTTATCCATATTCGTAATATTGAGATACACGGAAAAACCCGTAATCGCAAGCACCCACGCCCCGATCGTCAGCCCCGTGCCTGGAAGAAAACGGCGCATATTTGTCTTATACGGACACACGTACATATTGAGTAGCCACACGAGCAAAAAAGCAAGCACGAGCAACAAAAGATAATCGGCTAGCCGTTCCCAAAAGAGAGAAAAATAACAGGAAAAGAAAAACGTACCAAGCGCAAACAACGCCAAAAAAACGATGAACATAAGGATAATTATGC
The DNA here is from genome assembly GCA_045632265.1 of Candidatus Scatosoma sp. Lineage (GTDB taxonomy): Bacteria > Bacillota > Clostridia > Christensenellales > Borkfalkiaceae > Scatosoma. The sequence goes on from JAZQWG010000025.1 coordinate 71,115, forward strand.
CCGTCAAAGCGAGTGCGCCTATACGCACTTTTATGCCCGTTTTTAATCGGGGATAATCGTAGATTATCTCCCCACTTCTTCGCATTTGATAAAATAGGTTGGTGGACGAATAAAGCGTGCTGACAAGCAAGACAATGGAAACTCCACCCGTCGCATTTTTCGCCTCGTCACGCACGTATGATAAAATGTTTTTCACCGACGAGAAAATGGGCAGTTGCAACAATCTATCCGTATCGATAGGCAGCTTCCCTATCAGCAACGTCAACCAAAAAGACAACGGCACGATGGACATCACGAAAAAGAAAACGAGCGTCCCCGCCACCGTCGTGTATTTCTTTTTAGATAGCAAACGATATTTTCCGCGCACGAATTGATACGCCTTTTGCACTTTTTCCATAGGCGTAGTATGCGCCTATTTTTCCCCTTTCAAACGCAGAAAACGCGGCGTTTTACCGCCGCGTTTTTATCCTTCGTTATTCCCCGTAATTTTCTTGCGACCAAGCCGTGTAAGCGTTGCAACCGCATCTATTAGAAAAGCTGCTTGCGCAACCGCCAGCACAACCGTTTGCGCTTGCAAAGTTGGACGACGAAAGCGTGTTTTGGCAGTAGTTTCCGCAAGGATTGCCACCCGTTGCCGAGCTCGGCAAAGCAGCCGTATTCGCTACGCCACAACCACAACCGCCACAACCGCAAGAGCAAGGGCAAGAATTGTTTACGGGCACAAGGTTGCCGCAACAATCCCTACATACCCGTTGCACGTTGCCGAAAAGCAAGTTCCAAAGGCTGATTTGATTGCAACAGTTGCAAGAACAATTACATTGATTACATCTATAACACATAGTATATCAATCCTTCTTGTGTATTTGAGATAAATCTCATACTATATGTTATGCAAAAACGCCCCACCGTTGTGACGGCAAGGCGTTTATTTTTATCGGTTGTTTCCCGTGAAACGAGAGATTATTCCCATTCAATCGTTCCGCAAGGCTTCGGGGTCAAATCGTAGAGTACGCGGTTTACGTTTTCTACTTCCGTCGTGATACGAGCAGTGATTTTGTTCAACAATTCGTAAGGAATCGGTTCAATCGTAGCCGTCATAGCGTCAACCGTGTTTACCGCACGGATGATTACGGGGTACGCATACGTACGCTTGCCGTCTTTTACGCCTACGGAGCGGAAGTTGGGAACTGCGGTGAAGTATTGCCATACTTTGCCTTCCAAACCTGCTTTTGCAAATTCTTCACGCAAGATTGCATCCGATTCACGAACAGCTTCTAATCTATCACGAGTAATTGCGCCAAGAACGCGAACACCAAGACCAGGGCCGGGGAACGGTTGACGATATACCATATCATCGGGCAAGCCGAGTGCGCTACCAACTACGCGAACTTCGTCCTTGTAAAGGAATTTCAAGGGTTCTACAAGTTCAAATTGCATATCTTCGGGAAGGCCGCCTACGTTGTGGTGAGCCTTTACGCCGTCGCTTTCCAAAATGTCGGGGTAAATCGTGCCTTGTGCAAGGAAGGAAATGCCTTCAAGTTTGCTTGCTTCTTCGTCGAATACTTTGATAAATTCGCCGCCGATAATCTTACGCTTTCTTTCGGGTTCTTCAACACCAGCCAAAAGGCCCAAGAAACGTTCGGTTGCGTCAACGTAAATAAGGTTTGCGTCAAGTTGGTTTTTGAATACTTCGATAACTTGTTCGCTTTCGCCTTTACGCATCAAGCCGTGGTTTACGTGTACGCAAACGAGTTGCTTGCCTACTGCTTTGATAAGCAATGCAGCAACTACGGAAGAATCTACGCCACCAGAGAGCGCGAGCAAGACTTTCTTATCGCCTACTTGCTTACGAACGAGCGCTACTTGCTCGTCAATAAAAGCATCGGCGAGCGCTTTTGTGTTGATACGAGCCATTGTTTCGGGACGTACGTTGTTTTCCATATATTTATTCTCCTGTATTATAAAAAATGTCAATCTAATACGGCTTTGATTGCCGTGAGCAAATCAGCGTATTCTTCATACGCGGGCAAATCGGGGTTGTCTTGTTTAATCTTATCCGTGCTCTTGAATAAGAAACCCGCTTTGCTTGCTTTTATCATGCCTAAATCGTTGTAGCTATCCCCCGCCGCAATCGTTTCATAACCTATCGATTGCAACGCAGTCACCGTAGCGTACTTGGATTTTTCTACGCGCATTTTATAGCCCGTAATTTCCCCGTTTTCGGCAACTTCAAGCGTGTTGCACATGAGCATGGGATAACCAAGTTTTGCCATAAGTGGCATGCCGAATTGCGTAAACGTGTCGCTGATGATGACTACTTGCGTCAAGGAACGAAGTTCGTCCAAGAACGCTTTAGCGCCTTCCAAAGGTTCGATTTTTTCAATGATGGCACGAATTTCGTTCAAGCCCAAGTTGTGCTCTTTCAAAATGCCGATACGCCATTTCATAAGTTTATCGTAATCGGGCTCGTCACGAGTTGTTCTCGTCAATTCGGGGATACCGCTTGCCTTTGCAAATGCAATCCAAATTTCGGGGACGAGCACCCCTTCCAAATCCAAACAAACTATATTCATACAATTACCTTATTTAGTGTTGGGTATAGTTGGGAGCTTCCTTGCTGATAGAAATATCGTGAGGGTGGCTTTCAATCAAGCTTGCGTTGGTGATACGAACGAATTCGGACGTCGTACGCAAGTCTTCAACCGTAGGCTTACCGCAGTAGCCCATACCCGAGCGCAAACCGCCCTTCATTTGATAAATAACGTCAGCTACGCTGCCACGGTAAGGCACTCTACCTTCAACCCCTTCGGGTACAAATTTCTTCGTGCCTTCTTGGAAATATCTATCCGAGCTGCCTGCTGCCATAGCGCCAAGCGAGCCCATGCCGCGATATACTTTATAGCTTCTGCCTTGATACAATTCAACTTCGCCGGGGCTTTCAAGCGTACCTGCAAGAAGCGAACCTACCATGACTGCACTTGCACCAGCAGCAAGCGCTTTTACGATGTCGCCGCTGTACTTGATGCCGCCGTCAGCAATAATACGCTTGCCAAGCTTATCAGCCATTTCAGCGCAATCCATAACAGCCGTAAGTTGGGGAACGCCGATACCTGCAACGACACGAGTCGTACAAATAGAGCCGGGGCCGATACCCACTTTAACAACGTCAGCACCTGCTTTGAAAAGCGCTTCCGTTGCAGCAGCCGTTGCTACGTTGCCTGCAATAATCGTAAGGTTGGGGAATTGTGCGCGGATTTCTTCTACTTTCTTCAAAACGCCTGCGGAGTGACCGTGCGCCGTGTCGATTGCAATCAAGTCAACGCGAGCTTCTACCAAAGCAGCAATTCTATCCACCGCATTTGCCGCCGTCGATACGGCTGCACCTACGAGCAATCTGCCGTTTTCGTCTCTTGCGGAGTTGGGGTATTGAATAGATTTTTCGATGTCCTTAATCGTGATAAGACCTTTCAAATAGCCTTGTTCGTCAACGATGGGCAATTTTTCAATTCTGTGTTTACCCAAAATCTTTTGCGCTTCTTCCAAAGACGTGCCAACGGGCGCAGTCACAAGACCACGCTTGGTCATGATGTTGGAGATGGGTTGTTCGTAATTGTTTTCAAAGCGCAAATCACGGTTGGTCAAAATACCAACGAGCTTGCCGTTCTTGGTGATGGGCACACCGCTGATACGGTATTTTTCCATAAGCGCAACCGCTTCTTTTACGGAGTTGTTGGGTGCAAGGAAGAACGGGTCGGTGATAACGCCGTGTTCGCTACGCTTTACTTTGTCAACGTGCGAAGCTTGTTCTTCAATCGACATATTCTTGTGAATAATACCGATACCGCCTTCACGTGCCATAGCGATTGCCATACGGCTTTCCGTAACCGTATCCATCGCTGCGCTGATTAAAGGCAAATTAAGTTGGATTTTATCCGTCAATTTCGTCTTCAAGCTAACTTCGTGGGGAAGCACGGAAGACGCTTGAGGAATCAAAAGCACGTCGTCAAAAGTCAAACCTTCTTTGATAATTTTGCTGCTCATAGGTATTTCTCCTTGTATATAAAACTTTAATTTTTCATGAATTTAGGAATTTGAAAGTGCAAGCAACGCTTCTAAATAACTTGCATCCGCTTCCGACAAGTTTGCCGTGCGCAACCCTTCCAAATTTGTTTTCAGCGTGGAAACGACTGTTTCGTCCCCTTGCTTGCTTGCCGTGATAAACAACAACGCTGCGGCGTTATTTTTCGGGAACGCACCTTTAAGTGATGCAAGCGCCGTAGTCAACGCTTCCGCCTTTTTATTTTGCGAGTATTGTGCCATCGTCACTTGACCGTAAACGTATTGTTCGTAAGAAATGGAAACTTGTTTGTCAGCCGCCACGCCTTGATTGTCTTTTGCAATCTCTTCGTTGCGGATAACGCAATACTCTACAAACGTGTCGTCGGCGATAAGGCGTAAACCGCACTCTTCTATCTTTGCATTGTCTTCAAGCAAGATTGCCGTTTCCGTTGCGAACGCCGCATAGTAAACGTCGTCCGTGCGATTATATGCTCGCTTTGCATATTTCACGCTTAATTCGTTCATTCCCAAATCGTACGTAATTTCCATCATCGACGCAGGGAAGACGAAACAAAGGATTAAAAGCATCGTACCGAACAAGAGCGCTATTGCAAGCAACGTCGTTAAAAAAGAACGCAAAATTACTCTGTCCGTACGCATCCGCCTTTCCTCCAAATAGTATTTATACTATTTTAGCACATTAAAAATAAAAAATCAACTGTATGAACGAATTTTATTTGGCATGTTTGCAAGGTTTTTTTAATATAATAGCGTTATGAAAACACATTTTTCCATTTTTTCAGCATTTTCAACACGCAAAAGAAGATTTTTGCCACTTGTGCTGTTATTTGCGCTATTTTTCATCATCGCTCTTTTTTCCGCTTGCAAAAAGCAATTAGACTACTTTTCCTACGTATCCGAGCTTCGTAGCAATATTTTGTTGGCGCAAACGGACGAGTATCTTTTGACGGTGTACGCCGTGGAAAAGGAATACCCCTACGCCGCCGACGGAGTGAAACGGGAAACGAGCAAGCGCACGGAAATACGCTTGCTTGCGCCCAGCGGGGATAAGACGTACGAAATTGCGTTTTGTGTGGATAATAAAAACTACGGCGGGGAAATGTCGTACGACAACGTGCGAGCGGAATATTACTTTTCGTGCTCGGTGGACGTATCGAATTTGGATGCGCTTGATTGCAAGCTTATTTTCAAAGAAAATACCCTTGATTTTCACGCCAAATCGGTGTTGACGAAAGACACCCTTTCTCCACGTGAAATTGTGGAAAAAGTGCGGTTGCAAGAGAGCGAATTGTTCACTTCTCTCACCGATAAATACGGGTTTGCCGGCGAAATTTACGTGCGTGTTTTATACGAAGATTTTCCCTATTTTTACGTGGGAATTATCGATAAAAACGGGCAAATTTCCGCCTTTTTAGTCAATGGTGTAACGGGTAAAATTTTAGCAAAAAGACAGGGATAAAAAGACACGGGCAAGCGTTTTGCTTGCCCGTTTTTACTTAATCGTCGTTGATAATATTGCCGTTTTCTACGTATCTATCAATGATTCCTTTCGTGTATTCCCAAAGCTCTTTCGAGCCGTATCTCGTCTTCGTTTGACGATTGATTACTTTCGATTTCGTCACGTTGTGCGCACGCCAGTCCTTGCCGCCGTTGTACTCGTTGAGAATAAGCGGTTGGAAATTGTCAATCGAGTGCGCAAACTTTGCTTCGGGGGTTTTACGAGCCTCAAACTCGTGAAAAAGCGCCAACATTTCTTCCCGTTGATCGTCGGGAAGCATACCGAAAATACGGTGCGCCGCCTTTTCTTCCCGTTCCGCTTGCGATGCTTTTGCGCTGTCGTCGTAGGCGTAGGTGTCCCCCGCGTCGATTTCCACTACGTCGTGGATAAGCGCCATCATCATCGTTTTTGCAAGGTCGAACGGCTCGTTGGCGTATTCTTTCAAAAGGTAAATCATCATCGCCATGTGCCAAGCGTGCTCGGCATCGTTTTCTTGGCGTTTATAGCCCGTAATATGCGTTTGGCGGTAGATTTCCTTTTCCTTATCCGCTTCCAACATAAAGGCAAGTTGTTTTGCAAAACGTTCTTTATCCATACTGCTCTCTTCGTTTTTTCTTTATTATAGCATAAATTATGGCGAAAGGCAAGATTTTGTTTTATGAAAATACTTGACATTTCGATTAAAACTTGTTAATCTAATATTATAGCCGAAAGGTTATAAAGTCGAGTTGGCATGTATGTTCGTTGGCGAATCGTATATCGCGGGCCCTCTCGACTTTTTTTATTTTCAAATCCCTCTCATGTTTCGGTCGATAACGAAAAAGAGTAGGCAAAAAATGCCTACTCTTTTTCGTGGCGCAGAGAGATATTTTGTCGCTTTGCGACAAAGCTTCGTCACTCGCCAACAACTCGCTTTATTTTTACTTTCTCGTTTCTCGCTCCTCGCGTGAACCCTCGCTAACTCAACGCTTCTACAAGCCTCTCTCTACGCACAAAAAAGCACCCACAACGGGGTGCTTTTTCGTGGCGCAGAGAGAGGGATTTGAACCCTCGGATACATTCCTGCATCACACGATTTCGAATCGTGCGCGTTCAACCGCTCCGCCATCTCTGCAACAGCTTTTATATTATATACTATTCAATACAAAAAATCAACTGTTTTTACGCCGTTTTTTTAATTTCCCCGTTGCGGATTTTGCGCAACGGGGAAAAATTTTGCTTTACATAAGCGTGACCATAAGTTGCGATGCCAACACGATAAGCACCAAAGCAATGGGATACGTCGATGCGTATGCCGATGCTACGTCGTCCGTTCCTGCCGTCGAAATAAGCGTACCAAGTGCAGGCGTACTCGTCATGCCGCCCGTAATCGAGCCAAGGTTGTTGAGCAAAGGCAATTTAAGCAAGTATCTACCAACAAAGTAGCCTACAATCAAAGGAACAACCGTCATGATTGCACCACCTACGAAGCCCCATGCAACGATTGCTGCGCCACCTGCGTTCGTGATTTCTTGCACCAAAGCAACACCGCCTTCAAAGCCCGCACCGAGCAAGAAGAGCGCCAAACCAAATTCACGCAAAACCTTAAGCGTGCCTTCCTTTACTTCAAGCGACAATTTGCCGATATGGCCAAAGTGACCAAACACCAAGCACATAATCAACACGCCACCCGTCGTACCAAGCGAGAAGCAAGGGCCAGCGTAGCCTTTACCCGTCAAGGGAATGGTGATCGAGCCCAAAAGCAAGCCCGCAACGATAGCAAGGCCGAAAGGCAAGAAACCAAAGTCTTCGCACTTGAAGAATTTGGAATAATCTCTCTTTTCTTCCGTTGCGCCGATTTGGATATAGCTTCTTTCTGCTTCCATGTTCGATTTTAAGAACTTGGGCATAAGTTGCACGAACAATACTACGCCTACAACGCCGAAAGGATATGCAATAGCGTGGCCAAGCGTAATTCTTGCAAGGTTTTCCGTTGCCGCGTCAACAGCTGCGGAGAAACCGGGCGTACTCGTCAATGCGCCCGACAATACGCCCGCCCAGTATTCGGGACCGTAAGAGGTCATAAGCGTGCAAAGAACAGCCACCAACGTACCAGCAAGGATGATAACTACACCCAAAAGGATATACGTTTTGAAGTTCTTTTTCAAATTCTTAAAGAAGTTAGGGCCTGCGATAAAGCCTACCGCACCTACGAACATGATAAGACCGATATTTTGCACCGAGCCTTTCAAGTTTTTAACAACGGTTGCGTCCGTGTTAGGCATGTGGAACGCACCAAGCAAAGGCACGTCGCCAAAATCAAGCGTACAAAGCCAACCAAGCAAAATTGCAACGAGGAATACCCCCGCCGTACCAAGCGATACGCCTTTAATATTGATACCGCCAAGCAAATAGCCAAGCCCCAAAATCAAGAACAACAACGTGAACATTACGAACGTCGAGCTGAATTTGAAGGTGCTTGCCAAACCTTTTGCGTTCAATGCGCTAATCGTGCACCAAACAGCAATACCTGCAACTACGACAAGCGCAATTGCAATCCAAAGCCATTTAAGGCTTTTTTTCTTTTCGTTTTCCATTTTCTATCACTCCTTCTATGCGGACGAAAACGCACAAAGCGTACTTACCCCGTGCGTTTTGTCCTTTTATTAAGTTTTATCAGCAATTAGTTTGCTTGTCTTCTATAATCGGGAAGGAGTTTAGGAGATACTACGTCCGTAGCAATGCCAGCTTCTTCCAATTCCTTTTCAAAAGCGTCAACGTGGTCAAGCGTGAGTTCTTTAAGTTCTACGCTCTTCCACTTTTCGCCCGCTTGTTGACCTGCGTTTCTACCGAATACGATGATGTCGAGAAGCGAGTTGCCCATAAGTCTGTTCGTACCATGGATACCGCCTACCGCTTCGCCTGCAACGTACAAGTTTTCTACGCACGTCATACCGTTTGCACCGATGTCCAAACCGCCGTTTTGATAGTGCAACGTGGGATAGATAAGAATAGGTTCTTTACGGATATCAATGCCGTATTTACCGAACATACGAAGCATTGCAGGAATACGTTTTTCAATCGTGCCTTCGCCGTTCAAGATGTCGATAAGCGGCGTGTCAAGCCATACGCCTTCGCCGTCCGTCGTCTTGATACCCTTCTTATTTTCTTTACATTCACGGATAA
>JAZQWG010000026.1:0-36174 GCA_045632265.1 Candidatus Scatosoma sp.
CAAGTACCTTTTGAAAAAAAGTTTGCTAAAAATATGCGTTTTCCGAATGGGAAAACGCAATTTTTTCGATTATTTATCCTTGCGACGCTTTCTTTTAATTTTTCTATCGACAAATGCTTGAATTTTGTCCATATTTTTATAAATAAAAATAAACGCCGTAATAAATACGCCTAAAATTATCCCCCACGAAAGCAACCCCCACCACGTATTAAGAGGCAAAAGTTGCAACGAAAAACATGTTGCGCCTATCGAAATAAGGCGGGATAGCGAAATCATTACAAGGAAGAACCCCATCTTCATTGTGGATAACCCGGCAATAAAACAAAATAAGTCGTCGGGAAAAATGGGCAAGAAAAACATCGTCGTTAAAACGAGTGTGTCTTTGCCTTTTAATTTCTTTTGCCATTTATCAAGCGTTTCCTTTCCCACCATCCAAGAAACCGCTTTATAGCCAAGTTTTCGCCCTACGAAAAACGCCGTAATTGAGCCCAGCCAAATACCGATAAAACTGTATATCAGCGTTTTCCACGCACCAAAAAGCGCCACCCCTGCAAGTGTGCTGACAATGCTTGGAATAGGCAATAAAACTACTTGCAAATACTGAAAAACGATATAGACAATGGGCATCCAACCGCCCGATTTTTCCAAATACTTTTGAAAGGCTTTTTCGTCTTTGATTATTTCAAAAAATCCCGTAGTTTGCAAAATAAAAAGGAGCACCAAACAAAATAACAAAAAGCTTAAAAAGCTGATTATCGCCTTTACAAACGTTTCTTTTTCTCTTACGATAAACAATATACCAAACGCACAAAGTATGGCTAAAAACACGGGAAAAAGGCATACAAACAGCGTTTTTGTACGCAAAAAGAAGGCAAGTTTGGAATAATGTAAACACAATAAAGAAAAGGCAATACACGCAGCCGTTAAAAGAAAAAGAACAACGCAAAGCCAAGGTTTTTTAGAAAAGTTTTCTTGCATACCCCCACCCTTTTCATGTTTCTCTATATTATAATATTTGCCTTTTTATAAAAAATATGAAAGCGAAAGACATCAGTCTTCCGCTTTCTCGTCAAGTTCGATAGGCAACGTCTTGCGAAGGGCTACTATCGCCGCACGCGCAAGTTCGTCGCATCTATTATTCAGTTCGTTATCCGCATGCCCCGCAACCTTATGAAAACGGACTTCGTGCGTTTGCGTCAAAGCATACAATTCTTCCCACAAATCTACGTTTTGAACAGCTTTGCCGTCCGCCTTTCTCCAACCACCCTTTTTCCAACCGTAAATCCAGCCTTCTTGGAAGGCGTTGACCGTGTACGCCGAATCGCTGTAAACGTCCACGATACAAGGGTATTTTAACATTTTCAGCCCTTCAATCACCGCTTTTACTTCCATACGATTGTTGGTCGTTTCCTGTTCCGCTTCGCTATATTCTTTTTTTGCCGAGCCGTACATCAAGATTCCAGCATATCCGCCAATGCCAGGATTGCCCGAACATGCGCCGTCTGTGTACAACGTAACCGTTTTTTTCATTTATTTTCTCTCTTTTTAATTTTGTTTTCTTTTTTTGCCAAAATTCCCCGCGCAATCGCTTAAAAATATTTGACAAATTCTTTTTTTTGTTATATAATAGCTTCGTTGTTAGAGGAGTGGCTCAACGGTAGAGCAGCGGTCTCCAAAACCGCCGGTTGCGTGTTCGAATCGCGTCTCCTCTGCCAAAAACGCTTTGACTTTGGTCAAGGCGTTTTTTGTTTAGCAAAACGGTTGAGCAGCGTTTCCCACCAAAACCGTAGGTTGCGTTCGAATCGCGTCTCCTCTGCCAAAAACGCTTTGACTTTTGTCAAGGCGTTTTTTGTTTAGCATGAGTTCAAATCTCGTCTTCTGCGCCAAATATGCTTTCACTTTGGTCAAGGCGTTTTTTGTTTAGCATGAGTTCAAAGCCCGTCTTCTGCGCCAACCACTCAAATATTATAGCATTATTTTTATACAATGTCAATCAACAAGATAAAAAAATAAGTTGGGCAAAACCCAACTTATTTTTTTGAGCTACTGGCCGGACTTGTTCCTTTAGCGGGGACGCCCCGCTAGACAATTATTAATTGTCTCCTTTGCCGTCACAGTTTTTTGTAATAGTTTCCATATTGGGCAAAGCGTTCGTTCCCACTCACGGCTCCCACCCTCAAGTCCGTCCAGAATTCGGTATACAACAAAAAAGAGATTGGTAAAAATCCAATCTCTTTTTTGTGGAGCTACTGGCCGGACTTGAACCGGCGACCTGCTGATTACGAATCAGCTGCTCTACCGACTGAGCCACAGTAGCATCGCTTAACAACAGCTTTATCATTATACCTAATCAAAAAGAAAAAAGCAAGCGTTTTTCTTGCCTTTTTCTAAAAAAATTATTTATTTTGAGGAAATTTTTTCTATAACGCAAACTCTTTGGCAAGGCTTACGTACGAATAACATAAATCGCATTGCAAATTGCGCAAATTTGACACAAAAATCGTTTCGTTTAGCATTTTTGACAGCGAATTTGCCGTCCTATCGCAAAGTTTTGCATACGATTGAAAAACACTCTTATATTCTTTTGCAAGATAAATAAACTGCCTTTTTAGCGTTTCTAACATCCGTTTACAGCTTTCTTGCGTACCACCCTTTTCCATACGAACAATTTCGCCCGATAAAACTTGTACGTAATCGCCCAAAAGTTGAAATGCGTTGACAATTTGTTTTGCATTCTTTTTATCCGTTTTACTCTTAAAATACAAATTGCCCGCATTTAACGAAATCACTCGAGTGTCTTGTAGCAAGCTTACTTGCACGCTTTCCGCTTCCGCTTGGGATGAATAGACGGCAACCGTCACAAACTCCCCTTCGTCCACCTCTAAAAAATAGCCCGCCCCGCCGTCTAACACAATTTGATAAGCACTTGCTTCTACGTGTGTAGTATCCGCCACTAAAAAATAATAATCTTGCGAAACCGCCGCGACTGTAGCTTTATCCAAATACTTGGTGTACAAATACACACCCGCAACCACAAAACACGATAGCAATATCGCCGCCATATATAACAACTTTTTCTTAAAAAAATCCGCCGACATACTATACCGTATGCAGCGGATAATTTTATTATTCTTAATCCATATACAAAACACATTCGCCTTTTGCAAGCGTTTTTTGCACGTCGATTACCCTTTGGTTGGAAGAGCCTCTAAACTTCAAGCGAATATCGTACAAATCTTCCACGTACGGGCCATCGACAAGCACGTCGAAAAGCGCAATCAAGTTTTTCGTGTCCTTGGTGTTTTTATTCTTTTCACGAAGCTCGCCCGTCTTTTCGTCCAAGACAAAGCCCGTATAACACCAAATCGTTTTATCGGGAAAACGTTCTTTAATCGCTTTCACAAAAGGATACAGCGCTTCTTGGTTTTGCGGTTCCAACGGCTCCCCCCCAAGCAAGGAAATACCCGAGATAAAGGAAGAAGCAAGTTCCGCAAAAATTTGATTTTGCACGCTTTCATCAAACGGTTCGCCGTAAGAAAAATCCCAAGCGACTTCATTGAAACAGTTTTTACAACGGTGCGTACAGCCCGACACGAACAAGGAAATGCGCACCCCTTCGCCGTTGGCTATGTCCACCCACTTTATCGTTGCGTAATTCATTACAAGTGCAATACTCTATCTTTGATTTCTTGCGTTCTGCCTTGGTTCCAGTATTGCGTACCGATATAACCACACGTACGGCGAGCAACGTTCATCTTCGATTGATCAAGGTTTTTGCAATGAGGGCATTGCCATACGAGTTTACCCGATTCGTCCGTAGCAATTTGGATTTCGCCGTCATAACCACAAACTTGGCAATAGTCGCTCTTGGTGTTAAGTTCCGCATACATAATGTTTTCGTAAATAAATTTCATTACGGAAAGCACTGCGGGGATATTGTTTTGCATATTAGGCACTTCCACGTACGAAATTGCGCCACCAGGAGAAAGTTGTTGGAAATCGCTTTCAAACTTCAACTTGGTAAACGCATCGATAGGTTCGGATACGTGTACGTGATAGCTGTTAGTGATATAGTTTTTATCGGTGACACCTTCGATGATACCGAAACGTTTTTGCAAGTTTTTCGCAAATTTATACGTCGTACTTTCAAGCGGCGTGCCGTACAAGGAGAAGTCGATATTTTCCTTTTCCTTCCATTCCTTACACTTATCGTTCATGTGTTGCATAACCGACAATGCAAAAGGTTTTGCTTCCGAGCTCGTGTGCGATTTGCCCGTCATGTACTTAACGCATTCGTAAAGACCAGCATAACCAAGCGAAATCGTCGAATAACCGCCAAAAAGAAGCTTGTCAATAACTTCGCCCTTTTCAAGTCTTGCAAGCGCACCGTACTGCCAAAGAATAGGCGCAGCATCGGAAAGCGTACCTCTAAGACGAAGGTGACGTTGCATCAATGCACGATAGCAAAGGTGCAATCTTTCGTCGAAGATTTCCCAGAATTTATTCATATCGCCGCCCGAAGAAAGCGCAACGTCAACAAGGTTGATGGTGACAACGCCTTGGTTAAAACGGCCATAATATTTAGGCTTGCCGTTTTCGTCAACGTAAGGTGTCAAGAAACTTCTACAACCCATGCACGTAAAGCAATGGCCGTCGCCGTTTTTGTCCACCTTATATTCGAGCATCTTCTTTTCGGAAATATAGTCGGGAACCATACGTTTTGCGGTACATTTTGCCGCAAGTTCGGTAAGGTAGAAATAAGGTTGATCTTCCGAAATATTATCCGGTTCAAGCACGTAGATAAGCTTGGGGAAAGCAGGCGTAATCCAAACGCCCGATTCGTTTTTAACACCCTTAATACGTTGCTTTAACGTTTCTTCAATGATAAGCGCAAGGTCAGCTTTTTCTTGTTCATCTCTTGCTTCGTTCAAGTACATAAATACCGTAACGAAAGGCGCTTGACCGTTGGTCGTAAGCAAGGTGACAACTTGATATTGAATCGTTTGAATACCACGCTTAATTTCATCCAAAAGACGTTTTTCAGCGATTGCGTTGATATTTTCTTCGTTAACGCCAAGGCTTGCAAGTTCTTCCGCAACTTCCTTTCTAATCTTTTTACGGGAAATGTCAACGAACGGCGCCAAGTGCGTAAGCGAAATACTTTGACCACCGTATTGATTAGACGCTACTTGTGCGATAATTTGCGTAGCAATGTTGCACGCCGTCGAGAAGGAGTGCGGTTTTTCAATCAACGTGCCCGAAATAACCGTGCCGTTTTGCAACATATCTTCCAAGTTAACAAGGTCACAATTGTGCATGTGTTGCGCAAAATAGTCCGCATCGTGGAAGTGAATCAACCCTTGATCGTGTGCGGAAACGATATCGTCGGGCAAAAGGATACGACGGGTGAGGTCTTTCGACACTTCCCCTGCCATATAGTCACGTTGAACGCTGTTCACCGTCGGGTTTTTGTTGGAGTTTTCTTGTTTCACTTCTTCGTTATTGCATTCGATAAGCGAAAGAATTTGTTTGTCCGTCGTGTTGGACGTACGAACGAGTTCACGCGTATAACGATAGGTGATATATTTACGCGCCAAAACGTACGCACGCAATTCCATCAAGTGGTTTTCAACCATATCTTGAACTTCTTCTACGTGCGCGCTGCGAGCCATGTTTTCGCATTCTTCAGCAACAGCATCTGCAATGGCATAAATTTCGCCGTCAGTCAAGCGTGCAACGTTGGGAACTTCTTTATTCGCCTTGTAAACAGCCGCAATAATCTTGTCCTTGTCAAAAACAACTTCTTGACCGCTTCTTTTAATAATTTTCATTTCTTTCATGCCAACCCTCCCAAAGTGTTACCAAAACACTTTCTTATCTTATATTATAGTGTGTATTTTCCCCACAAACTTTTATACTATATCTTGTGTTTCGCGATTTGCGAGCACTATAATATTACACCATATCTTGTGTTAAAGTCAAGTACCTGGACACAAAATATGGTATAGAAAAATATTATATGTTTATTTTATAAAACAAAGAAAATTGCACGGAAAATCGACGATTTTATAGTAGTTTTCCACAAAATAAAAAAGAGAAGTATAGAAAAAATAAATACTTCTCTCTTTTTTTAATGATTTTATGCCAAAAATGGGCGTTTTATTCCCCTATTTTTGTTATACCTCTAACGATTTTTGTATATCGTTATACAAGCCGTATTGCGTGGAATTATCCACAAGTGCCTTCAAGAAGGCTTCTTTTCCGTATTTAGGCAGGTATTTACTGCGCAAAATTTGTTCTTCTTCCGTTGCTTCGCCGCCTACTTTAGAAAGGATAGGATCGATGGCGGGATAGATGCGTTTTGCCGCAAGCGCACCGTCAAGATGAAGTTCGAAATTAGAAATCGAGCAAAGTTCGCCGCAAATAAGCTCGTCAGCGGGGTTGCCCGTATCACAAGAAATTGCACCAACAATGGTGAGCGAGCCACGATTTTCCATCTTTCTCGCGCCACCGAAGAAACGTTTTACGTATTGAAGCGTTTTGCTTTCCAAACCGCCCGCAAGCGTCTTTCCTCCCACCGATGCTTCCGTGTCGTTAAACGCTTTTGCAAGCGAAGAAAGAGAATCGACAAACAAAACCACGTCCATACCGTGTTCCACTTGGCGTTTCGCTCGTTTCAAAAGGAAATCGGCAGCAAAAACTTGAAGCTCTACGTCGTCTTCATAGGTCGTGTAAACCAAGTTTTCTTTTCCGAAATAGCGACGGAATTGTGTCACTTCTTCGGGCGATTGATCAACGAGCAACACGCAAACCATCGTTTTATCGTTATTATTTTTCGTCGCCAACGCCAAATCTAACAAATATTTCGTTTTGCCCGCTTTCGGCGGAGAAACGATACACGCACGCGAGCCTTTTTTCAAAGGCATAACCCAGTCGACAAACTTAAGCGAAGTTTTTTCTTCCACGTCGCCAAGCGACAATGTTTCGCTGGGATAGCAAGGAAGTTCTTCGTCAAAATTAAAGCGAGTAAACGTTTTAGCAAGATAGCCGTTTACCGTTAAAATTTCGGTTGCGACAAGCATTTTATCGCCACGCATGATTCTACAAGTGACGATATCCCCTTCTCTCAAGCCGTGTTCTTCCACCGTTTTTTCGGAAACGAGCATACGATTGCCGTTTTTACAATCCAACGGGAAAAGATAATATACGCCGTTGATACAAACGAGTTGACCATCGTACGCAAGCGTCCTATCGTTGACCGTGGTATCTTCAAAAACAAGCGTACCCGAAGGTTGCACACGCGGAAAAAGCGTAGGCAAAATATTATCGTCAATTGCTTGCGGTTTTTTATACTTATCAAAGATATGATAATCCTCGCAAAGCTGATTGATATTGTTAAGGACGTTGGGACTTACGAATTTATTTTTAACGGGCGCACCACGAGAAGAAATGGGTACGGCTTCCAACTGCCCTAACAAAATAGCCACGATTTCTTCCTTCAAAACGTCGTTTACCTTTGTCGTGGGGCTTTTTACGCCGATAACTCTTGCATAGGCGCGCAAATCGCCCGTCGCTACTTCCCCCGAAGACAAATAGGCGAGCATCGCCGTCTTAAATTGTTTTTCGTTTTCACGCATGTATTTTACGCTCCATAAACAAAATTTGCATTTTATCGCTTAAATATTCTTTCAAGTCAACCGCACTATCTTTCGGCAAATAAATTACGCTGTCAAATAAAGCTAAAAACGGCTTTTCGTCCGTAATATCAAGCGTGCCGTCCGTCGGTTTATAGTGCATGGGGATAACGATTTTCGGCTGAATTTTATCCACGTATTCCTTTGCGCCAAGCGCATCAATCGTGTACGTGCCGCCAACAGGGATAAGCAATACGTCAATCTCACCGATTTTTTCTAAAATTTCCTTCAAGCAAGGCTCGCCTAAATCGCCCAAATGGCAAATTCGCAAGCCGTCCATTTCAATCGTAAACACTACGTTTTTGCCACGAAGCGTACCACCCTTTTCATCGTGATCGGTGACAAAACCGCTAATTTTAATATCGTCGTATTGATATTCGTCCGCCCTGTCAATCACCACTCTTGCGCCACGCAAACCACAAACGTAGTTATGGTCGAAATGCGCATGGCTAACCGTCACTAAATCGGTGAAGATTTCATTGGGCAGTTCGTAGCCCACCTTCGTGTACGGGTCGGTGACAACGCAAGTGCCTTTATTGCTGATAAGCCTAAAACAAGAATGTCCAAAATACTCGATTTTCATTTCCTTTCCCCTTTTATCGTTATTTTGCAAACAATCGAATACGCATTTTTTGCGTTTCATTTCCTATCAATAAATCGTAGTGCATAGAAAGCATAAACGAGTCTTCTTTGAGCGAATAGGCAATGCGTTCCGTCTTGGTTTGCACGTACCCTTCCGAGCCGCCAATCCCTAAAACACCGTCGCACGTTTCGCCCTTTTTCATCATCAAGCGCATCGTGTAATCGCCTTCTCTTTCGATGAAGACTTGCCCGTTTTCAAAGCTTACCGCCACGTTTGCATTTTCTTCTTCGTAGTAGATTTTTGCGCACGCATAATCAAGCAACATTTTGCCGTCACGCACGATTTCCGTCGTTTTTCCATCAACCGTTGTGGCTATCGTCACTCTACACGCTTGCATAATCTCCCCCGTTTCGTCTTTTTTCGACATTATTATAGCAAATATCGTACAAAAAGTAAACCATTATTTGCAAATTTGCTTTAATTTTGTAAAATAAGATAAAAAATCGGAGCAAACTGCCCCGATTTTTAGTTATTCGTTGTTTTTCTTAATCGTTTCACGGATAAGACGGCCTTCTTTCAAGGTTTGAGAAAGTTTTTCGTCGTCCATATTTTTCAATGCTTCAAGGTAGATAGATAAATTGTCGATAAGCCCACTTAATTCCGTAATAATATTTTCACGATTGCACGCATAAAGGGGTGTCCAAACCTTTTCGTCCACGCCCGCAATGCGAGTCATATCTTGAAAACTACCGCCCGTAAAACCTTCATAGCCCTTTACTTGCGGGCTTTTCACGTAGGCGTTGGAAACAATGTGCGCAAGCTGGGAAGTGAGCGCTATTTTCTTATCGTGTTCTTGCGCCGTACATTCAACGATTTTACCAAATCCCATAGCTTTTGCGTATTCTTTAATTTCAGCAACGTCCTTTTCTTGCGTTTGCGCAGCATGCGTGATAATCAAGTTTGCCTTTTGGAACATATCGGGCGAAGCGGATGCAATCCCCGACGTTTCCTTGCCCGCCATCGGGTGAATACCTACGTAGCGATAATTGCGTGCTTTTTCGTAAACGGCTTTTTCAAGGTTTTCCTTAACACCGCAAATATCCGTGACGAGCGCCCCGTCTTTGAATTGTCCGTTTTCCAAATAATCAAGCGTGGCATACGGCGGTACGGCGATAAAAACAACGTCGTAATCGGCAAGGTTTTGTCCCTCTTTTTGGATATACCCCGCTTTTAACGCATACTCAATAGAATTACGGCTTCTACCAAAGCCGTCCACTTGATAGCCCGCCTTGGTAAGCGAAGCGCAAATAGAACCGCCTATAATCCCTAACCCTACAACCGCAATTTTTTTCATAACCTACTCCAAAGCCAAAACTTTTCTTTATCATACCACATTTTGCGGCATTTTTCAAGCAATGCAGGACAATTTGTTAAAAAAAAGAAAAGAGCAACGGCTCTTTCCTTTCAATCGACTTTCGGTTTTAAGTATTTTTCCTTCGTTGCAAGCCCACCGCGAATATGTCTTTCGTTCAAATTGCGGTTTAAGATGCAACGCACTTCTTCAAACAAGTTTTCGTCCACGTATTTCAAACGCTCGGAAACGTCTTTATGCACGGTTGATTTGCTGATGGAAAAATGCGCGGAACACGCACGAACGGTGCAACCCGTTTCGACGATATATTCCGCGCACTTTAACACTCTGTCTTCAATATATTCCCACAACTTTCGATCCCTCCGTAATTCGCTTACGGAATATCTTATGTTGTGTCACAAACGATTATTCGTCCTTTTTATACGGCATGGGGATAACTTTTTCAATCGAATCTTCCGCATAGCGAGCAACTTTCTTCGCTCTTGCGCTTTGTACGGAAATGAACACGTCTTCGCTGGAAAGTTCGGACACCGTTTTATTTTTCTCAACAACCGCCAACATATACGGCACGGTCACGTAGCTTGCTGTAAGCACGCTTGCGCCTTCTCTAAGCCCTACGATGATATTGCCCTTTCTATAACGCTTGGACGGTTCTATTTGCGAAGAGATAACTCTCTTGAACTTGCCTTCGTCCGTTGCAATGACAATTTCGCCTTCGCCGTTGATTTGTTTCATAAGCACTACGCTGTCGCCGTCACGAAGCATAATGCCACGTACGCCCGTAGAAATACGTCCTTGCGTAGGAATATCGTCTTTCATTGCGTTAAGACAAATACCGTCTTTCGTCACAATAATAATCGTGTCTTCTTCGCCCGTATCTTCTTCCACCGCAATGAGCTCGTCTTCTTCGTTGAGTTTCACAGCTTGGAAGCAATCTTTACGGTTTTCGTATTCGCTCCAGTCGGACTTTTTAATCATACCTTTCTTGGTGAAGAAAAGCAAGCTGCCGTACGGCAAATGTTCGTCCACGGCAAACATTGCAACGACCTTTTCGCCTACGTCCGCATCGGGCGACAAATCTTTCAAGCTTGCGCCGCCGTCGGTGAGTTTGCAGTCAAGCTCGCTTGCAGAGATGTCGAGTTTATGACAATTACCGTAATCGGTGAACGCAAAAATACGTTTATCCGTCACCGTTTCAAGCGTATGAAGCGCAATCAAATGCGGCTTAAATTTGCCCTCTAACGGCTTTTCAAGCGCATCTACCGCTTTGCCCGTCAACACCTTAAACTTGTCGTCAGCCGTGTAAACAAGCGTGCATTTTACGCCCGATTTCTTTTCGGGAGCAGCGGAAACCATTTCGTCCGCTTCTTCTCTCGAGAACACGAGCTTGGATTTTCTCGGCGTGGGATATGCGTTTTTAATTTCGGTGATTTCTTCCTTAACAACTTGCAACTGCAAATCGCCGCTCTTGGAAATCGCCGTAAGTTTTTTGATAAGTTTTTTCAAATCTTTAAGTTCGTTTTCAAGCTTAAAGATTTCAAGCTTCGTCAAACGAGCAAGACGCAAATCAAGAATAGCTTGCGCTTGGATTTCGCTGATTTCAAAGCGAGCCATAAGTTTCGCCCTTGCATCCGACGTGCTTTCCGCCGCTTTGATAATGGCGATAACTTCGTCGATGTTTTGAACGGCTACAATCAATCCTTCCAAAACGTGGCAACGGCTTTCCGCTTGCTTCAACTCGAAAACCGTTCTTCTCTTAACGACTTGTTGTTGGTATTTTACGTAATGGCGAATAACGTCCATAAGCCCAAGTTGTTGGGGTTTACCGTCCGCAATTACAACCATGTTAATACCGAACGTCACTTCCAAATCGGTATATTTATAAAGAACGTTCAAAATAGCGTTTACGTCCGCATCTTTCTTAAGACGGATAAGCGCGCGCATACCCGTTCTATCCGATTCGTCCGCAACGAAATCAATGCCCGCAAGTTCTTCCTTCTTTTCTTCACGCAAATCCACCACTTTACGCAAAAGTTGCGCTTTGTTGACTTGATAAGGAAGTTCGGTGATGATCAAATTCGTCTTGCCGTTATCCGCTTTTTCCGCCGTAATCTTTGCACGGATAGTGATTTTACCACGCCCCGTTTTATACGCTTGGATAAGTTCGTTTGCAAGAATTACGCCGCCCGTAGGGAAATCGGGACAAGGGATATACCCCATCATTTCTTCAAGCGAGATTGCGGGGTTGTCGATGTATGCAACTACACCGTTGATAACTTCTTCAAGGTTGTGCGTGGGGATATTCGTTGCCAAACCTACGGCAATACCCGATGCACCGTTGACAAGAAGGTTAGGAAAACGACCGGGTAAAACGTCCGGTTCTTTCAACGTATCGTCGAAGTTCAAGGAAAAACTTACCGTTTCCTTGTCAATGTCACGCAAAAGTTCCATTGCAAGCGGTTGCATACGAGCTTCGGTATAACGCATTGCAGCGGCAGGATCGCCGTCAATCGAGCCAAAGTTGCCGTGGCCGTCAACGAGCGGTTTGCCCATGTTGAAATCTTGCGCCATACGCACCATCGCATCGTAAACGGAACTATCGCCGTGCGGGTGGAATTTACCCATGCACTCACCAACGATACGGGCGCACTTTTTATGCGGTTTATCGGGCGTCAAACCCATTTCGCTCATAGCGTACAAAATACGTCTTTGTACCGGTTTCAAGCCGTCTTCTACACGGGGCAACGCTCTATCAAGGATAACGTATTCCGCATACGGCAACATGGACGTATGCAAAACCTTTTCAAGCGGCTCTACGTACAATTGCCCGGTAGGTTCAATCATTTCAGGTTCGTTCTTACTCTTCGCCATTGCCGCTCTCCTTGTTCTTCGTCTTTTCTATCTTATCCATAAACGCATCGCGCTTATTGAAGTTTGCGTATTTCGCCAAAAATTCCTTTCTGCCGTCGACCTTGTCGCCCATAAGCGTCGTAATCATCTTTTCCGCTTTCGCCGCATCTTCCACCGTCACTTGCAACAAATTGCGGGTGGCAGGGTTCATCGTCGTTTCCCAAAGCTGGTCGGCATTCATTTCACCAAGACCTTTATAGCGTTGCAACTCGTAGCCCTTACCCACTTTTTCAATCTTTTCAGCAAGTTCTTTATCGTCGTATGCGTATTCTACCTTGTTGCCCTTTTGCACTTTATAAAGGGGCGGCATACCGATATATACGTGCCCCGCGTTGATAAGCGGACGCATATAACGGAAGAAAAACGTCAGCAAAATACAACGGATGTGCATACCGTCTTGGTCGGCATCCGAAAGGATAATAACTTTATGATAATTGATTTTATCAAGCTTGAAATCGGGATCGATACCCGCACCGATTGCGCTTATCATCGTACGAATTTCTTCGTTTTCCAAAATTTGCGCAAGCTTTTTCTTTTCTACGTTAAGCGGTTTACCACGAAGGGGTAAAATAGACTGGAATTGTCTTACACGCGCTTGTTTTGCCGTGCCGCCTGCCGAATCCCCTTCTACGATAAAAATTTCGTTAAGTTCGGGTTTTCTTCCCGAGCAAGAAGCAAGCTTACCGATAAGCGTTAAGCCGTCAATCTTGTTCTTTTCACGGGCGTTTTCTTTCGCAGTTTTCGCTGCAATTCTCGACTTAGCTGCGCCTTGCGCCTTTTTGATAATTTCTTCCATGGTCTTTTTATAACCACGGATATTTTTGAATTCGTTAAACCCTTCTACAACGGTCGCTTCCACCGCCGTACGAGCTTCAGTGTTGCCAAGCTTCGTCTTCGTTTGTCCTTCAAATTGTACGCTTGCCATCTTGATAGAAAGCACGACGGAAAGACCTTCGCTAAAGTCGTCGCCTTGGAAGTTGGCGTCTTTTTCTTTTAAGAAACCGTTCGTTCTTGCATAATCGTTAAGCACTCTCGTCAAGCCCGAGCGGAAACCCATTTCGTGATAGCCGCCTTCGGGGGTGGGAATGTTATTTACGAACGAGAACATTTTTTCTCTATACGCGCCCGTATGTTGAATTGCAAATTCTACTTGGATATCGTTTTTCGTCGCCTTATAGTAGATAGGCGCAGCGTACAACTTCTTTTCTCCGTCCGTAAGCGATTTTACGTAATCGGAAATACCGCCGTCGTACTTAAATACCATACGATAAGGTTCGCTTTCCAAAGCAAGCTCGTCCACCGTATCAAAAAGGGAAGCTTGTCCGTTGTCGTCAAAATCAAACAAGGAAGCTTGTTCCATCTCGCCCGTTTCCGTTTGCTCGATAACTTCCGTGCTTTCGCCGTCCGTTTCGCCCCCTTCTTCATTTTCGTTTTCACTTTCCCAAAGAGCGCGCGCACGCTTTGCTTCCGCCATGGAAATGCGTTCGTCAACAATCGTGATTTCCACGCCACGGTTCAAAAATGCAAGCTGATTTAATCTTTCTTCCACCGTTTCCAAATCGAAATCCGTTTCCGAGAATACTCGTGCATCCGGCTTAAAACGAATATACGAGCCTTGGCGGTTGGTGCGAATACCCGTATCTTCCAAAGGACCGTCGGGATCGCCCGAAATTACTTTATTTTTATTCTTTCCCGTACCCAAATGGGAAGAAAAGCTCATTTTATAAATGCGTTTATTGCGATAAATTTCAACTTTTAACCATTCGGAAAGGGCGTTGGTGACCGATGCGCCTACGCCGTGCAAACCGCCCGAATATTCGTAGTTGCCTTGACCGAATTTACCACCCGCATGCAATTTGGTGAAAACGAGTTGTACACCCGAAACTTTTTCTTTGGGGTGAATGTCGGTGGGGATACCACGCCCGTTGTCTTCAACGGATGCGCTTCCGTCCGAGTGTAAAGTCACCTTTACCTTGTTTGCAAACCCGTTTGCCGCTTCGTCAATTGCATTGTCTACAATTTCCCAAAGGATGTGGTGCAAACCCTTGATGCCCGTCGACCCGATATACATACCAGGGCGCATACGAACAGCATCAAGCCCTTCCAAAACCTCCAGGTTTTTCGCGCTGTACGCATCGTTTTTTGCTTCGTTTTTCACTTCTTTCGCCATCTTGCTAACTCCGTAATAATCCGTCTATCTTCGCTAAATGCCTTTTTTAACGTAAAGTTTTCCACAATTTAGGCGGAAAAATACGCTAAAATCTACCATTTTATCCTATTATATCATGTTTTACAAATTTTTTCAAATGTTTGAGCAAAATTTTTTCCACAATTGCTCGTTTACGTTTCACTTGTTCTTTTTAACGACAGCAAGCTCTTTCAACGCACGGGTATAGGCGATGTATTTCTCGCTTACCGAAAGCCCGTCGGGGATAACTGCAACCGAAGTGAATTCCAAGCCTTTGCTTTCGTACACCGTCATTATATTGATTTTCGAGCGGGCAATCTTCCCCTTTTGCGAAACGTCGTTGTACGATTTTCGCATCATCTCTTCCTTCATTTCCGCCGAGCAAATAATTGCCTTCAAGCCTTTTTTGTTTTTGAAAAAGGCGCTGATATCTCTTGGCGAAATATGCGCAACTTGCGGTCCGTCAAAACCTATAGATTCCATATCCAAATGCAAGGAAGAAGCTACGTAATCGACGATTTGGTTGGTATTGCGGTAGTTTTGTTTTAAGCCGTAAAGCTCGAAACCGCTAAATACGCTTTCCCACTCTTTAATTCCACGCCAAGGGGTGACGTTTTGCGCCAAATCCCCAAACACGTTGAACGCCGCTTTTTTATTGATTTTGCGAAGCAAATCGTATTCACAAGCGGAAACGTCTTGTCCTTCGTCCACGAACACGTACGAATACACGGGTGAAAGCCTATCGGTAAGCCCCGCGCAAACTACGCAAAGCGCATACGCATCGGAAGGATACATTTTCTTGCCCGTCATGCCGTATTTTTGCTTGAATTTTTTAACCGTTTCACGATAGAAATAACGCACAACGTCGATAAATCCGTTGCCTTCGCCTATCTCGCAAAATTCCTTTTCCGCACGTAAATAACGGTAAAATTCGGCAAACGCCGTGTTTCTATCGCCGATAAGCGACACTTTTTGTTTCACTATTTCCACTTCTTTCAACAGTTCTTCTCTGCGGGAAATTCTATCGGCGTACGTAAACACTTCCACCCCGCCTATGCGTTGACGATAACGGCGCAAATCGATGATTTCCTTGTCCAGGGAAATGGAAAGTTCGTCCAAGGAATTGACGGCTTCTTCCACAATTCTCACCGTGTTTTTCGCCGCAAACGCTGCACTTTTATAAAAAGACGTCATTTGACGATAGAAATAATCGGGTGATTTTGCATTTTCGCTCTTTAACGTACCACCCAAGAAATCTTGCACGTCCAAAATTGCGTTCATGAGTACACGGAAAGGTTTTGTGTAGTATAAGCCGCCTTCCTTTCGTTCTTTAATCTCACCAAGCACGCATCTACGCACCCGCATAGACGCATTTTTTATCCCTTCGTACGCCATAATTTGCGCAGCGCAATCGTCTAAAATGTCGGCGATAAAATCTTGACACTCACTCGCCGTAAACAAGCCGTAAAGCCCGTCGAAAACTTTATCCAAACGCTTTTGCACGTCGGCAACGAATTGCGGGGAATATAGATATTGTAAATAGTCGATAGGCTCGCTTTGCGTTGACTCGATTTTATCCGCAATATCAATGCCGAGATTTTTCAAAACTTGCAAGAAATATTCTTGCGCAGTCACCGTTTTCACACGCTCTAATTGCAAAATTTCAGCAAGTTCGTCAATAAATGCGTTGAACGAGTTGCTAGGCGTGATAACGAGCACGTCGCGAGGCTTAATGTCTTCGTTGTTGTACATCAAATAGCTTAAGCGGTGCAACATAACCATCGTTTTCCCGCTTCCCGCACAGCCTTGCAAAACAAAGTTGGTGCTTTCGGGACAAGTGATAATTTCGTATTGCTTTTCTTGAATTGTTTCGATAATATCCCTAACCGCAGTTTCTTCCTTACGCGCGCGTATTATTTCTTTAAGGAACGGGTCAAGCAAGTTTTCCTCGTCCCTATCGGCAATTTCTTCGGGGGAAAGATAATCTTTCAAGGAAAGGTATTCGTTTTTGAAATCGAGCACTTTCCCGTCTTTCGTGCGAATCGCTCGGCGAAGAATGGTTTTATACTCATACTCGTTAATCTTAAACGACGAACAGCTTTTTTGATAATATCTGCGAGCAAGCGGGGCGCGCCAGTCGACGATTTCAAGACGAACGTCCCCTTTTTTGCCAATGTAATAGCTGTTGTAGCCTTCGACGTTGTCCACCAAATCCATGCGTGCAAAATACGGCTCGTCAAAAAACGGACGAAACTCTTCAATCTTTGCTTCTTCCCTCTTGATTTCTTCCGTCAAAAGCATAATTCTACGATAACAGTCCGATTCCTTATGCTTATCCCTTTCAATTTGCAAAATTTCGTTTTTCGCTTCTTTAATTGCGTTTTTATGCGCGCGGATACGCGCAATGCGAAGCATTTGCATTACGGCGTCCACGTGCTCGTCTTCATACGTGCGTTGGCTTTCTTCGTCAAGCAAAGACAAAAACCAAGCTTTATCAGCGTCCTTTTTCGGCTCGAGCAATTTGATTAAGTTGTCAAACGGAATTTTTGCCATATTTTTTTAACCTTACTGTCTATAATAACACATCTTAAAAGAAAATGGAATACTTTGGAAGAAAATTTTTTTACTCAAAACAAAAAAATCCCCGCAAGGCAACTGCTCACGGGGAAATATATCAAATTTTACATTTTATCGGGAATACCGATACCAAGGAGCGCAAACGCATTGGTAAGCGCTTGTTTCGTTGCGTTGGTGAGTGCAAGACGGAAGGTTTTGGTTGCTTCGTCTTCTGCCGCCAAGATTTTGCAATCGAAATAGAATTTGTTGAATTTTTGCGAAACGTCAACGGCAAATCTTGCAATGAACGAAGGCTCGTATTTTTCAGCCGCCGCCTTTACTACGTCGGGGAAGGTTGCAAGCGCTTTTACAAGTTCGATTTCTTGCGAGCAAAGCGTGGGGATTTCATAACTTTCAGGCACGCCGCCCTTTTGAAGCACGGAGTTTGCTCTTGCGCACGTGTATTGCACGTAAACGCTCGTTTCGCCGTCGAAGGTAAGCACTTTATCGTACGAGAATACGATGTCTTTAATCTTGTTGTTGTAAAGCGCACCGAAGATAACTGCGCCTACGCCCACTTTCTTAGCAACTTCTTCTTTGTTTTCCAAATCGGGGTTCTTTTCGTCGATAATCGTGTATGCTTTTTCGATACACTTTTTGATTACGTCTTCAAGGAATACTACGTTGCCCTTTCTCGTGGACATAACCCCTTCTTCCAAGGAAACCATGCCGTATGCAACGTGCACCAAATCTTTCGCCCAGTCTTTGCCCATCATTTCGAGCACTTTGAAGAATTGTTTGAAGTGCAAATTTTGTTGATAAGCAACTACGTACAAGCACTTATCGAAATCATACGTATTCTTTCTATATTGCGCCGCCGCCATATCACGGGTTGCGTAAAGAGAGCTGCCGTCCGATTTCAAGATAATACAAGGGGGCATACCGTATGCTTCCAAATCAACGACTTGTGCCCCACGGCTTTCCGTAAGCAAGCCCTTTTCGATAAGCTCGTCAACGATAGGTTGCATCTTATCCGAATAGAAACTTTCGCCTGCGTACGAATCGAAATGGATATCGAGCATATCATAAATTTTTTGTACGTCTTTAAGCGTTAAATCCTTGAACCAGTGGAAAAGAGCAAGACATTCTTCGTCGCCTTGTTCAATTTTCTTGAAATATGCACGTGCTTCGTCGTCATATTCGGGATGTTCTTCCGCTTCTTTATGGAAACGCACGTAAAGTTCGTTCAACGCACGAATACCGCCTTGTTCGATGGTAGCTTTATCCCCCCAACGCTTGTATGCGGAAATAAGTTTACCAAATTGCGTGCCGTAATCGCCAAGGTGGTTGATACCCACCGCTTTATAGCCAAGGAAATTATAGATACGATAGAGCGCACCGCCAAGCACCGTCGTAGACAAGTGACCGATGTGGAAAGGTTTTGCGATATTGATAGACGAATAGTCAAGACAAATGGTTTTGCCTTCACCGATGTTGTCCGCACCGTACTTTTCCTTTTGCGACAAAATTTTGTCAAGCGTAGTTTTTACAAAGCCGTCCTTGTTGATTTTGAAGTTCAAATAGCCGTTTACCGCGGAAACTTCGCTGATAACGTCGTCCGTTGCAACCGTATCTTTCAAACTTTCCGCAATCATCACGGGGCTTTTGCGAAGAAGTTTTGCAAACTTGAAGCAAGGGAGCGCATAATCCCCCATTTCCGTGTTAGGCGGTAAAGCGAGAAGCTCGTAAATTTCTTCGCTCGTCACACCTTCCACTTGCAATTTTTCGGCAATATATTTCTTGTAATCCATAATTAACCCTTCGTTTTTGTTTTTATCCTTAATACTATACCATATTTTTTAATTTTGGGCAAGTATTTTTTCAATTTACCCAACTTTAATTTGCCAAAATTTGAATTTTGTATTATAATAGACGAGAAATATTTGAAAAAATCGTAAAGGAAGACGAATTTATGAAACTTGGCGTCGTAGGACTCCCTAACGTAGGCAAATCCACTCTTTTTAACGCAATCACGCACGCGGGTGCGGAATGCGCAAACTATCCTTTCTGCACCATCGAACCGAACGTTGGCGTCGTTGCTGTTCCCGACGAACGTTTGGATAAGCTCGCTGCGCTTTATTCCAGCAAAAAAGTCACCCCTGCCGTTATCGAATTCGTTGACATCGCAGGGCTTGTAAAAGGCGCATCGAAAGGCGAAGGTTTGGGGAATAAATTCCTTTCGCATATCCGTGAAGTGGATGCTATCGTGCACGTCGTTCGTTGCTTTGAAGACACGAATATCACCCACGTTGACAATAAAATCGACCCCGTAAACGATATTGAAACGATTAACCTTGAACTTGTTTTGTCCGACATGGAAGCGGTACAAAACCGTATGAACAAAGTGAAAGTGCAAGCTCGTGGTGGCGCCGATAAGAAAGCTCAAGAAGAATATGCTTTCCTTGAAAGATTGTACGCGCACCTTGAAAGCGAAAAACCCGCGCGCAACTTCCCCCTTGCGGACGGCGAAGACGAGTTTATGAAAAACTGTTTCCTTCTCACCGTTAAGCCCGTTATTTACGCCGCTAATATCAAAGAAAGCGACATGGGAAAAGCGGAAAGCGAACTTCCCTTCGTTATCAAAGTGCAAGAATTTGCCGCAAACGAAGGCGCGGAAGTGTTGGTTATTTGCGCAAAGACGGAAGAAGAACTTTCGCAAATGGACCCCGACGACAAAGCGCTTTTCATGGAAGAATTTGGACTTGGCGAAAGCGGGCTTGATAGATTGATTAAAAAATCGTACGCACTTCTTGGGCTTATTTCCTATCTTACTGCAGGCGAAAAGGAAACGCGTGCTTGGACGATTGTAAAAGGTACGAAAGCGCCCCAAGCAGCGGGCAAAATTCACACCGATTTTGAAAAGGGCTTTATTCGTGCGGACGTTGTAAACTGGGAAATTCTCGTCACGCTTGGCTCGATTGCAGCAGCGAAAGCGGAAGGCAAAGTGCGCAGCGAAGGCAAAGAATATATCATGCAAGACGGCGACGTTGTAGAATATTATTTCAACGTTTCCAAGAGCAATAAATAATTGAAAAAGCAAAGTAAAAGACGGGCAAAATTGCCCGTCTTTTTTGCTATGTTATCATCTATGATATGAAATTATTTTTCCGCAAGGACCGCATCAAAAGATTTGAAATTAGAAATTTTGTCTTTTTCCACTTGCACACAAATAAACCAACCCGTCTTATCGTCCGTCAACGTAGTTTCAACGTTATTTTGTTCAACGTAAATACACATTGATTTATTCGTCGTCTTTATTTCTTCAATCGCAACCCTTAATGAAGCGCCATTTGTAGGAACGTAAACAAGCAACAAGGAATTTTCCTCGTAAAAAATTTCCCTATCGTACTGCGCTTTGCTCATTCCTTCGGAAAAAGACAACGTTGTGTCATACCCCTTATTTAACGTAAGAATATTTTTGTAGGTATTCTTAAAATTGCCAAGTTCTTCAAACGTATCTATTTTATAAATGGGCAAATGACCGTTTTCGTCTTGTACCGAATCGTAATTAAGCGCATTTTCATAAAGAGATTGTTCATCAGACCAACCAGCATACGTGACAATGTATGCGTATTCCGCCTCGTCTCGCTTGGGCGCGAACTTGTTTATCGCAAAAATAGTTGCAACAACCATTAAACAAAAACACAAAACAATAGAGCCCAACTTCAACCATTTAGACTTTGTAAAACGAGTGTTGCTACTCTTTTTTGAAGATTTATTTTTCAATTCCTTACGTGTTTCTTTCTTCATATCTTTCCCTTTTCTATTAAGTAATTTTCTACGATTTCCGTCGCTAAATACACCATATCCGCACAAGAACGTTTTTGGTAATATTCCTTTGTGCGCTTTTCCGCTTCTCCGCCCACTTCTACGGGGACTTTCATACCCGCAAGAAGTTCGCTACAAATCAAGCTGCCCGTTTGCGTCTTGAATTTTGCGCAAAGTTCTTGCACGATCGCATACGTTTCCTTTTTGTTTTCGGGAGTGTTTTCTTCACTTGCAAATACGCCGCCTACAACAAACGCAATACCGCTTACCGCCCCGCACGTCAAGCGTAATCTACCAAGCCCACCACCAAAAGGCAACGTCAATTTCGATATCGTGCCTTCGTCTAAACCGATGACGTCGCTAAAGGCGAGCGCAACCGCTTGCGAACACGCAAAACCTTGTAAAAAATATTCTTTTGCCCTTTCAGCTCTTGACATTTTTGCTATCTCCTGATATAATTATTTAGATGTTTGGTCAAAATATCCTATATAGGATATTGAAATTATAGCACAAACCCACTAAAAAAGCAAGAGAAACGAAAAACGTTTTCAAAGGAGTTTTATATATGATCGGCGCAGTTATTGCAATGCAATGCGAAGCGGATATTTTGCTTCAAGATATGAAAATCAGCCGTTCTTTAACGATCAGCGGCAAAAAAGTGCACGTAGGCATGGCTTACGGAAAGGAAACCGTCGTTTGCGTATGCGGCGTTGGCAAAGTGAATGCAGCGCTTGGCGCACAACTTCTCGTAAGTAAATTCGACGTAGACAAGCTTATTAACTTCGGCGTAGCGGGCGGCTTAAACAGCGACACGCACCTTTGCGCCGTATATCAAATCAACGAAGCTGTGCAATTCGATTTCGATTTAACACAGCTTAACGGCACGAAAATCGGCACGTTGGACGAGTATCAAGAAAACTATCTTGCCCTCAATCAATTTGCGTTAAAACTTCCCTTAAAGAAGCTTGGCACGTCCGATAGATTTAACGATTCGCCTATTGATTACAAGCTTTTAACGGAAGAATTGCAAGCGGATATCCGTGACATGGAAGGTGCGGCAATCGTGCAAGCGGCGTACGCGGCGGAATTGCCCGTGTACAGCGTAAAAGCTATTTCTGACGTGGCGGGAAGCGGTAGCACTACCGAACAATATTTATCAAATAGAGATAAAGCGCTTCAAAATTTGAAAGATTATCTTCCCATGATTTTTGAAGAATTATAAGCTGATACAAAAGGAAAAAATTATGATAGATTTAGGCGATTGGAATGCTCGGCTTGCGCCCCTTTTTGCCGACGAAAAATATCAAAAAATACGTCAATTTTTGATTGAAGAATATAAAAATCACGTCGTATATCCCGATATGTACGACTTATACAACTGTTTCCGCTTTACCCCTTTTGAAAAATTGCGCGTGGTACTTTTAGGACAAGACCCCTACCACAACGTAGGACAAGCGCACGGGCTTTGCTTTTCCGTTCAAGACGGAATCCCTAATCCCCCGTCGCTTGAAAATATTTTCAAGGAATTACAATCAGACATCGGTTGTCCCAAACCCAAAAACGGAAATTTGACCAAATGGGCAAACGAAGGTGTGCTGCTTATGAATACGTCGCTTACCGTGCGTGAACATCAAGCAAACTCGCACAGCAAATGCGGTTGGGCGTGGTTTACCGACAGCGTAATCAAACTTATTTCCGATCAAAAGGAACACGTCGTGTTTATCCTTTGGGGCGGCAACGCAAGAAGCAAGAAAAAGCTGATTGACGAACGCAAACATTGCATTTTAGAATGCGTACATCCTTCCCCCTTATCCGCTTACAACGGATTTTTCGGAAGCAAGCCTTTCACGAAAACTAACGAATATCTTGTTTCGCAAGGCTTACCACCTATCGACTGGGATTTAACGAAATAACATGAAAACCGCTCGCGTTTTGCGAGCGGTTTTTGATTTAATTTTCTTTCTTTTCTGCCGTTTCTTCCGTGCTCGGATCTTCCAACGTCAAAGTACGTTTACACCAGTTTCTTTTTCCGCAATGCGGGCAAGTCAATTTACGATACATAATTGTGTGTGCGCCCATCATATACGCGCCAAAGGTCGGCTTAAAACGTTTTTTACAAATAGGACACTCGTATCCGCCGGCGGAAAGTTCAAGCACGCACATTACGCTGATACCAGCCACGAAAATTACAACGGCAACAGCTATCAACGCTACCTTCCACAACTTAGGCATTTCCAAATGGGAAGCGCACAAGATACTCGTCAAACCGCCCAAAAGCGTGATGAGTAGAACTACCGCTTCCACCCATAATTTTCTCTTGTTTTCTTTTCTTTCTTGCATCAAATCCATTAAATTTTCCTCCGCTTTTTCTTTATATTCGGGTTCGGAAAGACGTTTGCCCGACAACAGCTCGTTTACCGAAATGCCAAGCGTATTGCAAAGGGGCAACATCAGCGATACTTCGGGCATTCCCCCGCCCGTTTCCCATTTAGAAACGGTTTTATCGCTTATTAAAAGCGCATCGGCAAGTTGCTTTTGCGTCATGCCCTTTTCTTTACGAACTTTGGCAATAAATTGTCCTGTCAACTTTTGGTCCATTTCCTACCTCCATAGTTATCATATCACATAAAACACCTTTTGTGCCCCCACGAAGCGTAGAATTTGATAATTTTTCTTCTATCTTGCGTGGAAAATTTAGGCAATCGCCATTTGGAAAAGCCAAAACATGAACGGAATCGTAGCAACGGAAGCTATGCCGCTAATAAGTGTCATGCCAGCCGCTTCCGACGTATCCGCACCGTACGCAGCAGGAACGATAACGGGGTTTAAGCCAAGGGGCATACTCATCATGAACATACCGCACGTAAGCATAGTTACCGTGATAAAGTTCCCTATCGGCAAAAGCCAAGCGATGAAAATGTACACAAGCGGGAAAATCAATACTCGAATCGCCGCAAGAGCGTACAAACGCCAGTTTTTCATCAAGCCCCAAACGTTGGATTTTGCAATGACTACGCCCGTCAAAATCATGGCTACGGGTGCCATACAATTGCCAGCTGCATTGACGATTGAAACGACGACGGTGGGCAAGCGCAAGCCCGTCAAACCGATAGCAAGCCCCGCAAAGAGCGCGATAAACATCGGGTTGAACAGCGTTTTCAGCGTTTGTCTAAAACCCCTTTTCGTTTCGTGGCCCGTAAGCAAAAGCGCGGGTACAGCCCACATATAAATAGCAATCCAAAAGGGCATAATAAAAATGGTATAATCAAAGAAAATTTCAGGACAAACCGCTTTTACGATAGCATTGCCCATGAAACCGAAGTTGGAAAAAAGCAAGCTATACCAAGCGATTTTACGCAAAAACTTTTCTTTGCAAAGCCATTTTGCAAGGAAGAAAGAAATGGGAAGAAGTACGACAAAAATTGATACGCTAAAAACAAGCGTCTTCCACATGCTTTTCAATATCGCAATCGTACAATTATCTAAAAAGCCACTCAATATAATTGCAGGCACGAAGATAATGTTTTCAAGCTTGGAAAGAACTTCATCCGTTTCAAGTGGTAAAATTTTGCATTTTCGCAATAAGAAACCAAATATCGTAAAGCACAAAAGCAATATCATTTGGTTAAGGATAGGCAAATACATAAGTTTCCCCTTACAATAATTTCGCTAAAATTTTCTTCAAAGCGTATTTACAATGTTCGTAAGTAAGCCCGCCTTGGAAATATGCCGTGTACGGTTCTTTCACGGGCGCATCGGCGGAAAGTTCGATAGAAGCCCCTTCCACGAAACAACCTGCCGCCATGATAACTTTGCTGTCATACCCTGGCATATCCCACGGTTCCAACGTGACGAAACTATCCACGGGCGATGCTTCTTGCACCGATTGAATGAAATCGCAAAGTTGTTTCGCCGTATCAAAACGGATAGCACGCGTAATGTCCGCGGGCGTTTTGTCAAGTTTGGGGAAGTTTTCATAACCAAGTGTTTCCATGCACTTGCCGATAACCAAACTACCTTTAATTGCTTGATTTACCGTATGTGGTGCCATGAACAAGCCTTGATAGAACAATCTATACCCGTACGCATACGAGCCAACTTCGTTGCCAATCGAAGGTGCGGTAAGACGTCTACCGATTAAATCGACGTACTTTTCGCTGCCTACGATATATCCACCCGTAGGCGCAAGTCCGCCACCAGGGTTTTTAATGAGCGAGCCAACGGCTACGTCCGCACCCACGTCGCAAGGTTCTTGCTTTTCTACAAATTCCCCATAACAGTTATCGACGAAAATACAGCCCTTGAACCCAAGACCACGCACAAACGAGCAAATTTCACCGATTTCCGCAACGGTGAACGCATCACGAAGTTCGTACCCGCGCGAGCGTTGAATATAAATCATCTTCAAGCTGTCTTTTAAGTTATTATATTCTTTTTCAATCGCCGCCTTGTCAAACTTTCCTTCGCTCGTTAAATCGGTGCACGAAAAGGAAATGCCGAAATCTTTCAAAGAACCGTTTCCGTCCCCGAAAATTACGCCACGAATGGTATCGTACGGCATACCCGATACGCAAAGTACGCTATCGCCCGTACGAAGAACGCCGAAAAGCGCAACCGACAAAGCGTGCGTGCCCGACAAGAGCGCAGGAGAAACGATGCCCGCTTCCGCACCCATGGACGCAGCAAACACGTCGCCAAGCGTAAAACGCCCGTCGTCGCCGTAGCCATACCCCGTCGTTCCGTTAAAATGACGAATAGCGATAGAGTGTTGATTAAATGCTTTCAACACCTTTTCTTGGTTATATTCGCTAATCTCGTCCGCAATCTTAAATTTTTCGGCAAGGGAAGCTTCCGCTTCCTTAATCAATTCTACTGCCGTCATAATATACTCCTTTTATCAATCGTCAAGCAATTTTAATACGTTTTCCACATTCGCCGTTTCGGGCGAGAGAAAGACGTGGTTTTGCAAGCGCTTAAAAAACGTTTGCTGTCTTTTTGCATAGTTGCGGGTATTCTTTTGGATAAGTTCTGTCATTTCCCTTTCCGTCCAACCCTTTTCCAAGCCTTCCGCAACTTCTTTATACCCTATCCCTTGCATACATTGCATATCCGTAGCAACGCCGTTTGCAAGCAAGTTTTTCACTTCTTCAAGCAAGCCGTTTTCAAACATTTGCTCTACACGCAAGTTGATTCTTTCATACAATTTTTCGCGGAGATATTCGATAGAAACGGACACAAAATCGAATCGAGGAATTTGTTTATCTTGTTGCGCCGATTTCGCCTTGCCCGTCACTTCGTAGATTTCAAGCGCACGAATTACCCTTTTCACGTCGTTTGCATGCAGTTTTTCCGCACTTTCTTTATCTACTTCCGCCAGCAAGCCATGCACGTATTCTGCGCCCTTTTCTTCCGCTAAACGTTCGTATTTCTCTCTAACTTCCGCATTTGCGCCCACGTTTCCAAACTGGCTTTTATACAAAAGTGATTGAATATAAAAACCCGTGCCACCGCAAATAATAGGCGTTTTGCCTTCAGCTAGCAATTTTTCCACAATCGGCAATGCTTCCTTTTCATAATCACTTACAGAAAAGGCGGAAAGCGGCGATACAACGTCGATTAAATGGTGTTTAACGCCCATTTTTTCCTCTTCCGACGGCTTTGCCGTGCCGATATCAAGCCCCTTATAAACGAGCATAGAATCGGCGGAAATAATCTCCGTATTCAATTGTTTCGCCAAGGAAACGGCAAGCGAAGTTTTTCCCGATGCCGTCGCCCCGCAAATCACTAATACTTTGGGCATTATACTATCCTTTTGAACATTTTTTCAAGTTGCGTTTTGCTAATTTTTACAACGACAGGTCTGCCATGCGGACATTTCAAGCCCATGTCGCCGTCCATTTGTCTGAACAGCTCGTCAATCTCCGCTCGGCTGATATCCATGCCGCCTTTGATTGCCGCTTTACAAGCCGCCGATGCAAGCTTATCTTTCAAGATTTCTTCAAGTTTAATCGCACGATAGCCGTTCACTTCCCCTAAAATGCTATTAAAGAAAGCGTTAACGTCAATCTTGGGGATATCTACGGGTACGGCACGTACCTTGAATACGTTATCGCCACAATCGTCGATTTCAAAGCCCATGGAACGGATATCTTCCAAGCGTTCACGCATGAACGTGCCTTCAAAGGCGTTCAGCTTCATGTCGTACGTGACAAGCAATGGTTGATAAATACGTTCTCTCGATTGCATACGAGCCTTCAATTTATCAAAAAGCAAACGTTCGTGTGCGGCGTGTTGGTCGATAACGAGAATTTCATCGCCACGTTGATAGAGCAAATACGTATTGAAAAGTTTGCCTACGTACGTGCACGAATCCACGTCGATTTTGTCTTGTTTTGCCTTATTATCAAGCGTTTCCAAATAGCGCTTATTTTCTTCAAAATGGTCGATAGAGTCAAGCGCAGTGTCGTTTTCGCTTCCCCCGTCGGGATCGTCAAAACGAAGCATAACGGGTTCTTTATAAACAGCACCAGGGAACAATTCTAACAGCTTTGTAGGCGGGCCCTTTTTCTTCATAGGCATACGCTTGGGGTTAGGATTGCTAAATTCTTCTTCCGTCATCATACGGAAACCGGGCATATTTTCCTTAAAAGGCGGGATAACTTCAATAGGCGTAAACCCGTTTTCGTTGGGGTACGGTGTCATAGACGTAGGCGTAAACGGCTTTTTCAGCTGTTTTTTACCAAAGGGATCGCACTCTTCAATTTCCTTCTTCGCTTCCTCATAGGTCAACGTTTCAAAACCGAATACGGAACTGCTCGGTGTGGATTTCTTCTCCGCCGTTTTTTCTTCCGCAGCTTGTTCTAAAATGCTTTCCGAAAGGGATTTTTTCGGCGGTTCTTCCGTGGTTTTGGGCGTAGCGATAATGTCTTCAAATCTATCCGCGTACTTATTTAACGTCGGTTCTTCTTGTATCACCGTCGAATTCGTGTCGGGAACGATGTATTCCAAAGCGTTCGATTTGCCGTCCAGCACCGCCGAAAGCACCGAATAGATACACCCGTAAATAACGCCGTTGTCTGCAAAACGAACGTCCGTTTTATTAGGATGAACGTTGACATCAACAATGCCCGTAGGTACGCTGATATGCAATACGTAGAAAGGATATTGACGTTTCATCAAATACGCATTATACGCGCCCGAAATGGACGAAGAAATGGTGGGGTTGATGACGTGTCTACCGTTTAAGAAAACGCTTTGATAGCTTTTATTCGGCTTGGAAAAGTTTTGATTGCCGATATAGCCACGAATACCGATGCCGTGCTTTTGTGCGTTGATTTCGATACATTGCGCGCGCGTAGCCGCACCATACACGCATACGAACGCTTCTTCCATACCACCACCAAACGATTGCAAAATCTTTTTGCCGTCCGCATAATACGTGAACGCAATGTCGTGTCTATTTAAGATAAAACGGGAAACGAAGGTGGTGATATCCCCTTCTTCCGCTTTATCCGATTTTAAGAAATTAAGTCTTACGGGTGCGTTGAAGAAAAGACTTTCCACTTCCACAACCGTGCCTTTATCACCCGAACATTCTTCAATAAAGCCCAAGTCTCCGCCGTTGTTGCGCAAACGATAGCATTTTTCCCCTTCCACTTTGGACGTAATCGTCATTTTAGAAACGGAAGCAATGGATGCAACGGCTTCACCACGGAAACCAAGCGTGACGATATTTTCCAAATCTTCCGCCTTTGCAATCTTACTCGTTGCGTGGGGTAAATACGCCGATTGCAAATCGTCACGTTCGATACCGCAACCGTTGTCAACGATACGGATAAGCTGCTTGCCGCCCTTTTCAATGGAAATTTCAATTTCCGTTGCACCCGCATCAATTGCGTTTTCGACAAGTTCTTTTACGACGGAATAAGGACGGTCGACCACTTCGCCCGCCGCAATTCGGTTATATACTTTTGAGGGCAATATGTTAATTTTTGCCATATCAATTTTCCTCGGTTATTTTTTCTTTCAAATCGCTTAAAAGCAGCAACGCTTGCATAGGCGAAAGCGTGTTTACGTCCGTTTGCATTAAGATTTTTTCCACTTCCGTGTACGTCTTTTCTTGCTTTTCTTCCTCTTCGATAACGAGTTTCTTTTTGCCACTCATCAAATCGTTCTTTTCAAGCGCTTTCAAAATAAGTTTTGCGCGCGACGTCACTTCTTTAGGAACGCCCGCAAGAGAAGCAACTTCGATACCAAAGCTTCTAAGCGCCCCGCCACGCACGATTTTACGTAAGAATACGATAACGCCGTTTAATTCCTTTACCGTCACCTTATAATTCTTTACACCATCAAGCGTGTCTTCAAGTTCCGTTAACTCGTGATAATGCGTAGAGAAAAGCGTTTTTGCTCGCACTTGGCTTGCAAGGAATTCGACAACAGCCCACGCAATCGACAGCCCGTCGTAAGTGCTTGTGCCACGCCCAACTTCGTCCAAAACCAAAAGACTGTCTTTTGTAGAACGTTGCAAAATGGTTGCTACTTCCATCATTTCTACCATGAACGTACTTTGGTCGAAAATCAAGTTATCGCTTGCGCCAACTCTTGTGAAAATTCTATCGGTAATAGGTATTTCAGCGGATTTTGCGGGCACGAACGAGCCAAGGTGCGCCATAAGCGCAATCAAAGCAACTTGGCGCATGTACGTGCTTTTACCCGCCATATTCGGTCCCGTGATAACCACGCAACGGTTGTCGCCGTTGTCAAGCAGCGTATCGTTGGGGACAAATCTATCTTTTGCAATCGCTTCCACAACGGGGTGTCTGCCTTCCGTAATCGTCAAAGGCGAGCCGCTTTCTTTGATAGTAGGACGAACGTAGCGACGTTCTTTGGCAACCGTTGCAAAGGACACCAAGCAATCGAGCAAAG
Organism: Candidatus Scatosoma sp.; assembly: GCA_045632265.1. GTDB lineage: Bacteria > Bacillota > Clostridia > Christensenellales > Borkfalkiaceae > Scatosoma. Next base: position 30,057 of record JAZQWG010000026.1, read on the forward strand.
AAAGGGCGGAAGAAATTTTTTGCAAATCTTGCAAGTTTTCTAAAAGAATTTGCATCAATCTTTGATAGATTTGGTTTTCAAGTTGCATTGCCTTTTCGCCGCTTGAAAGCACTTTTTCTTCGATTTGTTTCAATTCTTCCGTGATATATCTTTCACCCGTCGTCAACGTTTGTTTGCGGATATAATCGGCGGGGGCTTGATCCTTAAAGGAATTTGTGATTTCGATATAATAGCCAAACACCCTATTATATCCCGTCTTCAACGTCTTAATGCCCGTGCGTTCACGCTCGCGCGCTTCGATGTCACGAATAAGTTCAACAGCGCCCTTATTATAACGGCGAAGTTCGTCAAGTTCCGCACTAAATCCATCGCGGATATACCCGCCGTCTTTCATTACGGCGCTTGCATCGGGGGAAATTGCTGCGAAAAGAAGTTCCGCAAGCGATTGCATATCTACGATATTTTCGTTGATTTCACGCAAGATTTCCGAGCTAAATCCCGAAAGTTGGAATTTAATCGTGGGCAAAGCGCTAAGCGCATTTGCTAAAGCCAAACAGTTTTTCGGCGTGAAATTACCGTTGGAAATTTTGCCTGCCAAACGTTCGGTGTCGCCGATTTCGTACAAGCTTTCGCCAAGCGCAACCCTTACAACGGCTGCGTTAAACAATTCTTCTACGCCCGCTTGTCTGCGTTCGATTTCTTCTTTATCTTTCAAGGGCGAAAGCACCATGCGATTAAGCAATCTTGCGCCCATGCCCGTCTTCGTCTTATCAAGTACCCACAAAAGCGAGCCGTATTTTTTATTGTCGGCGTTGTTATGCGTCAATTCCAAATTGCGAACGGCAATCGTGTCGAGTTCCATATACTTCCCACGGTTTACCGTCTTAATCGAGTTGATATTCGCAAGTGCGTGTTTTTGCGTGTCACGCAAATATTCGATAAGCGCACCCGCAGCCGAAATCATATCTTCCTTTGCCGAAAGCCCATAAGGGGCGAGCGATTGCACTTTGAACTGGTCTAACAAATTCTTTTCCGCACGCTTGATATTAAACGCCCAAGGCACGTAGCAAGAAAAAGGCGGCAACTGATTATGCTTCAATTCCTTTACGTCCTTGCACGCCGTAAGCATTTCTTCGTTGCAAATGATTTCCGCAACGGAAAGCTTCATCATTTCGCTGATAGCGTCTTCCACGGCAAGTTCGCCCGTGAATTCTTCCGCCAAAAATTCGCCCGTCGTAATATCCGCCCAAGCAAGGGAAACGCCTTCCCCCTTCACAGCGCAAACGATATAGTTATTTTTCTTTTCGTCAAGGTATTCTTCTTCAATCACCGTGCCCGCCGAAACGATGCGGACAACGCCACGTTCGACAAGCCCCCTTCCCGCTTGTTTGGGATCGGAAAGCTGTTCGCACACCGCCACTTTTTCCCCTACGGAAACGAGTTTGGCAATATAACCGTCCGCCGCGTGATAAGGAATACCGCACATCGGCGCACGTTCTTCAAGCCCACAGTCCTTGCCCGTGAGCGTTAAATCGAGAATTTTAGAAACCTTTTTCGCATCGTCGAAAAACATTTCATAGAAATCCCCCAAGCGATAAAAGAGTACGCAATCGGGGTACTTTTCCTTCATCGATAAATAGTGTTGCATCATTTGTGAAAGTGCCATAGCCTTTTACCTGCCTTTCCCTTATTTATCCTTCCACTTTTTCGCCGTAGAGCGAAATGCCGTTTGCCTTTTTAATATCAAGCGTGACGAATTGACCGATACAGTCGTGTTCGCTTTGGAAATAGCCCATACGACCAAACTCGTCCCTGCCCATGTACAAGCCCTTTTTCTTGTCGTAATCCTCGCACAAAATTTCGATACGCTTGCCCACGTACTTCTCCGATTTTTGACGGGTGAGCGTATTGACAAGTTCGACAAGGCGCATAATTCTATCCTTTTGCGTTGCTTCGTCGATTTGGTTTTCCATCGTCGCCGCTTTCGTGCCTTGACGGGGAGAATATACGAACGTGAACGCCGAAGCGTAATCCACTTTTTTCACCAAGTCTTCCGTTTGCAAATAATCTTCTTCCGTTTCACCGGGGAAGCCGACAATCATGTCCGTCGTCACTTCCGCTTCGGGCAAGCGGGATTTTAAGATTTCAATTTCGCCAAGGTATTTTTCCCTTGTATAACGACGGTTCATCGCTTGCAAAATTCGATTAGAACCCGATTGTACGGGCAAATGCACAAGTCTGCATATCTTGCGGTGCTTTTCCATTACCGCAACGACATCTTCGTTGAAATCTTTGGGGTGGCTTGTCATAAAGCGCAATCTAAACTTGCCGTCAATGGAAGCAACTGCATCCAAAAGCTGTGCAAAATTCATGCCCGTGCTGCCGTCCGCCCCGTAAGAGTTTACGTTTTGACCAAGCAACGTAATTTCTTTATAACCATCTTTAACAAGCTGTTTTACTTCAGCGATGATATTTTCGGGTTTTCTCGAACGCTCTCTACCACGAACGTAAGGCACGATACAATAAGAGCAAAAGTTGTTGCAACCGTACGTAATGTTTACCCAAGCGTTGGGATAGCTTGTACGAACGGGCTCGATATCTTCCACGATTGCGCCCGCTTCTTCACGGATAGAAATTACTTTTTTCTTTTGCGCGCGCTTGCGTAAAATCAAGCTTTCCAACTCTTCAATGTTCAATGCGCCGAACATAACGTCGATAAAGGGAAATTTCTTTTTCAAAACTTCCGTCTTGCCCTTTTCTTGCGTCATGCAACCGCCGACGACAATCATGAGTTCGGGTTTTTGGCGTTTAAGTTGTTTCAATGAACCGATATTGCCAAAAGCGTGATTTTCAGCGTTTTCACGAATACAACAAGTGTTGAAAACAACGATATCCGCATCTTCTAATGCGGTTTCGTGTTCATATCCAAGTTTTTTTAATATCCCCGCGATTTTTTCCGATTCGTGCAAATTCATTTGGCAACCGTAGGTGACGATATGATAATTTTTCGACATAAGCTTATAATACCCGAGTATAATTATTTTCTTTATTATACTCTTTTTTTGCTTATTTAGCAAGTATTTCAACGGTTTTTATAAGAAATCTAATAGATTTCTTCATAAATACTGATAAAAAACAAGGCTTTGTACATACTATTTTCGATGAGAATTATCTTAAAAATCTTAAAATGGTTATTTTTATTATTTTTGGCTTTTTTGCTCGTGGGGCTTGGGTATTATTTTGCCGTCACGAAAGACGCGCATTTATCAAGCGAAAAACTTGCGCTTGTAGAAAACAACGTCACCCTTTACGATAATCAAAACGAGCAATTTGCCCCTACCACGGCGGGGTTTACGAGGCTAATCGTGCCTTACAATTCCCTGCCTACGCATACCATACGGGCGTTTGTCGATACGGAAGACAAGCGTTTTTTTTCGCATAACGGATTTGATTATAAACGCATTGTCAAATCCGTTTACAACAATATGCGCGCCCGCTCTTTTAAGCAAGGCGCATCGACAATTTCCCAACAGCTTATAAAAAACACCCACTTAAGCCAAGAAAAAACGCTGAAACGCAAGCTTGCCGAGTGGAAGCTGACGAGAAAACTTGAAAGAAAATATTCCAAGGAAGAAATCCTTGAAAAATACCTAAACGTCATTTATTTTGGACACAGCTGTTTTGGCATACGCGCCGCTTCGTTCTATTATTTTGGCAAAACGCCGCAAGAGTTGGACGTGGCGGATTCCGCCATTTTAGCTGGGCTTGTGAAATCGCCAAACAATTATTCCCCTTTCAAAAACGCAGAAAATTGTCAAAAGCGAAAAGCAAGAGTTTTGCGAGCAATGAAAGAAAACGGAAGCATCACCGAAGAAGAATTTCTCATTGCAAAAAACAAAGCTTTGCCCACTTCACCAAGCCACACGGACGGCGACAACGGATATGCTCGGCACGTTTTTGACGAGCTTTCCACCCTTGCCGAAAAACACGATTTTACGGTGGGCGGGAAGATTGAAATATACACGTATTTAGACAAAATCACCCAAGACGTGCTGTCTAATCTTGCAAAAACGCACCAAGAAAGCGACAAAATATTTTGCGTGCTTGACAGCAAAACGCACGCTTTCAAAGCATGCGTTTCATCCGTTGGCGAGATAAAGCGTTTGCCTGCCTCTTTGTTGAAACCCTTGCTTGTCTATGCGCCCGCCATAGAAGAAAACTTGCTTTCACCCGCCACGCCTATTTTGGATGAAAAAGTGGATTACAACGGTTATTCCCCGCAAAATTACGATAATAAATATCACGGATATATAAGTGCGCGAGAAGCGCTTGCCAAAAGCCTAAACGTGCCCGCAGTCAAAGTTTTAGAAAGCGTTGGTGTGGATAAAGCCGTTTCTTATCTAAATAAAATTAACCTAAACATTGACAAGGAAGATTATTCTTTAGCACTTGCTTTGGGTGGAATGAAAAACGGATTTACCCTTCCTTCCCTTCTTAGCGGATACGCAACGCTTGCAAACAGCGGCGAATATGCGGACTGCGGTTTTATCAAAGAAATTAAAATCGACGGCGTTTCCGTTTACAAGAAAAACGACGTAAAAACACAAGTTTTTTCTAAAGAAACAGCTTATCTTGTCAGCGATATGTTGCACACAGCCGTACAAAGTGGCACAGCGAAAAAACTTCGCTCATTCCCCTTTGAAATTGCCGCAAAAACGGGCACGGTTGGCACAGAAAAAGGCAACACCGATGCTTATGCCGTTGCATACACGCCAACCGACGTGGTAGGAATTTGGCTTGGAAATGCAAACAATTCTATCGTAAATTACACGGGCGGTGGGTTGCCTATGCAATATCTTTTGCAAATCAAACAAGCCTTACAAAGCGAGAATATTCCCTTTGAAAAACCGAGTGGAATTGAAAGTGTTTGGCTTGATAAAATCACCTATGAAAAGTCCCACTCTTTAATGCTTGCCGACAAAATTGCCCCCGCCGAATATCGTTTTAGCGAGCTTTTCAAAAAGGATAATTTACCAAAACTCACCGCTGATTATTTCACAAATCCCACGATTGAAACGCCGCAAATTTCGCTTAAAGATAGCAAAGTTTATATCACTTTCAGCGCCGAAAACCCCCTTTTTTACGAGTATATTATCAAGCGCAAAAACGGGAAAAACGACGTAATTTTATATCAAGGCGGGCGCATTTTATCCTACGTGGACGAGAGCATTGTAGATAACGAAAAATACGTTTATACGATAACGCCTAAATATAAAGAAAACGTAGGCAAAAGCATTGTTTTGCCTACGATAAGCACCAAAAAAGGCGCACGCACTATTATTGACGATAAGAAAATTTTAGATAAAAACTGGTGGGAAGAATAAAGTAAAACCCCGAAAACGTAATTGTTTTCGGGGTTGATTTTTAATTATTTTGCAAATTCAACGCTGCGGAATTCGCGAATAACGTTGACTTTGATTTGACCGGGATATTCAAGTTCCGTTTCAATCTTCTTTGCAATGTCCTTTGCAAGGAAAAGCGCTTGCGCGTCGTCAACTTGTTCGGGCTTAACGATAACGCGAACTTCTCTACCCGCTTGGATAGCATAGCTCTTATCAACGCCCTTGAAGCTGGAAGCAATCGATTCCAATCTTTCCAAACGTTTTACGTAGTTAGTGCCCGTTTCTCTTCTTGCACCGGGACGTGCGCCGGAAATAGCGTCGGCTGCTTGGATAAGCACTGCTTCAATCGTCTTGGGTTCTACGTCGCCGTGGTGCGCCATAATCGCATTGACGATGTTTGCATTTTCCTTGTATTTCTTCGCAAGGTCAGCACCGATTTGGATGTGCGTGCCTTCTTGTTCTTGGTCCACCGCCTTACCGATGTCGTGCAACAAGCCTGCGCGTTTAGCAAAGTTTACGTCCAAGCCAAGTTCCGCTGCCATTTGACCTGCAAGCGTTGCAACTTCAATCGAGTGCTTGTAAACGTTTTGACCATAACTCGTTCTAAACTTCAAGCGACCGATAAGCTTGATAAGTTCGGGGTGCAAGCCAAAGATACCTGCTTCAAACACGGCTGCTTCGCCCGCTTCTTTGATTTGTTGATCCATTTCACGAGA
>JAZQWG010000027.1:0-132172 GCA_045632265.1 Candidatus Scatosoma sp.
CAAGCAAGTTTTGACGGAAACGACCTTGCTTACCGCGAAGCATTGCGGAAAGCGATTTCAAATCGCGGTTGGAAGGACCGGAAAGTGCCTTACCACGACGGCCGTTGTCGATAAGTGCGTCAACCGCTTCTTGCAACATACGTTTTTCGTTTTTGATAATCATATCGGGCGCGCCGATTTCCATCATCTTCTTCAAACGGTTGTTACGGTTGATAACACGGCGGTACAAGTCGTTCAAGTCGGACGTAGCAAATCTACCACCGTCAAGTTGTACCATGGGACGAATATCGGGCGGGATAACGGGAAGTACCGTCAAAATCATCCATTCGGGGCGGTTGCCGCTCTTTCTGAACGATTCGATAACTTCCAAACGCTTAATCGCCTTAATCGCTTTTTGACCGGGGCCTTTTTGTGCATTCACGCCTTCGTCAAGCGCTTTCTTGCATTCTTCGCTTTCCTTGTCCAAATCTACCGCCATCAAAAGTTCGCGGATGGATTCAGCTCCCATGCCCACTTTCAAGCCCGTCACGGACGAATCGCCATAACGTTCTTCGATTTCACGAAGTTGCTTGTCGGTGATAACTTGCTTGTATTCAAGTTCGGATACACTACCGGGGTTAAGAACAACGTAGGAAGCAAAGTAGATAACTTGTTCGAGTTGCTTGGGACCCATGTTCAAAAGCAAACCGATTTTAGAAGGCACGCCTTTGAAATACCAGATATGCGATACGGGTGCAGCAAGTTCGATATGCCCCATTCTTTCACGGCGCACTTTGGAACGGGTGATTTCTACACCGCACTTTTCACAAACGTGGCCCTTGTATTTGATTCTCTTGTATTTACCGCAGTGGCATTCCCAGTCCTTCATCGGCCCAAAGATCTTTTCGCAGAAAAGACCGTCTTTTTCGGGCTTTTGGGTGCGGTAGTTGATGGTTTCGGGTTTCGTTACTTCACCGTACGACCATTCTCTAACTTTCTCGGGAGAAGCAATGCTAATTTGAATTGAATTGAAATCGTTTAATTCGTACATACTCTTGTCTCCTCCTTATTCTTCATCATCAAAACCGTCGTCGAACAGTTTGTCAAAACCAAAATCATCATCGTCAAAGTCACCTTCAAACGAATCGTCGTCGCCGCTTTCAAATCCGTCTTCGTCGTCGCCTTCTTCTTCAAAGATGTTAACGTCGAATTCGTCGTCTTCATCGTCTTCTTCGTCCATGCTGAAGTCGATTTCTTCAAGTTCTTCCGACTTAGCAAGTTCTCTTTCCTTCGCCAAGTTATCCGATGCGTCGTCTTCGTCTTCAAATTCGCGAATAACAAGTTCGTCGCCCGATTCGGTAAGAACCTTAACGTCGAGTGCCAACGATTGCAATTCTTTCAAAAGTACCTTAAACGCTTCGGGAATACCAGGTTCGGAAATGTTTTCGCCGCGAACGATGGATTCGTACGTCTTCACACGGCCGACAACGTCGTCCGATTTAACCGTCAAAATTTCTTGCAAGATGTGCGCTGCGCCGTAAGCTTCAAGCGCCCAAACTTCCATTTCACCAAATCTTTGGCCACCAAATTGCGCTTTACCGCCAAGAGGTTGTTGCGTGACCAAACTGTAAGGACCGATTGCACGTGCGTGAATCTTGTCGTCTACAAGGTGGATAAGCTTAATCATATATTGTACGCCGATGGTTACACGGTTTTCAAAAGGTTCACCCGTTCTACCGTCGAATACTTGGAACTTACCGTCGACTTTGCCGTCGGGGTTTACCAAGTTGTTTTCACGGAAGAGCGTTTCCAAATCTTTTTCCGTTGCGCCGTCGAATACGGGCGTAGCAATCTTCCAGCCAAGTTGCTTACATACGTAGCCAAGGTGTACTTCCAAAACCTGACCGATGTTCATACGCGAAGGAACGCCGAGCGGGTTAAGCAAGATTTGAAGAGGCGTACCGTCAGCAAGGAAAGGCATATCCGCTTGCGAAAGCACGCGGGAGATAACGCCCTTATTACCGTGACGACCTGCCATCTTGTCGCCCACTTGAATCTTACGTTTTTGTGCAATATATACACGAACGAGTTTGTTTACGCCAGGTTCAAGTTCGTCTTTGTTTTCTCTCGTGAATACCTTAACGTCAACGACAACGCCGCCTTCGCCGTGAGGTACTTTCAAGGACGTATCGCGAACTTCTCTCGATTTTTCACCAAAGATAGCGCGAAGCAATCTTTCTTCAGGCGTGAGTTCCGCTTCGCCCTTGGGCGATACTTTACCAACGAGAATGTCACCGCTTTGAATTTCCGCACCGATACGGATGATACCGTCTTCGTCCAAATCTTTAAGCGCATCGTCGCCTACGTTGGGGATGTCACGCGTGATTTCTTCAGGACCAAGTTTCGTATCTCTTGCTTCCGTTTCGTATTCTTCAATGTGGATAGACGTGAACACGTCGTCTTGCACCAATTTTTCGGAAAGCAAGATAGCGTCTTCGTAGTTGTAGCCTTCCCATTCCATATAACCGATGAGAATGTTCTTACCAAGGGCAAGTTCACCGTTGTTGGTGGAAGGACCGTCGGCGATAATTTCGCCTTTGAATACTCTGTCGCCCGTTGCAACGATAGGACGTTGGTTAAGACACGTACCTGCGTTGGAACGTTCAAATTTCTTTAAGGGATATTCGGTGATGAAACCGCTATCTTCCTTAATCTTAATCATGTTGGACGAGCAAGAAACGACAACGCCCGCTTCTTTTGCCGTCACGATAACGCCCGAATATTTTGCAATATCCGATTCGATACCCGTAGCAACGATAGCCGATTCCGTCTTCAAAAGGGGTACTGCTTGACGTTGCATGTTCGAGCCCATGAGCGCACGGTTGGTATCGTCGTTTTCAAGGAAGGGAATAAGCGCCGTTGCAACCGAAACAAGTTGCTTGGGCGAAACGTCCATGTAGTCCATCTTTTCACGAGGCATTTCCGTAATATCGTTTTGATGACGGCAGCCTACGCGTTCGTTGATAAATCTACCTTCTTCGTCCAAAGGTTCGTTTGCTTGCGCAACGATATACTTATCTTCTTCGTCAGCCGTAAGATAATCTACGTGCTTGGTTACAATACCAGCTTCCTTATCCACTCTTCTATACGGGCTCATAATGAAACCGTATTCGTTTACCTTTGCATACGTTGCAAGGGAGGTGATAAGACCGATGTTTTGACCTTCAGGCGTTTCGATAGGACACATACGGCCATAGTGCGTATGGTGAATGTCACGTACTTCAAACGTAGCACGATCTCTATTCAAACCGCCAGGACCGAGTGCGGAAAGTTTACGCTTGTGCGTAAGTTCTGCAATCGGGTTGGTTTGGTCCATGAATTGCGAAAGTTGCGACGAACCGAAGAATTCGCGGATAACAGCCGATACGGGACGGATGTTAATAAGCGCGGTTGCCGTAATTTCCATAGGATCTTGCGTAGCCATACGTTCTTTGATAAGTCTTTCCAAACGTGCAATACCTACGCGGAGTTGGTTTTGCAACAATTCGCCTACCGAACGTACACGACGGTTGCCAAGGTGGTCGATATTGTCCGTCGAACCGATACCGCAACGCAAATCGAGGTTGCTGGAAATGGAAGCAACGATATCGTCTACCGTGATATGCTTATGGCAGAGTTTGTCGATAAGGGGACGCATTTCCTTCTTTTGTTCTTTGGTAGGAACGGGGTGTTCGCTATTCAAGATTTCGTGGAAAAGCTTACAAGCCGCAACAAATTTGCAACGGTTGTCCTTTCTCTTTTCTCTGTTTTTCTTTTCTTCGGGTTTTTCGTCCGGTTCTTCCGCCTTTTCAATCGTCTTGTAAAGTTCGTTGATTTCGTCGGTGTACTTATCAGCAACTTCTTCCACGCTCAAGTTCGCGCATTCCTCTGCGATGAGTTTGGAGAATTTGTAGTTGGGATAGTAAACGGTGGGAAGCAAACCGAAGTCTTTTGCACGTACTTGAACGGGGATATCGGAAATCGCCGCAAAATCTACCGTGCCGTTTGCAATCATCTTGTGTCTGATTTCCCCTTCTTCGGGATCATCTACAAGGACGTAAACTTCGTTGATACCGCAGTTTTGAATGTCTTTTGCTTGCTTTTCGGAAATGATTTCCCCTTCCGTTGCAAGTACTTCACCCGTTTCGGGGTTGATAATCGTGTCTGCGATACGGCAGCCTTCCAAACGGAAAGCAAGGTTAAGCTTTTTGTTGTACTTGTATCTGCCCACTTTCGCAATGTCGTAGCGACGAGGGTCGAAGAACAAGTTGAAAAGGTGCGCTCTTACGGAATCTTCCGTGGGAGCTTCACCAGGACGAAGACGACGATACAATTCGTACAAGCCGTCCGATTCGCTCTTTGCCGTGTCCTTTGCAAGGGTAGCCGCGATAATCTTGTTGCCAGGGAACAAGTCTTCAATAGCGCGGTTAGAACCAAAGCCGAGTGCACGCAAAAGCACCGTCACACACAACTTCTTCTTTCTGTCAACACGCACGTACAAAGCATCTTGTGCGTCTTGTTCGAATTCGAGCCATGCGCCACGGTTGGGCATAACGGTGGTTGCGAACATTTCTTTACCCGTCTTGTCCTTGCTCGACGCATTGTAAACGCCGGGGGAACGAACGAGCTGGGAAACGATAACACGTTCTGCACCGTTGATGATGAAAGCGCCGTTTTCCGTCATAAGGGGAAGGTCGCCCATGAATACTTCTTGGTCGAGAACTTCGTTTTTCACCTTGTTGACAAGACGAACTTTTACACGCAAAGGCAACGCGTATGTTGCATCACGAGTACGGCATTCTTTTTCGTCATACTTGGGTTTGTCGCCAAATCTGTGCTCTAAGAAATAGAGTTCAAAATGGTCGGAGTAGTCGGTAATCGGGGAGAAGTCCTCGAATACCTCTGCAATCCCTTCTTCGATGAAGGTCTTGTAGCTGTCTTTCTGGATTTCGACGAGGTCGGGAATGTCGATTACGTCGTCGATTTTGCCGAATTTTCTACGTTCGGTTTTTCCATACTTTGAGATAGGTAAATCCATCGGTTAAAAAAGCTCCTTACATATTTTTTAGCGATTTACCGAGTATATCTTTTCATCGATAAAAATCGAATTTTACAAAATTTTTCTTATATCGCTTTACTTTTGCGTTTTTTTGCGGTATAATAATACCGTAAACGTCTTGGCAAAAACACCCGCTTTTCCTTGGTTTTTCAAGGGTTTTGACAGCTTTTTTTCACCCGAAAAATCGCCACCAAGCGGCAATACGCCATATTAAGCATAATGATACATTATCTAATTATAATCGAGCAAAAAAAAGATGTCAAGCGTTTTTGAAATTATTTTAACTTTTTTTTATTATTTTTAGGTTTTTTTATGAGAATTGACAAATTTTTGAAAGTTTCGCGTATTTTGAAAAGACGCACCGTCGCCCAAGAAGCTTGCGGCGAAGATAAAGTGCTTATCAACGGCAAAATTGCAAAGCCGTCCACCAAAATTAAAATCGGCGACGTGGTGGAAGTTTTGTATGCGGCGGGCAGTTTGAAATTCCGCGTGCTCAATATCAAAGAAACTGTGAAAAAGGAAGAAGCCGCTTCCCTTTACGAGGTGATTGTATGAAATATTCGGTTGGCGTGGTAATTTGCGCTGCGGGCAAAGGCACGCGCGCAGGTTTTGAAAAGAACAAACTGCTTATCCCCTTCCAAGGTAGCACAGCTTTGGAAAAATCCCTTTCCGCTTTTGATTTCCACGGCATTGACGAAATTATCGTCACGGCTTCGGAAAACGATTATGCGGAAATTTCCGCCCTTTGCGAAAAATTTGCAAGAGTGAAAGTGGTGCTTGGCGGACAAACGCGCACGGAATCGGTGTACAACGCATTAAAGGAAGTGAAAAGCGAAATCGTGCTTATCCACGACGGCGCGCGCCCCTTCGTCACTCGTGAAATTATCGAGCGTTGTATCCAAAGCGTAAAATCGTTTGGTAGCGGCGTTTGTGCGGTGGCTTGCACGGACACGATTGCCGTGGCGGAAAAGAATAAAATTGTAAACGTGCCCAACCGCGACACCCTTTACCAAATCCAAACCCCGCAAGGCTTCTTCACGGAAAATATTCTTTCAGCGTACAACCAAGCCTTTGAAAACGGCAACCTTTCCTACACCGACGATTCGTCCGTGTTTGCGGCGTATTGTGGAAAACCCACCCTTTGCGAAGGCGGAAAAGAGAATAGAAAATTGACACACGCAAGCGACTTTGCAAGCGGCGTAGCTCGTTGCGGTTTTGGCGTGGATACGCACGCTTTTGGAAAAGAACAACCGTATATTACGCTTGGCGGCGTAAAAATCCCCAGCGAAAGCGGCTTGATTGCACACAGCGACGGCGACGTACTCGTGCATGCGCTTATGGATGCGCTTCTTTCGGCGGCGGGCTTGAAGGACATCGGCTTCTATTTCCCCGATACGGACGAAAAATGGAAGAACGCAAACTCTATTAAAATGCTCGAAAGCGTTATGGTTATGCTCACGGAAATGAATTACGGCGTGCAAAACGTTTCCATCGCTATCCAAGCGGAAAAGCCCCGCCTTGCCAAATATATCGACGATATGAAAAACGTACTTTCGTCCGCTTTGAAAGTTGATCCCACCGCCGTCGGTATTACCGCAGGCACAAACGAAGGACTTGGGTACGTTGGCGAAGGAAAAGGCATTACCGTACACGCGTACGCGTTATTAAAATAAGTAAGGAGAATTTATGGCAACGAAAAGCAAAACCCCGACGAGTCAGTTCGTATGCTCGCAATGCGGCTACGCCACCCCTAAATGGCTGGGCAAGTGCCCCGATTGCGGAGAATTTAATACGTTGCAAGAAGAACTCGTCCGTGTGGATAACACCCCCACGCGCACGAATACCTTGAAATCGCCTACCCGTGCTTTGCCCCTTTCGCAAGTAGGGTTTGAAAAATTCCACCGTGTAAAATGTGGCATCGGCGAATTTGACACCGTGCTCGGCGGCGGTATGGTGAGAGGCTCGCTTGTGTTGCTTGGCGGCGACCCTGGTATAGGGAAATCCACCCTTCTTACGCAAGTTTCAGCAAACCTTGCCAAGACGGAAAAGGTGCTGTACGCTTCCGCCGAAGAAAGCTGTTCGCAAGTGAAAATGCGTTGCGAAAGACTGGGTTTGAACTCGGACAATTTATACCTTTTGAACGAAACGTGTTTGGAAGATATCGAAAGCGCTTTGGACGGGCACACCGTCGTCGTCATCGACTCTATCCAAGCGGTGTACACCGACACCCTTTCGTCGGCTGCGGGCAGCGTTGCGCAAGTGCGTGAATGTGCCGCAAAACTTATGCGAATTGCAAAAAGCCAAAACATCACGTTTTTCATCATCGGACACGTGACGAAAGAAGGCTCGCTTGCCGGTCCGAAAGTTCTTGAACATATCATGGACACCGTGCTGTATTTTGAAGGGCAACAAGAAGACAATTATCGTCTTCTTCGAGCGGTGAAAAACCGCTTTGGCTCGGCACAAGAAGTGGGCGTATTCGAGATGACGGACGAGGGCATTAAAAGCGTCAGCGATTATGCAAACTTATTCTTATCGGACGCACGTGGGATTGCGGCAGGCTCAGCCGTCACCCCGTCCGAAAGCGGCAACCGCTGCATGAACGTAGAAATTCAAACGCTCATTTCCAAAACCCCTTTCGGCGCACCCCGTCGCATGAGTTTGGGCGTAGATTATAACAAACTCGTCGTGCTGATTGCGGTGCTTGAAAAGCGTTGTGGAATCCCCTTCTTTGCTTCCGACGTGTACGTCAACGCCATGGGTGGCATGAAACTGGGCGAACCGAGCGTCGATTTGGCGATTTGCGCCGCTTTGGCAAGTGCGGCAAGCGACAACCCGATTGATAAATACACGGCGCTGTTTGGCGAAGTAGGCTTGACGGGGGAAATCCGTCCCGTGTCGCAAGCGGATAAGCGTGTCAACGAGTGCATTAAAACGGGCTTTAAGCGAGTAATTTTGCCCGCCAAAAACATGAAAACGTGCCAAAAATACGCCGACAAAATCGAACTTATCCCCGTGCAATACGTAGGGCAAATGATAAAAGCGCTTGGCTTGCGCCCTGCGCCTATCGTTCAATAAAAAACTTTGACATTAAAAAAGGACTTCTCCGCGAAGTCCTTTTTTCTTTTACTTTTAAATCACGAGGCCGTTTTGAACCGCCTTATCCCGCCACTTTTTAGCAAGCGCAGGATTTTTCAATGTTCCCCAGCCGTTTTCATAACAAAGGCTCAAATCGAACATGCCTTCTTTGTTTCCGCCTTCTGCGGCTTTCTTAAACAACTCAAACGCCTTCTGATAGTCCTCTTTTACGGCGAATCCTTTAAGATAATACATCCCCAAAGTTGTCGCTGCCGCTAAGTTTCCCATATTACACCCTTTTTCCACAAGCTGAAAGGCTTTCTTTTCATCTTTAGGCACACCTTGCCCACACTCATAAAGTATTCCCAAATGATGCGTAGCCGAAACCGAACCTTTTTCCACCGCTTGTTCGTAATATTTCACCGCTTTTGCGTAATCTATTTTTACGCCTCGCCCCATGTGATAACTAAGCCCAGCGTTGAAAAGCCCGTCAGCGCTTCCGTTTGCCGCCGCCCTTTCAAAGAAATTCGCCGCAATGATATAATCGAGTTTTACACCAAGCGCGTTTGCGTACATATACCCAAGTTGGTTTTGCGAACGCGCGTCGCCCGCTTCCGCCGCCATTTCATACCACTTCAACGCATTTTGATAATCGGTTTTTCCGCATTTTGCCGTATAATAATAATTCCCTAGCCAATATTGCGAATCAGTAGATCCTTTCAACGCCAATTTTTCATTAATCTCGGCAGCCTTATGTAAATCTTTGGCTACGCCACACCCTTCTTCATAACAAAACGCCAACGCGCAAAGTCCTCGCAAGTCTTCTTGCAATGCCGCGTGTTCAATCAAATCAAAACCTCTTTTTTCGTCTTCTTCTACACCAATTCCGTCAAGATAACAACACCCAAGCTTACAAAGCGCCGTGCCGTCCCCACTTTCCGCCGCTTTTTGATACCACTTCACGGCATTTTCGTAATCATTTTCATTTTCCGCATAGTAAATGCCCAAATTGCGTTGCGCCACTGCGTACCCTTGCGCCGCCGCCTTTTCATACAATTCTTTTTCCTTTTCCGTGTCTTGTTCTATGCCGCAACCAAAAGCATAGCAATATCCCAAGGCGTTTTGCCCTATCGCACAGCCTTGTGCCGCCGATTTTTTATACCATTCTACTGCCGCTTTTTGATCTTCTTTTACGCATACACCCTTGAAATAACAATCCCCAAGCCCACGTTGTGCAAGCGCGCACCCGTTTTTAGCGAGATTTTCCATCACCGTAAACGCTTCTTTTGCGTCCTTTTCGCAACCGATGCCATCACGCTTCAAGCACGCGTAGACGTACTCCGTTTCACAGTCGTCCTTTCTATGTTCGCTTACGTACGTAAACAAATTTTCCCTATCGAAATGCGGCACGTACAAATCGCCGATAATTTTCCTTTTGTGAAATCCGTCCATAAAAGATTTTCCACAATCCGCGCCCATTTGAACGGCGATGAACCCAAAAAATTTAAGGCATTTTTCGTACAAATCTTGCTTGTCACTTAAATAAAGCTTCACCTTGTTGGCATTGCTGTCATAGCTGATTTTGCTGTACGACAGCTTCTTGTTGTCAAGCAATTTTTTCAGCCAAACGAAGCATTGCTTTTCGTCTTTTTTCTCGTATTGCTTCACCTTTTCAAGCTGCATTCTCCATGCCCCGTTTTCCGCAGCCTTATCTATCCAAGCCGCCTTTTTGGCAGGCACTTTTTCAAGCGCAGCCATAATTTCCATGGCGAAAACGTCCCCCTTTTCCGCCGCCAACTGATACAAGGAAAACACCTTCGCTTTCGTCTTTTCGTCTATCTTTTTGCCCGTGTAATTATAATAGGGATCACGCCCTACTATAACGTTATTTTGCAGCCCAAGCACAAGCTGATTTGCATAATCCATGGCGCACTTCGCATCGCCAAGGGCAACGCCCTTTTCCCAAAACTCAAACGCCTTTTTCTCGCTTTGTTTTCTGCCGCTCAATCCGTGCATGTATTGATTTGCCACCGTCGCAATTGCGGCAACGTCCCCCGCAGCCGCACGTGCGTCCAGTTCGTCCGCTATCTTGTCCATTTGACGTTTTATGTCCTTATCCGCATCTCGCCAAATTTTCCTCATATTCAATCCCATAAACTTTCTCCTTTATCAAAAAAAAACTTTCGAGTGAAATCGAAAGTTTTTCATGGCATTATAATAACTTTTGTATAGCTTCTTCTCTCGCTTCCTTCATAAGGTACACGGGGGGCACGTCGAGCATCGTCTTGCAACCAAAGCTTCCTTCTTTGTACATGCGATAAGTCGCTCTTGCGCACGCCACCAAAACGGACGAAGTAAATTCTGCATTAGAATCAAGCTGAATTTTATATTCGATAACGTGTTTGTTTTCCCCGTTCTTGCCCGTCACGCCGTTGCGGATAACGCTGCCGCCGTGGGGAAGTCCGCCGTGCTTTTCAACAAGTTCTTGCTTGGAAATAAAATGCACCGTGGTGTCGTATTCGTCAAAATAATGGGGCATCGTCTTGATTGCCTTTTCCACTTCGGCTGCGTTTGCGCCGTCCTTTAAGACGACGAAACATTCTCTAACGTGTTTTTCTCTCACGGTGAAATCGGGCGTTTCCCCCTTTCTCACCCTTTCAATCGCACTTTCTACGGGGATAGTGTATTGTTTTGCATCGGCAACCCCGTCAATGCGACGGATAGCATCCGAATGCCCTTGGCTTACCCCTTTGCCCCAAAACGTATAATCTTTGCCTTGGGGTAAAATCGCACCCGAATAAGCGCGAGCAAGCGAGAACATACCAGGATCCCAACCTACGGAAATCATCGCCGTCTTTTTAGAAGAGATTGCCGCTTCTTGCACGTTTTGCAAGTGCTGAGAAATTTTTGCGTGCGTATCAAAACTGTCCACGACGTTGAAATATTTCGCAAGGGCAGGCGTTTGCTTGGGCAAATCGGTAGAAGAACCGCCACAAAGAATCATTACGTCGATATCATTTACCATTTCTTCCACTTTATCCGCTGAAAAAACGGGCACGCCCGTCAACGTTTGCACGCTTTCAGGGGCGCGGCGAGTGAATACCCCCACGCAACACATATCGTCGTTTTGTCTTATAGCAAGTTCTACGCCCTTGCCAAGGTTACCATAACCGTAAATACCGATACGAATAGGCATTTTATATTCTCCAAATATAAGTTTGACATAATTATAACACATACAGCCGTCTTTTTCAAGTGTTGGAAAAGAAAAAAACAGCCAAAAATTTTAATTATTTGTTATACAAGGTATGCGCTGTGGTTATAGAAAAGGTCAAAACGATAAAAAACGTCAATTTTTTATTAAAAAATTTATTAGGCGCTATTGACAAATGCAAGGAAATATCGTATCATTATCTTGTATAATCCGTAAAATCGGCTTTTTGAGTTATACGAAAAGGAGAAAATGATATGTATTGTAGAGAATGCGGACAAAAATTAAGCTTGCGTTTTTGCGAAAACGAAGGGTTAATACCCTACTGCGGACAATGCGAATCGTATATATTCCCCCAGTTTTCCGTGGCGGTTTCCATGGTTGTCACCAACCGTGCCCAAGATAAAATTTTGCTTGCAAAACACGTGGAAGACGACGATTTTATTCTCTTTGCGGGCTATGTGAAAAAGGGCGAAAACGCTGAAAAAACTATCCCTAGAGAAATCAAAGAAGAACTTGGTTTGGACGTTGTAAAGGCGAAATATATGTCGTCTAAATACCACCAAAAAAAGGAAATTTTGCTTCTCAATTTCATCGTCATCGTGGAAGAAAAACCCATCAAATTAAAGACGGACGAAATTGCCGAAGCACGTTGGTGTACCACCGAAGAAGCTCTTGCGCTTATCCGCAAAGGCACGACGGCGGAATCTTTCTTGACCAACGCCATTAGGGAATTGAAGAAGAAAATCTAATACGAAACAACGTTGTTAAGTAATAGGTAAAAGTGAAAAGTGAATAAGTGTGGAAAAATAAAAACAACAGCCGAGGCAAACCGCCTCGGCTGTTTTATTTTGCTTACAATTTAGTTTTTCGGCACAACCACCAACACGCCTTCCCCTGCGGGCAAGTTTACCGTAATGGAATTTGCACGGCTGTTTGACGAAACGGCGTCTTGCACCTTCGTCAAATTGTACGTGCCGTTAAAGTTAAGCGTTATCGTCGCGCCCGTATGTACGTTATTCGAAGCGATATAATACGCATAGCCTATATCACGATATTCAAAGCACCCAACAATCGCATCCCCTACACCCGTTGCACTCGTCAACGCACCATAGGAAGAAACCAAATCCCCACTAGAAATCGGCGACATCGATTGGTTGATAGCGATAATGCCTTGCCATTTGCTCATCATAAGCACGTGGTCCACCGCCGATACTTGGCTATTGATTTTTTGTACGTAATCGTAATAATCCGTTTTCACGCCGTTGGTTGTGATACAAGCCGTAAATCCGTTTTCCGCCGTGTAGTTAGGGGGTGTGAAATAGTTATAATACTGAATCCCTTTCGCGCCGTAAGCAAGCATCGTATTGTATTGGAACGCCGTTTCGCCATAGGAAAGTTTCCGTCTTACCGAGCTTGAACCATATTCCTTCCAAACGCCCACTTGTCCGTACACCCAAAACGGAACGTTCGCTTCCGCCGTATAATACCGTACGTCGCTTAAATTTTCAAACCAACCGTCGCGGAAAAACGACGCGTCGTTGTAATGATAAGGATAATAATCATAACTGAATACTTGCGGTTGTACCGTCTTCAAATACAGTTGCAACCATTCCTCATACGTGCCAAACGTCCCTTCGTAGCTACCACCCGTACCTTGACAATCTTCCAACTGCCAAAGTTGTGCATAGTTCGGCAAATTGTTTACGTAAGCAAGCGTATGACTATACTTGCTATTCTTCCAAACCGCCGTCGCCTTGGCTATATCCGCAAAGTTGACTGCGCCCGGCTCGTCGATAATTATCGTTCCGCCGTATGCGGGTTTCGACATATATTCTTCATACTCCGAAAAATCGCTTTCTTTCGTCGTCTTTAAGGGCTTATTATGATGTACGATATACACCATACCCACTTGTTCAGCATAATCCAATTCGTTTTTAATATCGTCGTGCAACGCAGGACCGTTCCAATCGTTCCACCAACCGCAGGCTACGTTAAACCCGCAATCTTTCATCGTTTGATAACTATCAAGCGAAATTTGCGAAACTTCGCCTTCCGTTCTACCTAAATCGGCAGACGACGCATTGGGCGTATTGAACCCAACGATAGGCATTACGTCTTTCCCAAGTTGCGGGAACGTCCAATAATTGTACCCTTTCAAGTTTTTCCAACCGTCTTCCCATTTCGCCGTATACGTAATATTTTCTTGGGGCATATCAAAGGTATACGTTGCGCTATCCGTCAATTTTTCTTCGCCGTTATACCAACCGAGAAAGGTATAATTCACGTTGGGTTTCACCGTCAAACTCATCCGTTCGCCCGCTGTAATTTTTTGATTGGTGTACGTAGAATACTCGCCCGCTATCCCAAAATCGCTTTCCGTCGTCAACGTATAGGACGTCCACTTTGCCGTGTACGTGACGTCTTGCATTTCTTCCGTAATTACAAACGAATAGCTTTCCTTATTCGACAAGAGCGTAGTACCGTTGTACCAACCGACGAACGTATAACCCTTATTCGTGTTTGCAGTAATCGTCGTTTGTCTGCCGGCAACCGTTTTTCCAACGCCGTCAACAGTACCCGCTTCGTTATCGTTTACTGCAAGGGCGATAGGACATTCTTTCCACTTCGCCGTATAGGTGACGTCACCTTTTACCTTAAAGGTAAAACGCACCGTTTCAGACACTTTCACATCCCCACGATACCAACCAAGGAAGGTGTAGCCAAGCGACGTTTCCGCACGAATCGTCTGCGTTTCATTGTACGCAAACGTACCTTCGCCCGATACGGTGCCTCCCTCTTCGATATTTTGATTTAAGGTGACCGTGCCGCTTGCGCTTGCCCACGTAGCTTCGAGCGTAATATTCCCCGTCACGGCTTGCGTTTCAAAGGAGAAAAGCGAGCCGTTCAAATACCAACCCGTAAACACGAAACCTGATTTTTGCGGATTGTTCGGTTTTGTCGCAAAAGCGTTTTCTTGCACCGTTTGCGATTGCACGCTATCCCCGCCGTTGCTATTAAACGTGACGGTGTACGTTTGCGTTTGTCCGCCGTTTTCGCCGCCTTGCGCGCCGCCGTTTTCTTGGCTTTCACCGCTTTGCGCTGTGCCCGGTTCTTTTTCCTTACACGCAGCCAAACTGCCTACGGCAAACGTTGAAAATAAGCAAAGCAACAATGCGAGCAATTTCTTTTTCGAGTTTTTCATTTCTTCCTCCTACGCTAAAAATAACGCCATTATCATTATAATATAAAAACAAGGCTCGGTCAATAGAATTTTACAAGAAAAAGCCGATAAAACAAGAAAATCAGTTCAATTTTACAAAAATGCGTAGTGTTTTTATCTTTTGATAAAATTTTATTTTCTTTTATAGAGTTTTTCGCCCCCACCGTTGACAATTGTTTCTTTTTGTGATACAATATATAAGATAGTATTTACTTATAGTAAAAAAGGAACGGATATGAACAAAATCGGGTTTGACAACAAACAATATCTTTCGTTGCAATCGGAAAAAATCACCGAACGAATTCAATCGTTTGGCGATAAGCTGTATCTTGAATTCGGCGGAAAGCTTTTCGACGATTACCATGCGTCGCGCGTGTTGCCCGGGTTTGAGCCCGACAGTAAAATCAAGATGCTGTTGAAGCTTAAAGACGTTGCGGAAATCCTCGTCGTCATCAGCGCCAACGACATCATCAAAAACAAGTATAGAAGCGATCTTGGCATCACCTACGATGCGGACGTAATTCGTCTTTTGGACATCTTCCAATCGAAAGGTTTGTACGTGGGCAGTGTCGTTATGACGATGTATTCCCCCCAACCTGCCGTGGACGGCTTTATCAAGCGTTTGCAAAATTTGGGCGTGAAGGTGTACAAGCATTATCCCATCGCAGGCTATCCTTCCGACGTGCAAAAAATCGTTAGCGAAGAAGGGTATGGTCAAAACGAATATATCCCCACGTCGAGAAAACTCGTCGTCGTCACCGCACCCGGCCCTGGCAGCGGCAAAATGGCAACCTGTCTTTCCCAACTCTACCACGAAAACTTGCGTGGCGTGAAAGCGGGTTATGCAAAGTTTGAAACCTTCCCCATTTGGAATTTGCCTTTGTCCCACCCCGTCAACTTGGCGTACGAAGCGGCAACCGCCGATTTGAACGACGTCAATATGATCGATCCCTACCATTTGGAATCATACGGTAAACTTGCCGTAAATTACAACCGTGACGTGGAAATTTTCCCCGTAGTGGCGGCAATGTTGAAACAAATCCTTGGCTATTCCCCCTATAAATCCCCTACGGATATGGGCGTAAACATGGCGGGCTTTTGCGTAGTGGACGACGAAGCGTGCCGCGCGGCTTCCGAAAACGAAATCGTGCGTAGATATTACTCCGCTTTGTGCGATGCAAGAAAGGGCAGAGTGAGCAAAGAAGTCGTTTCCAAGTTGGAAATTTTGATGAGCAAATCGGGCATTTCCACCGACAGCAGAAAGGCGATTGCCCCCGCACTTGCAAAGGCGGAAGAAACGAACGGCCCCTCCGTTGCAATCGAGCTGAACGACGGCACGATTGTCACGGGCAAGACGAGTGATTTGCTTGGCGCAAGCGCAGCGGCAATGCTTAACGCATTGAAATCGCTTGGTGGCATTGATAAGTCGATTGAACTTATTTCCCCCACCATTATCGAACCTATCCAACGCTTGAAAGTAAACCACATGGGCGCAAACAACCCCCGCTTGCACACGGACGAAATTTTGATGGCGCTTTCCATTTGCGCCGTTTCCGACCCGATGGCAAAACTCGCCGTAGAACAACTCGACAAATTGAAAAATTGCGAAGTGCACTCTACCGTAATGCTTTCCCACGTCGATGAAAGAACGTTCAAATCGCTTGGTATGCACGTCACTTGCGAGCCGAAAAGATAATGAAACAAGATAAAAAACCGTCCCGTAAAACGGGACGGTTTATTTTTATTGTAATTCTTCTAATCCATACGCGCGGGTGTAGGCAACCTTGCCGTTTTTGTCAATCAAGACAAAACGCACGAAAGGCTTGCGCCAAGGCGGCGTGTTGTTTTTGTAATCGATATATCCTTTCAAATCAATGTCCACGCTTGTCAATTCTTCTTTGTCCATGCAAGTATTGCTTGCGATACGACAATCGCTTATCATGTGGATTTCTCTCACGGGCGAACAATCGATATGCACTTTGCCATCTTCTATGGAAAGTTCGTAAATTTCAGGCGCAGTGGAAGCGTAGAAATCCCCCTTTTCCAAAGCGTCCATAACGGCGGTGTATTCGAGCTTGTCCGCTTTCACCATGACAAACCCGCCAAAACAATCTTGAATACAATGCGCATCGTCCGTCGCCAACGGGAATACGGTTTTGCCGTGCGTGAGCAAGTCTTGTAAAGGTCTATCGTTGTCGGGCAAGCCTACGCGCAAGCTGACGTTGTTGTAGCACTCAATCCCCCAAATACCTTCCAAGCCGATATAATCTTCATAATCTTGCAACGACCAAACGGGGTGATTATAGCTGACGATAAAGCCTTCCTTTTTCGCAATCGCAATCGCTTCGTTTACCTTGTCGATTGCGTATTCCCGCTTGTAGGTATGCTTCTTTTGTTCGTCGGTAATCTTTGGCTTGACTACTTCAAAAACCAACTCGGGATCCCAAATGGAAATCACCGATTTGTTGGGGTCTTTGGAATAAAAATTAAGGTGATAGGTGCGAATATGCGGATATTCGTATCTATTTTCAGGATAGAGATTGAACGCAAGCTCGGCAGCGGTAATCGCCAAGAAATTTTCGTCCGTCAAGTCGTTGTGCGGCATTAAAATTTCATGGTCGGTGTACGCCAAAATGGAATACCCCTTGTTCATATACGCTTCTTTCAACTGCTCGGGCGAAAGATGACCGTCCGATACGGTGCTGTGCGTATGTAAATTCGCTTTATAAAATTTCCCGCTTTGGGGCAATAAATATTTCTTCATAAATTACACGTCCAGTTTTTGATCGCCAAGCTTTATCCAGCCCTTCTTTCTCATAAATTCGCTTACACCAAACGACACGATTGCGGGGATAACGAACAAGCAAAGCACCACGCCAAGCACCGTGTTAATGGTAGGCACGCCGTACGCCGCGCACGCATCAATCACGCCGAATACGCCCACAAGACCGCTTGTACCCATGCCGCCGCCAACATCCGTGCAACGCACGTTCAATAAAACGGCAACCAAGCCCGCAAGCGCACTTGCGATAATTTCGGGAAGCATGATAATCGGTTTCTTCATTATGTTAGGGATTTGCAACATGCTCGTCCCCACGCCTTGGGAAATAAGCCCGCTCACCTTATTTTCTCTATAAGAAGCAACGGCAAAGCCTATCATGTGCGCCGCGCAACCCGCCACCGCCGCACCGCCAGCAATGGCGAACACTTCGGGGTGTTCTATTGCCGTTTGCGAACGGGCAATGGCAATCCAAATTGCCGCAGAAGAGGTGGGCATCGTAAGCAACACGCCCATAACGATTGCAATCAGCACGCCAACGATAATTTTCACCGCTTCCCCCGCGCTGATGGTGATAACGAGAAGTTTTGCAAACAAATCGATAAGTTTGATAAACGGCCATGCCACGTACACGCCGCCAACAGCCAAGAGCAATGCGCCAAGCGGAATTAAGATGATGTCAAGTTTCGTCTTGCCCGCATACAAGCTGACGATTTCCACGACGAACATCGTGACAACGTACGCGCCGATAGGATTGCCGGGTGCGCCCGACGTCAAAACTACGGTAGACGGCACAGCCCCTACGACCAAGTTTCCCGCCCAAGCACCTACCATGCCCGCAACCGCCGCCGCAAACACGAGTAGCTTGTTTTTTTGAAGAGCGTAAGCAATGCCAACGCCTATGCCCGCACCCATCAATGCTTTGGCTACGTTTGCGATATACATAAGCGTTTTGCCCACGTAGTTATCGCCTATCCAGCCCGCAATTTGCGCCAAAATTGTGCCCGCAATTAAGGTGACGAACAATCCTTGCGCCATGCCCGAAAACGCCGTGATAAAATAACGCTTGGGCAGTGCCTTCAAATACGCCGTCGCTTTTTTAGCAAGCGACTTTTGTTCTTGTACAGTTTCTTCCATGATTTTTCTCCTCATCTACAAGATTTTTTTTGCATATTGCTATTTCCATTATTATACTATCGTTTTTCTCAAAAGGCAAGCGTTTGAAAATAAAAAACCGCCTTGCCAAAGGCAAAGACGGTTTTCTCGCAGCGTTGATAGCTTATTTTCTTTCAAAACTATCACAGCACGTGCAACTTTCAGCATCGCAACTGCAAACGTTGCCAACGTGAATTTTGCGAAGCGTGCAATAGTCGCCCGAACGGTTATACTTACATTCGGTCACGCCGCAACCGATACTCGTGTTCACTTCTTGCGTTTTTTCGTTAAACATAATAAAAATCCTCCTTTCAAAGTAAAAGCAGTATGCGTAAATTGCGTAAAGATTATTGACATTTCCAAAAATTTCTTGTAAAATAGTACCGAAGAATATAAACGCGGGGATAACGCCCGCGCAAGGAGAATAAAAATGAAAGTATTATTGACCGCAGACGTAAAAGGCACGGGCAAAAAAGGCGACGTTGTAGAAGTAGCTGACGGCTACGGCAGAAACTTCCTTTTGAAAAAGGGTTTGGCAACCGTTGCTTCCAACGCAAACATCCACGAAGCACAACAAAAGAAAGAAGCGGCTGCTTTCCATAAAGCGGAAGAAGTGAAAGCGTTGAAAGCGCTTGCGGCGGCTCTTGATAAAAAATCCGTTTCCGTTAAAATTAAAACGGGCGAAAACGGCAAAGTGTTTGGCAGCATCACCGCTTCTAACGTAGCGGCGGCTCTTGCGGAAATCGGCTTCGACGTAGACAAGAAAAAGATTAAAATGGACTCGGTGAAAGCACTTGGCTCATTCCCCGCGGAAATCCGTCTTATGGAAGGCGTAGTTGCAAAAATCACCATGCTTGTAGAAAGCCTTTGATAGCATAAGGACGTAAAATAGATGAACGAATTACAAGAAAACGTAAACATTGCCGATGAAGTAAACGCTCAATCGGCATTGCCTAAAAAAATCACGAAAGAAGATTTGAAAAAGGCAAGGTCGACAAGACGAGGCAAGATTTTTTACTGGGCGCAAACGCTTATGTTTTTGCTCTTTTCTTCCTTCCTTGTTTCCTTTGCGGCATATAGCTTGATTTTGCCAAACGAGTTCACCATCGGCGGCATTAGCGGTATTGCCATCCTTCTCAACGAAGCGTTTGGTATTCCGCAATATATCGTCGTATTCTCGTGCAACCTTCCCCTTGTCATCTTCTCTTTCTTCTTTGTAAAGAAGAAATTTGCCATTTTGACAGCTTCCCACATCGGTTTGCAAACGGCTTGGCTTGCGGTTATCGAACTCGCTTTCCCCAACTTCCAAATCGACTTTGGCGACGGCGCAGAAAAAATCTTCGCAGCGATTGCGGGCGGTCTTTGTATCGGCGTTGCCGTGGCACTCGCTTTCAAAATCGGCGGTTCGACGGGTGGCGCGGACGTGCTTGCCGTAATGATTCAACGCAAGTTTAACGCAAGTTCTATCGCGCGCGTAATCTTCTTTATTAACTGCGTCGTTATCGCATCGTCTATCTTCGTTTTCCAAGTGGACGAAACAATGGAAACGTCCCTTAATAAATATGCGCTTGCCCTGCTTCCTATTATGATGGCTGTCTTTGAATCGTACATAGAAAGCCGAACGAACGAATCGATTACGGGCGGTTTCCACTCCGCTATCGAATTTAGAATTATCACGGACAAGCCCGAAGAAATGAGCCTTGCTTTGATGAAAGAGCTTAACCGTGGTGTGACGGCTGTGCCTGCAACGGGTATGTACACCAAAATCACCCGTTCGATGCTCCTTTGCGTAGTGAGCCGTCGTCAAGCAACCACCTTGCGCCGTATCGTAAAAGAAATCGATCCCGATTCGTTTGCGGTCACGTCCAAAGTTTCCCAAGTTTTGGGGCTTGGCTTCTATTCGGACGAAGAATAATTTATATGACTTTGAAAAGTCGAGCAATTTGCTCGGCTTTTTCTTTTCCCCTTTATCGACATTTTTTTGCTTGTCCCTATTGACAATTTCGCATTTTTGGGGTATAATAAATGTACTTGGAATTGCTATTTTTTCAAGAATTTACCAAAAGGGGATATATAGAAATATGAACAAAGGCGAATTGATTAAGGTAATGGCGGATAAGGCAGATTTCACGGAAAAGGATGCAACGATTGCGTACAATGCGTTTGTGGAAACGATTACGGAAGCGTTGAAAAAGGGTGACAAAGTTGCGCTTGTTGGCTTTGGTACGTTTGAAGTAAAAGACGTGCCTGCTAAAACGTGCGTAAACCCCAAAACGAAAGAAGTGGTAGAAACGCCCGCTTGCAAGAAACCCGTCTTGAAGTTTGGTAAATCTTATAAAGAAATTATCAACAACTAATCAAAACTTAATAGAAAAAGCCGAGCTTTTCGCTCGGCTTTTTATTTTTGCTTTGTCTTTCCCTTATTCGGCAAAATAATTGATTTTCATTGCCGCTTTCACTTGAGAAAGGGTGTCCGCCGCAACGGCGCGCGCCTTTTCGCTGCCTTCTTTGAGCATTGCCCAAATTGCAGGAATATCTTTTGCGAGTTCTTCTCTACGCGTGCGGATAGGTTCTAACGTTTCTTGCATAACGGCGTTGAGGAATTTCTTCACCTTCATGTCGCCAAGTCCGCCCCTTTCGTAATGCGCTTTAAGTTCGTCCAAATTCGCATATTCGGGCAAGTATTTTTGGAAATGTTCGTCCGTCGAGAAAGCGTCGAGATAGATAAACGTGGGGTTGTTTTCCGTGTTGCCGGGATCGGTCACTTTGATATGGTTAGGGTCGGTGTACATACCCATAACTTTACGCTTAATTTCGTCCGCGCTATCCGAAAGGTAGATACAGTTGCCAAGCGATTTACTCATCTTCGCCATGCCGTCCGTACCGGGCAAACGAAGGCAAGATTTATTTTCGGGAAGCACCGCTTTGGGTTCGACAAGCGTTTCGCCGTACAAGCCGTTGAAACTTCTTACGATTTCGCGCGCTTGTTCAAGCATAGGAAGTTGGTCTTCCCCTACGGGCACAACGTTCGCCTTAAACGCCGTGATGTCCGCCGTTTGCGATACGGGATAGGTCAAAAAGCCCATAGGGATTGCGCCGCCAAAACCACGAAGTTTGAGTTCCGCTTTCACCGTCGGGTTTCTCTCTAATCTTGCAAGCGTGACAAGGTTCATATAATAGAAAGTGAGCTCGGTAAGTTGTTCGATATGCGATTGCACGAAAATAGTGCATTTTTTGGGATCAAGCCCGCACGCAAGATAATCGAGCGCAACTTCCGTGATGTTTGCACGCACCTTGTCGGGGTTGTCGAAATTGTCGGTGAGCGCTTGTGCGTCCGCAATCATGATATAAATTTCGTCAAATTTGCCGCTGTTTTGCAATTCTACACGGCGCTTAAGCGAGCCTACGTAATGTCCGATATGCAATTTCCCCGTAGGTCTATCGCCCGTCAAAA
The DNA here is from genome assembly GCA_045632265.1 of Candidatus Scatosoma sp. Taxonomy (GTDB): domain Bacteria; phylum Bacillota; class Clostridia; order Christensenellales; family Borkfalkiaceae; genus Scatosoma. Next base: position 21,978 of record JAZQWG010000027.1, read on the forward strand.
TAATGTTTTTCATATTCTTTTCCTTATCTTCCGCATACCCTATCGTTTTTTAACACATACTTTGGGTATGAAGAAAAGCGTTTTATTTACTCTTGCTGTAATTCTTGTTTGCGCATTTGCCATCTACGCAGTTTCCACGCACGTATTGCAAGTGCAATCGCACGCACCATGCGTAGCGAAAGGAAGACTTTCTTATTTTGCGCCGTAAGTTTCGCGGTATGCGTACATTGCTTCAAGGTGTTCCTTGCCGTCGATTACGCCCTTTTCAATCGCTGCGATAATGTCGTCCATCGTGACAACCGAGTACACGTCGATACCGAAATCCTTCTTCGCTGCGCTAACTGCCGACAAGTCGCTATCGAGCGCCTTTTCACGACGGTCAACGGAGATAATCATACCAACGACGTTTACGTTTGCCGCAGCTTCCAACTTGGGCAAAATTTCCTTCAAAGCTTTGCCCGACGTCATTACGTCTTCGATGATGATAACTTTTTCGCCGTCCACAAGTTGTTTACCAACGAAAAGCCCGCCTTCGCCGTGGTCTTTCACTTCTTTTCTATCGAAGCAGTAGTTAAATTCGGTGTCGTATTTCGTATAGGAAGCGATTGCCGTTGCTACGGACAAAGGAATCCCCTTATACGCAGGGCCTACAAGCGTATCTGCTTCCAAGCCGTTGTCTTTGATACATGCAGCGTAATATTCGCCAAGTTTTGCAAGTTGTTTGCCCGTTTTGTAGTTGCCCGTATTGATGAAATAGGGCGCAAGTCTGCCGCTTTTAAGCGTGAATTGCCCAAAACGCAACACGCCGTTGCTTACCATAAAACGGATAAATTCTTCTTTGTACGTATATGCCATAATCTTTCTCCTTATTTCCCATTAAGTTGCAACGTGCCCGTGAGTTCGGTCACGTTTTTTACGTTGTGTTTGTCGCACCAGTCGTTCAATCCTTTGATGATTTTAGGCATTGCGTAAGGATCGGTGAAGTTTGCCGTGCCCACTTGTACAGCCGTTGCGCCCGCCATCAAAAATTCGATTGCGTCTTCCGCGCACGTAATACCGCCCATGCCGATTACGGGGATTTTCACCGCTTGCGAAGCTTCGTACACCATACGTACGGCAATCGGTTTCACGCCTGCGCCCGATACGCCGCCCGTGTTGTTGGCAATAATGGGTTTTCTTCTTTCAATATCAATCGCCATGCCCGTAAGCGTGTTGATAAGCGAGATACAGTCCGCACCCCCCCTTTCAGCCGCTTTTGCATTTTCCGCAATGCTTTCCACGTTGGGGGAAAGTTTTACGATAAGCGGCGTGTTTTTTGCGCCCGACTTTGCCACGCGCGTCACTTCTTCCACCGTTTCGGGCTTAATGCCAAACGCCATGCCGCCGCTTTTTACGTTGGGGCAAGAGATATTGAGCTCAATCATGTCCACTTTGCCGTCCAACTTTTCGCAAATCGTCTTATAATCTTCAAGCGTCTTGCCCGCTACGTTTGCAATTACGCAAGTACCCGTCGATTTAAGCCAATCCAAATCGTACTCAATGAAATGTTCCACGCCGGGGTTTTGCAAACCGACTGCGTTGAGAATTACCCCACGGCTTTCCGCAATACGGGGCACGGGGTTGCCAAGACGAACTTCGTTCGTCAAACCTTTCGTCGATACCCCGCCGATAGTGCCGATGTCGTATAATTCGTTAAATTCCCGTCCAAAACCGAACGTACCAGACGCCGCGATAACGGGATTTTTTAATTGTACTCCGCAAATATTAACCGATAAATTCGCCATATTCTTTTCCTTTATAAAACCACTTCTTTTGCGTTGAAAACGGGGCCGTCCTTGCAAACTCTTGCACGTTTTCCGTTCGTCAAATCGCAAACGCAAACAAGGCAAGCACCGATGCCGCAACCCATGCGTTCTTCCAAGGACACAAAACAGTTCAAGCCCTTTTCTTCCACAAGCGTTTTCAGCGCGCGAAGCATAGGCGTAGGTCCGCAAGAAAGGACTACGTCGGGAATATTGCCCGCTTCCAAGTCTTTCGCGAACGCTTGTACAGCGTTCATCTTTTCGCCGTAACTGCCATCGTCGGTGACTGCCACAAACTTGCTTGCTTTTTCAAATTCTTCAGTGCCGCAAACTGCGCCCTTATTGCGATAACCGATATACGCCGAAATTTCTTTCGTTTCGTTGTACGCGCGCAAAACGGAAATGAGTGGGAACACGCCCACGCCACCGCCAACGAGCGCCACTTTCTTTTCGTTTTCTTCTACGAAGAAACCGTTGCCAAGGGGCATCAATACGTTGCACGTTTCGCCCACTTTCATATCACGGAGTTTTTGCGTGCCTTCCCCTTTCACTTGATAACAAAAGGTGACGAGATTGCCTTCCGTTTTGCAAATAGCGATAGGACGGCGCAACAAATGCGTACCGCCTACGGCGATGTCACCAAATTGCCCCGCACGAACGACAGCCGTTTCGCCCAAGTCAAAGGTGACTGCGTGGATATTTTCCGCAATTTTTTCATTTTTAACGATACTTGCGATATAATCTTTCATGTCTTATTTTTTCATTACCCCAATCGTTTTGGACAAATCTTCTTGCATTGCAATAGAAGCTTTTCTTGCCGCTTCATAGTACGTGCCGCCGTTCTTCTTATACGCCGTCAAAATTCCACGGGAATTGTTTACGACGCCGCCAAGTCCGTTTTCGCCAAAGCAGCTTTTCAACATTTCCGCATTGCCGCCTTGCGCGCCGTAGCCGGGGATAAGGAAGAAGGTGTGGGGAAGCACTTTACGCAAACGAGCCGCTTCCGTAGGGTGCGTTGCGCCAACAACTGCGCCAACCGCCGAATAGCCGTACTCGCCAATCGTGCTTTCGCCCCATTTTTCTACAAGGTTGCCCATATATTCGTAAACGGGTTTACCGTTTTCAAGAACAAGGTTTTGAAGTTCACCACTCGAAGGGTTGGACGTTTTAACGAGCACGAAAATACCCTTTTCGTTCTTTTCGCATTCTTCCACGAAAGGCGCAATGCCGTCCGTGCCAAGATAACCGTTTACCGTCACGTAATCAGCGGGGAACGCCTTCAAGGACAAATCGTTTACCTTCGTTTCGCCAAGGAAGGTTTTTGCATAGCAAGCCGCCGTCGAACCGATGTCGTTGCGCTTTGCGTCGGCAATAACTACCAAACCCTTTTCTTGCGCATATTTAAGCGTTTCTTCATACGCTTTCATGCCCGCCACGCCGTACATTTCGTAGTACGCAATTTGCACCTTCACGGAAGGCACGATGTCGTACACGTTGTCGATAATTTTTTTGTTGAATTCAAAAACTCTTTCCGCAACCCCTTCAAAGGTGGTCACACCCGCTTTCATTTCGTCGGGCAAGTAATCAAAAAGCGTATCCAAACCTACGCACGTAGGGTTTTGCATGCCGATAATGCCTTCAATCAATTTATCCGTAATCATATATGTTCTCCAAATTTTTTATGTGATTTATCTTTCTATAAACGTCGGTTTACGCTTGATACTTAACTTCACCGTCAACGATCGTATATTTCACTACGCCGTCAAGGGTATAACCGCCGAAGGGATTGTTTTTGCCCTTGCTGATAAAGGAAGCGGGATCAACGACGAAGCTTTCGCTTAAATCCGCAATCATCAAATCGGCAACGCCGCCTTCCTTGATTTCACCGCCCTCCAAGTTAAGGATTTGTGCGGGAGCGTACGACATTTTATCAGCGATTTCGTTCAAGCTCAAAACGCCCGCTTTATACAAATAGGTAATAGCAAAACCAAACGACGTTTCAATGCCGCTGATACCAAACGCCGCAACGTTGTATTCTACGTTCTTGTCGTTAATGTGGTGGGGTGCGTGGTCGGTGACGATACAATCAAGCGTGCCGTCTTTCAAGCCCGCCAAAATAGCTTGCTTGTCCACTTCTTCTCTAATCGGGGGATTTACTTTCGTGTTCGTATCGAAGCTCTTAATAATTTCGTCCGTCACAGCAAAGTAGTGCGGGCAAGTTTCCGCCGTCACTTTTACGCCCGCTTTTTTCGCATCACGGATAAGTCTTACGCCGCTGTGCGTGGAAACGTGGCAAATGTGCACAGGCACGTCCAAACTTTCCGCCAAAGCAATTTCTCTTGCGATAATGATGTCTTCCGCCGCACGGGGAATACCTTTCAACCCTGCAATCGTGGAGCTCAAGCCTTCGTTTACAACGCCGCCGTCCACAAGTTCTTTATCTTCGCAATGGCAAAGGCATTTGATATTGAAGCCGCTTGCATATTCCATAGCAAGGCGCATAACACGTGCACTCTTAACAGCAACGCCGTCGTCGGAAATAGCAACTGCGCCCGCACGTTTCATTTCGCCGATTTCCGCAAGTTGTTCGCCCTTTTCCCCTTTGGTGATTGCGCCGATGGGGTGCACTTTGCAAAGGTTTACTTCTTGCGCCTTATGTTTTACGTAGCTTACCACCACTTTGTTGTCCATAATCGGGTTGGTGTTGGGCATACAGCAAATTTGCGTAAAGCCGCCCTTTACCGCCGCCTTGCTGCCGCTTTCGATGTCTTCTTTGTATTCATAGCCCGGGTCGCGAAGGTGTACGTGCATATCGATAAGACCGGGGAAAACGTGCTTTCCGCTTGCATCGATAACCGTTTCGTCGTTTGCCTTAATTTCGTCGGCAATCTTCACGATTTTGCCGTTTTCAATCAAAATATCTTTCTTTTCTACCGAGTTTTTCAAAACTACGTTGCCGTTTTTGATAATCATTGTCCTTCTCCTTTTACTTTTGTGCGTTGCGATAATCGTTTAAGAGTTTCAAGCACGCCATACGCACGGCGATACCCGAGAATACTTGTTCTTCAATTCTGCTCTTTTCATGGTCGATAACCTTACCCGTAAGTTCTACGCCACGATTTACAGGACCGGGGTGCATAACGATTGCGTTGGGTTTCGCCATCTTCAAATCTTTAGACGTCACGCCGTAGAAAGAAGCGTATTCGTTAAGCGTGGGGAAGTTGCCCGCTTGTTGACGTTCGAGTTGGATACGCAAACCCATAACGACGTCCGCATTTTCAAGCGCTTCTTCTTTCGTCTTGCAAAGCTTTGCGCCAAGCTTGTCAATCCCCTTGGGAATAAGCGTTTCGGGGGCGTACATATACACGTCCGCACCCATCGTCTTCAACCCAAAAAGGTTGGATTTTGCTACGCGCGAGTGCTTGATATCGCCCACGATAGCCACTTTCAAACCTTCCAACGAGCCGAAATGTTCTTTCATCGTCAACATATCAAGGAGCGCTTGGGTGGGGTGTTCGTTCATGCCGTCGCCCGCGTTGAGTACGCCCGCTTTTGCAACCTTCGCCAAAAGGTAGGGTGCGCCGCCCATCGGGTGACGCATGATTAAGAAATCGTTTAACTGTGCGTCAAGCGTTTTCCCCGTATCAACAAGCGTTTCGCCCTTTGCCACGGACGAACTGCCCGCTGCGATGTTGATAACCGTTGCGCCAAGGTACTTTGCAGCGAGTTCAAAACTCGTTCTCGTACGCGTACTGTTTTCGTAGAAAAGAATGGTTGCCGTCTTGCCTTTAAGATAGGGCAACTGTTTCTCTCCCGATTTAAGATGTTGCTTCATCACGGCGGCGGTGTCAAGGATTTCGGTGAGTTCCTCTTTCGTCACGTCGATTAAGCCCAACAAATCTTTTCTTTTGAGCATAAGTCTTTCTCCAAAGTGTAATTTTACTTTTTTATCCGCATTATTATAGCACTTTTTCACACGCTTGTAAAGGCGGTGAAGGCACTTTTTTATGCTTTTATATAATTATTTTCCGTGTAACGGAAAGTTAGTCGATTTTTACAAGCTTGAACGCCACTTTATCGCAAGCTGTCAAGATATATTCCACGCCGTTTTTCACCGTTTTCAAAGGGAAGTACGCCGAGCCGTGGATATGCCCGAACACCGCTTTTTGCACGCCCTTTTCTTCAAACGCCTTGGTAAAGAACGTATCTTCGTTTTTCAAGTTGAAAGGCGGATAATGGATAAGCGCAATTTTCTTTTCCGTGCCCGTGTACAACTTGTCCGCTTCCCCAAAAGCAAGGCGGAAACGTTCCCCTTCGCGAAGATATAACTTATTGTCTTGCTCGGTGTAATCGAGGCTGCCAGGGCACGTCCAACCACGAGAGCCGATGAAGATATATTCCCCTATCTTGATTGCGCCCGTTTGCAAGAAAATGAAATTCTCGTCGGGGGCAACGGAACGAAGGCGTGAAATGCCGTTCCACCAGTAATCGTGATTACCGCGGATAAACACCTTTTTCCCGGGCAAGGGGGCAAGCTGGCGCAAATCTTCCAGCGCATCTTCCAGTTTCATCGCCCAAGAAATGTCGCCTGCAATCAGCACGACGTCATCTTGCGAAACCTTTTCCAGCCAGTCCTTTTTAATTTTTTCAAAATGCCCTTCCCAATTCCCGCCAAACACGTTCATCGGCTTGTCCGTCGTCGTGGAAAGGTGCAAATCACTTATTGCGTAAACGTTCATACGTTTATTATAGCATTTGCATAGCAAAAAAGCAAGTTTTTCCATAAAAAGAATAGACAATTTTACACGAATTTCACGCACAAAAAGCCGCGGCGGCAAGCCACGGCTTTTGTTTTTTACAAATCCTTTATTTATTGCAACAAGGCTTATTTTGAGGATACAAAGGCAATTCAAAAAAGCCCGCGCACACTTCTTGAGAATAATCTTGTGCGGGTGGAATTACGCAATAGCCGTACGTAGGCACAAGCAATTCCACAGGCATAGAAATTTTCAAGATAACCGTCACGCAAACGGTGGCTGTGAAGCCTTGCGTTTCGGTGTTGTACGTGCCGTTGGGAACAACCGCACTCATCACCGCACTCACCGTGAAAGGCACGATAGAAGGCGACGGGACGTACAAAAGTACGTCTTGGTTGATAGAAACGGTTGCCGTTGCGCTGCCTTCCACCCCCGCCGCGTCCGTGTACAACACTTCAAGGGGCACGGAAATGGTCGCTTGCACTCTCGCACAAGATTTATCCGCTTGGCGTTCTACGGAAAGGTTGCTCACCGTAGCTTCCGCCCCCGTCGAGCGTGCAGACACAAACGTCAAAGGATATGTAGGCGTGGCGGGATCAAGGTCGGTAAGCGTAAGCGAATAATTTTCGATTTGCGTTTGTTTAATGCCTGCATCGAAGATTTTTTCCGCTTGAATACAAACCTTTTCCGTGATACCGTTTATCGGATTGCCCGTAATGGCACAAGGACATTTATCCGATTGAAAATTAGAATAAAAGGACATATTACACCTCCTGCTACGAAAAAATCCGAAAACGGCTTTTCGTTTTTTCGCGTATTCGTTCATTACTATCAATGTATGCAACAAACGTAAAATAGGTGCTAAACCTTGCGGCAAGCAAATTGCAAGTAAAGCGTTCCACTTGTTTTCAAAGCACCACACGCATACCTAAATACAAACAATGCGTGCCGTTTTTCTTGACGAAATTTTCATCGCTTCCGCACAGCACAGCTTTCGTATCCCCTTCCCTTGCCGTGTACAAATTTCCCCGCTCGCTTGGGATCATAAGCACCGTGCCAGCAAGCGGCGGTTTCGTTAAGCGGTTTTCCTTTACAAGCAAGCGCGCCGACACGCAAAACGCGCGGGCGATTTCTTCAAGCGTTTGCCCTTCCTTCACTTGATACAATTCTTTTCTTTCCAACGATAACATACGTTATCCTATGCTCCACGACATTTTTATATGCTTGGCATATTCGCACGTAAACGGCTCGTACAATAATGATATGAAACAGCATATCAACAATCATCGTACGGCGTTTGCAACCACCGCCACCCTTGTCACAACCCTTTCGATTGCCGAGCGCACTTTGGGGTTTTTATATCGTATCGTCTTATCCCGCCTACTTGGCGCGGAAGGGCTTGGTTTATACCAAGTGGCGCTTTCCCTTTTCGCCGTTTTTCTCACCCTTGGCACGGGCGGAATCCCCATCAGCGTTTCTCGCCTTATCTCCAAAAGCAAAGCGGAAAACAACCCCCTTGCCGAGCGGGGCGCACTTTCGTCGGGGGTGATTCTATCCTTACTTTTCACGCTTCCTTTCGTTCTGCTTTTTCTCGCTTTCCCCGCTCTTTCGTCCCCCTTTTTTAGCGACAATCGTGGAATTCCCGTATTTAGAATTTTAATTTTAGGCTTATGTTTTTCTTCCCTTTACGCCGTTTTTCGGGGATATTTTTGGGGGAATAAACGCTTTTTGTTGCCGTCCATTTTGGAAATTGCGGAAGAAAGTGTCATGGTGTTGGCGGGCGTTTTGCTTTTGAAAAGCGTACAATCCCCCACGCTTGGCGCAAGCCGTGCTGCATGGGCGGTGGTGATTTCCTATCTGTTTTCTTTCACCGCTTCCCTACTTTGTTTGCTTCTTAGCGGCGGCAGATTTTCTCCCCCTAAAAAACAGCTGAAACCCCTTTTCAACGCAACCTTGCCCATCACTTCCGTTCGAGCGGGCAATTCTTTAATCGCTTCTCTTATCGCTTCCCTTTTGCCCATTATGCTCGTTAGGGCGGGCAACACGGAAAGCGAAGCGCTTGCCCTTTTTGGGATTGTGTCGGGCATGGCAATGCCCGTCCTGTTTATCCCGTCCACCATCATCGGCTCGCTTTCCCTTGTACTCGTGCCCGAGCTTGCGGAAGATTATTATCGCAAAAACACGAAACGGTTGTATCACAACCTTTCGTGCGGGCTAGTAATTGCCTTTCTCGTCGCTTGTTTTTTATCCCCCTTTTTCTACGCCGTGGGCGAAGCGCTTGGCACGTTTGCCTTTTCCGAGCCGCTTGCCGGTGAGTTTATCCGCAAAAGTTCGCCTATTCTTTTGCCGATGAGTCTTGCCATGATTTCAACGGGTATGCTCAACTCTATGGGGCACGAAAAGCAAACCTTTCTCTTCTACCTTATCAGCGCTGCCGCAAGCCTACTTTGTATCCTTTTTTTGCCCGCCGTATGCGGCGCGTACGCTTACGTTTTAGGGCTTGGCGCAAGTTTTTTACTCTCTACAATTTGCAATCTCGTCTTTCTCGCAAAGCAATGCAAAGGGCTTATCTCTTTCATGAAAAGGGCACGAAACGGCTGTGGACTTCTCACCGCTATCAAGGGCGGGATTTGCGTTTTGCCCCTTTCACTTTTTGGCGCACTCGCCTATTCCCTTTGCACTCGCTTTTGCGGAACGTTGCTTTCCATTTTGTTTGCTTGTTCATTTCTTTTTATTTCCACAATTTTGCTTTGGTGGGCAATCGGCGTTTTGCCGAAAAACTTCCTCAAACGCAAAAACAAGGGGAAATCACTACGTTTTTCATAAAAAATCCGTTATTTTTATCACTTTTTTTCTATCAAGTCTTGACAATGGAATTTTTTAAGAGTACAATAGAAAGGAACTTAAATTATAAGGAGATTTTTATGGCTTATAAAACAAGAGAATGGCGCAATTCCATGCGCGTGACGCTCGATTACAACAACATGACGGATACCTTCTTGGGCGACAAAGGTTTTTCCGCTAAACAACTTAACGCTTATTCGATAAAAGCGGCAAACGCTTTCCGCTACGTACAAGAAAACCGTGGCAAAGACGAATTGTATATGGGTTGGACGGAACTTCCTTACAACCAAACGGAAATCGTAGAAGATATTTTGCAAACGGCGAAAAAGGTACGTGCAAACTTTCAATATTTCGTAGTGCTTGGTATCGGCGGTAGCGCACTTGGCCCTATCATGGCGTTTAACGCGCTTTGCCATTTGCATTATAACGATTTGCCCCGTGCAAAGAGAAAAGGACCTAAATTCTACGTAGAAGACAACGTTGACCCCGTTCGTATGAAGGATTTGCTCGACGTTATCGACCCCGCTAAAACGTGCTTCAACGTTATTTCTAAATCGGGCGCTACCAGCGAAACGATGACGCAATATTTAATTATTCTCGACCTTTTGAAAAAGGCGGGCGTAAACGTAAAAGACAACGTTATCTTCACCACCGATGCAAAGAAAGGCAATCTTAAAAAGATTTCCGACGAAGAAGGCGGCATTAAGAGCTATATCCTTCCCGACGGCGTTGGCGGAAGATTCTCGCAACTTTGCCCCGTAGGTTTGTTGCCTGCAGCGGTGCTTGGCATCGACATCAAGGGCTTGCTTGCAGGTGCGGCGTATATGGATCATATTTGCCGTTTCTCGTCCATGCGTAAAAACCCCGCGCTTATGTGCGCAACTTTGCAAATCGCGGCAATGGAACAAGGCAAAAACGTTGGCGTTATGATGCCCTATTCGGACAACCTTAAATTTATCGCTGACTGGTATTGCCAACTTTGGGCAGAATCGCTTGGCAAAAACGTCACCCTTGACGGCACGCCTTGCAACGTAGGTCAAACGCCCGTAAAATCGCTTGGCGTAACCGACCAACACTCTCAAGTGCAACTTTACACCGAAGGCCCTTACGATAAAGTAGTCACCTTCCTTTCCTTGAAAAAATACGGTTGCGAAATGCCTATCCCCCACGGCTGTGAAAATATCCCCGACGTTGCGTTCCTTGGCGGACACACGATGGAAGAACTTATCCAAGCGGAAAATGCGGCAACCGCTTACGCTTTGACGAAAGCAGGCAGAATGAACTACACCCTTTGGGTGCCCGAACTCAACGCCTTCACGCTTGGTCAACTCTTGTTCCTTTTTGAATTGCAAACGGCATACGCTGGCGCAATGCTCAACATCGACACGTTCAATCAACCGGGCGTAGAAGAAGGCAAAAAGGCAACGTTTGCACTCCTTGGCAAAGCAGGTTATGCGGAAAAGAAGAAGGAACTTGATTCCTTGCCCGCAAAAGACGTAAACTGCATCATCTAAACTTAATAAAAAACTTTCCCGTCCCCGATTTTCCTTTTCGGGGACGGTTTTTTTGCGTATAAAAACTTGGGCGGACGGCAATACTAAAAACGCAAATCGTTTTCACGAAAAAGGGGCGGCTTTACATACTATATAGTAAGGAGCTTGTTCGTTTTTCAAAAGAGGTAAAGTTATGAACGTCAAACGTGGAGAATTGTATTACGCCGATTTATCACCCGTAGTGGGTAGCGAACAAGGTGGGATTCGTCCCGTGCTCGTCGTGCAAAACGACGTAGGAAACAAATATTCCCCCACCGTTATCGCCGCAGCCGTCACAAGCAAAATCAACAAGGCGAAACTGCCCACGCATATCGAACTTCCACCCGCCTTTGGTTTAGCCAAGGAAAGCGTTATCCTGCTCGAACAAATCCGCACGCTGGATAAACGCCGTCTAAAAGAACGCATAGGCGAGCTTCCTCCCGCCACCATGAACCGTGTCAACCGCGCCATTTTAATCAGCCTTGGTTTTCCCGTCGATTTCGACCCGTACACCACCCACTTGGATTAATCAAGTGGGCTTTTTTTCGGCAAATCCACCCCCTATCCCCCTAAACATGACAATTTTTGCGGGCGTTTATCCACTATACTATAAGAAATTTCGATAAGGAGTTTTCCTATGCAATTTCACAAACGGCTGGACGTCATGCAGTTGTCTTTCTACTTTCTTTTCGGCGCAAGTATGTTGTTTTTGCGCTTCGTGGGCGATTATTTCGAGCCCTTTTCTCTCGCCCTTGCCTTTGCTTTGCCCTTTGCGGGCGCAGCGGCAATCCCCACCGCTTTGGCATTTTTCCTTTCTTCGTGTTTTGGGCAAGGCATTTACGAAATCTTGCTTGCGTTTGGACAAGCCGCTTTACTTATTTGCACCTTTCTTCTTCGCAATCAATGGCTTCGCTCTCCTAAAATCAAGGCAAATCTTATCCCCGTCTTTGGGTTATTCCTTTCCCTTGTCGGCTTCGTCTTGTTCACCCCCTTTAACGGCTATCGCTTGCCTTTTCATTTCACCCTACATACCACGGTGCAAAAAATTTTGATAGCCGCCTTTATCTTCTTGCTGTTTGCCGTCTTCACGGTGGCGCTTGGCGCACTTCTTAAAAAATGCCTACGCTGTCGTTTGAAGATGGAAGAGTTGATTTTTAGCGTAGTTTTTTTTGTTTTCGTAGGGGTAGGTATCAACAAACTGCTTGGCTTGAACGCGTACATGGGGCTTGCATTTTTTATTTTATTGCTTTTTTCCTTTATCACGAAAGATTCGACAGCCTTCCTTTGCGCTTTCGTCCTTGCTCTACCACCTGCCCTTATTTCTTCCTTTCCCATCGGAAGATTTTTCATCTACGCCCTTGTCAGCGTGCTATTTTCCAAGCTTGGGCGGTTGCCGTCCGCACTTTCTTTGCTGGGCGTATTTTTCTTTTTTTGCTATCTTGACGGCGTGTATTTTTACCCCGCGCATTTGCTTGTGCAAGCGATTTTATCCGCCACGTTGCCCGCCTTATTCTTTATTCTCTTGCCCACGCCTTTGATTAGAGCAATGGAAAACAAGCTTGTATTTTATAGAGAAAAACACCTTTCCCGCATAGCCATCAACCGCAACCGCTTTGCCGTGGGAAAGCAATTATTTGAAATTTCCGCCGTGTTCAAGGACATTGAAAACACCTTTTCAGCGCTTGGCAGCAACGAAGCGGAAACGGGCGCAAAGGAATATATCCGTGCTTGTGTCATTGACGAAAGCTGTAAAAATTGCCCGCAACTTGCCGTTTGCAATCGCAAAAAAGGCTTGGACGAAATTGAAAAACTCGTACACGTGGGCTCTCTAAAAGGAAAAGTCAGCCTTATCGACGTACCCAAAAAACTTGCCGACTGCTGTATCAACCAAAGCAACCTACTCTACGCTGTCAATCGGCATTTGATTGATTATCGAAAGTATATAACGGAAACGGAAAACGCCGCTTCGGGACGGGCATTGCTTGCACGCCAAGCGCAAGGCGTAAGCGAAATTTTGCGCAACCTTGCCTTGGAACAAAGCGAGCCGTTGCGCCTAAACACGGACAAGGAACGAGCGTTTAGCGTAGCTCTTTTGAAAGCGGGTATCGTTTGCGTAGAAGTGCTTATCTACGGCGACGAGCAAAACCCCGTCCTTTCCCTTATCACGTTTGGACGGGCGGACGTGAAAAAAATCGCCCGCATTGCAAGCGATTTGTTTAATTGTCCTATGATGATTTCCAAGCGAATACTGCTTTCGCAAGATAAATATTGTTGCATTTTGCACAAAATTCCCTATTTCGATGCCGCTTTTGGCGTGGCGACGACGAGAAAAGCGGGCGAAAGCGCAAGCGGGGATACGCACACGCTTATCCGCATCGACGAAAAGACGTTTATGGTTGCCCTTTCCGACGGCATGGGCAGCGGCGAATACGCAAAACGCATTTCCGAAAGCACCATTTCCCTACTTGAAAGTTTTTATCGGGCAAAAATGCCTTCGCAAACGGTTTTATCCACCGTCAATAAACTGCTCACCTTTAATAGAGAAGAAACGTTTGCGTGCGTGGATATTGCCGTCATCGATTTGGACGAGGGAAAAGCGGACGTCGTCAAAATCGGCTCGCCCGTGGGTTTTATCCTTTCGGGGAACACCGTCAAAGTGTTGGAAGGCAGTTCGCTTCCGCTTGGAATTTTAGATGCCTTGCACCCCGACACCGCTTCCTATCAGTTGCAAGAAAACGACGTTTTACTCTTTTTAAGCGACGGCGTGACGAGCGCGTTTGGCTCGACAACCGATTTATACGACGTGTTAAAAAGCGTGCCTATCCGCAACCCGCAAGAACTTGCCGACAGCCTTTTACAAAAAGCACTTCAATCCTACGGCGGCGTTGCCAAGGACGACATGACGGCGCTTGCCGTGCGCTTATATCGCAAACCCACCGCCGCTTAATACAACGCAAAAAACCACTCTACACTCTCACGCACATACACACGAAAGTCACACACACACTCCCACACGCATACGTGCGCACAATTATTTACACGCCACAAATACTCGCACAAACAAAAAGAAAACCTCCCCTTTTGCAAGGAGAGGTTTGTTTTTTAGCTATAAGAAGAATTATTTGTTGTTCTTTTCGGACAATTTAGCAATCTTCTTGTCTTTCTTAGCTTGCGCTTTCATTTCTTTCGTTACGATACGAGCTGCATCGATACGAGCGCGCATTTCTTGAGGTGTAGGAGGAACGAATGCCGAACCTTCTGCATTTTCTTCGATAACTTCGTAGCCAGCATCTCTTTCCAAAAGCGTAGCTTCCGTTTCACCGTCGAACATGTGGATGTGCTTAGCGTCGAATGCAAGGCTGATAACGTCCTTAAGGGTTACAACAGCACGGCTGGAGATCTTAGCGATCATTTGCGTGGAGCTGTCTACGATAGAGCTTTCTTTGCCTTCAAAGTCAAGTTCGCAGTAGATTTGCGTTTCAGCACCGAGTTTTTCGATAACTTCGATACGTGCTTTAACTTGCGTTTCGGGGTTCTTTGCAAGGAAGTCTGCATCTTGGTGAATATCTTCGGGACGTACGCCAAGCGTAATCTTCTTGCCGGTGTCAAGGTATTCGTTGATGTTCTTAATTCTTGCAGCTACTTCTTTGGGAAGGCAAATCTTGTTGCCGCCAACGAATTCTACATAAACTTTTCCCTTGGAAGAGGTAAGCGTAGATTCTTTGAAGAAGTTCATTTGAGGCGTACCGATGAAGCTTGCAACGAAGAGGTTGATGGGATAATCGTACAAGTTTTGAGGGGTGTCTACTTGTTGCATGAAACCGTCTTTCATAACAACGATACGCGTACCCATCGTCATAGCTTCGATTTGGTCGTGCGTAACGTAGATGAACGTCGTAGCAAGACGGGAGTGAAGCTTGGAGATTTCCGTTCTCATCGAAGCACGAAGCTTAGCATCGAGGTTGGACAAAGGTTCGTCGAGCAAGAATACTTTGGGTTCACGAACGATGGTACGACCAAGCGCAACACGTTGACGTTGACCACCCGAAAGTGCCTTCGGTTTTCTGGAAAGGTAATCGGTGATACCAAGGATTTCAGCAGCTGCTTTAACCTTTTGGTCGATGATTTCCTTGGGTACTTTACGAAGTTTCAAACCGAACGCCATGTTGTCGTAAACGGACATGTGGGGATACAATGCGTAGTTTTGGAATACCATCGCGATATCTCTGTCCTTGGGAACAACGTCGTTTACAAGCTTGCCGTCGATGTAAAGTTCACCCGAAGAAATTTCTTCAAGGCCCGCGATCATACGGAGCGTCGTGGATTTACCGCAACCGGAAGGTCCTACGAGTACGATGAATTCTTTATCTCTAATATCGAGGCAGAATTCAAATACTGCTTGTACGCCGGAAGGGTATACTTTGTTGATGCCTTTAAGCAAAAGTCCTGACATAATTATTTTCCTCCTAATGGAAACATTTTATTCGATAGTAATATTTTACTATATTTCACGATTTTTCACAATAGACAAAATCACCAAACTTGTCTATTTCTTTTGTATATTTTGCACAATACTTTTTGGGATTTTTGCATTATTCCTTGAACGGAGCGTAATATTCGTCCTTGCGGCTAAATTGCACTTTCCCTTGCATATAATCGACAAGCCCCGATATAAACGTTTCTTCTTCTATCTTTTTAACCGCCACGTTAAAACACACGTTTTCGCCGTAATTTGTAGATATAAGGTTGCACGCGTGCGTAGAAAGGTACTTTTGCACACCGTCAATCCCCGTATAATCTACGTAGATTTCATACTCTACACACACTTCCAAAGTGCGGATATCCGCAATATCCAAACACTCTGCCGTGGACGAAGAATAGGCACGCACCAAGCCGCCCGCCCCTAATTTTACACCGCCAAAATACCGAACGACTGCAACTGCCGTTTCAAACAATTTTTTGTTTTTCAGCACTTCAAGCATGGGTACGCCCGCCGTGCCTTGCGGTTCGCCATCGTCCGAAAAACGTTGCAAATTGCCCACCTTATCGGCAATAAAAGCATAACAAACGTGGGTGGCAAGCGTGTGCTGTTTGCGTATTTCCGCCACGAACGCGCGCGCTTCGTCTTCCGTTTCCACGTGCGCCGCATACGTAATAAAACGGGATTTTTCTATTATCTTTTCCCTTTCGCACGGCGCAAAAACCGTACGCACGCTCTTTTCCATAACGCTCCCTTTATAGCAAAAATTCGGGCGATTTACACCGCCCGAGCTTCGTTATTATTTTACAACCACTTTCAAGTGTACTTTCTTGCCCTTATGCAAAACGAATTCGTTTGCGGGGATAGGCATATTTACGTCCGTCACTTTCGTATCGTCTACGGACACGCCGCCTTGTTCGATAAGTCTGCGCGCTTCGCCCTTCGATTTCGCAACGCCGACAGCCACCATAGCGTCAACAACGAGCGCTACGTTTTCCACTTCTTTGGTTAAAAGTTCCGCATCGCCGCCACCGAAAGCCGCCTTTGCTTGGCTTTGTGCAAGGTTTGCTTTTTCTTCGCCGTGTACTTCTTTGGTAAGTTCGTACGCAAGCGTTTCTTTTGCAAGGTTGATGCGTTCGTCTTTATAACGGCAAAGTTCTTCGATTTGTTCCAAAGGTAAGAAGGTGAGAAGCTTCAAGCACTTTTCAACGTCGTCGTCCGCCGTATTGCGCCAGTATTGATAGAATTCGTAAGGCGTGGTTTTATTTTCGTCAAGCCAAACTGCGCCCTTCGCCGTCTTACCCATTTTCTTGCCGTCCGACGTCGTCAAAAGCGTAAACGTCATGGCGTAAGCGGGTTGTTGTTCTTTAATACGGATAAGGTTTGCGCCTGCAAGGATATTGCTCCATTGATCGTCGCCGCCAAGTTCCAACGCACAGCCGTACTTTCTATACAATACAAGGAAATCGTACGCTTGCATGAGCATATAGTTGAACTCAAGGAAGGAAAGACCTCTTTCCAAACGTTGCTTAAAGCAATCCGCCGTCAACATACGATTTACCGAGAAGTGTGCGCCGATTTCACGCAAGAAATCAATGTAGTTCAAATCCAAAAGCCAATCGCCGTTGTCCACAACGATTGCAGCGTTTTCCCCTTCAAAGCTAACGAAGCGGGACATTTGCTTTTTGAAACATTCCACGTTGTGTTTAATCGTTTCCTTCGTCATCATCGAACGCATATCCGTTCTGCCCGAAGGGTCACCGATCATCGCCGTGCCGCCGCCGATCAAAATAACGGGTTTGTGACCTGCCTTTTGCATGTGCGACATTGCGATAAGTTGCATAAAGTGCCCAACGTGCAACGAATCAGCCGTGGGATCGAAACCGATATAAAAAGGTACGCTTTCCTTGCCGAGTTTTTCATACAATTCGTCTTCAAAAACCGTTTGCTTTACAAAACCTCTCGCACGAAGCGTATCCATTACGTTTGCCATAATCGTACCTCTTAAAAGTAATTATCAAAAAAAGTATATACTTTTTCCTATCAATTGTCAAGCGTTTTATCTTTGTTTGCGCCATTGTTCTTCCCCATATCCAAGAAAAATAAAAGGCGGAGCGTTTTTCGCCCCGCACTTTTGAAAAAATTAAAACACAAGCGTTTGGGCAGTTTGCATATCCCGTACGCCAAGCACGATAACCAAATCGTCAAAAAGCTCTTTCACAACTTCCTCGTGCGTTTTGTTCTCTAAATTGTAAGCGAGCGTTTCGTTGAGCATTTTATTTCTTCTTTCCGCTCTTTTTTGCGCAATCTTTTCTTCAAACACTTCGTATTTCGTCATTCTTTTCGCCGTCCTTTTTCTTTTCTAACGACATTATACGATAAATAACTTGACAAACGCCTGCCACTTTGATAAAATATTTTTAAGAAATTGTAGAAAAAAAGGAAGAGTTTTTATGAAATTTTCCATTTTGCTTGAAATGGTGTTCGATTTACTTGCCAAGCGCAAAGTGACGGCAACGTACTTTGCGGAAAAATTTGGTTTATCCGTCCGCACGGTGTATCGCTACGTGGACGATTTATCTTTGGCAGGCTTGCCTATCCAAGTACTCCGTGGCAGAGAAGGCGGCATTTACATTTCCGATAGTTATAAACTCCCCAAAGGCTTTATGACGAGAGAAGAATACGAAGCGGCAATTAACGCTTTGGAAATTATTTACGCGCAACTTCCCGAAGATAGATTTTTGGACGCAAAGAGAAAACTTTCCGCACAAGTGAAATCGGAAATGCGTGATTTTTCCCTTTCGGCGGAAATCGGCTCGATTTTGGTAGACGGCGGCACTTGGGGGGACTCGGGTACGTTTGCCGACAAGTTGCATTTGCTTGAAGAAGCCATCAAGGAAAGAACGGCTTTGGAAGTGGAATATCAATCGCGTGACGGCGAAAAAACGGGACGCCGTATCGAACCACACGTACTTGTGTACAAGCAAGGCGTTTGGTACTTATACGCCTTTTGCCACAAACAACGTGCCTTCCGCCTTTTCCGTGTAGGGCGTATCCTCTCTACCGTAAAAACGGACGAACATTTCGTCAAGCGCACGTTCAGCCGTGACGAAATTCCCCTTAATTTTAGCACTATGGAAACGGACTTTATCGACGTACGTTTGCAAATTGACGAAAGCGCTTTCGCCGACGTGCAAGACTGGTTGGGCGCGGAAAATTTGCGACAAGTGGACGGGGTGTGGCAAGCCAACGTCAGCCTACCCAACGACGACACTTTGGTGAGAAAAATTCTTGGCATGGGCACAAGCGTACAAGTGCTTTCCCCCACCCCTTTACGAGAAAAAGTGGCAGCCACCGCCGCCAAAATTGCAAAGGCACATCAATAAGACAAAACCGCTCGACAACGAGCGGTTTTTTTAGAATATCCCGCCCCTTTCCCGCCTATAATATATAAAAGACAAGTTTTAGGGGGGCGTGACAATGCAAAAAATTCTCTTTACGGGCGGGGGAAGCGCGGGACACGTTATCCCCAACACGGCGCTGATTGAAGAACTTTTATTTGAAGGAAAAATTGACGTTTGCTATATCGGCACAAACGGCATTGAAAGGGATATTATCGCCAAATGGAATATCCCTTATTACACCATTTCTTGTCCAAAACTGATACGTGGCGGGGGTTGGAAGGGATTTAAGAACAATATCCAAATCCCCTTTGCCCTTTTTCGTGCGTACAAGCAAGCGAAAAAAGCGTTGCTTGCCCTTCGTCCAAACGTCGTGTTTTCCAAGGGTGGGTACGTTGCGCTTCCCGTCGTTTGGGCGGCAAAGAAATTGAAAATTCCTTGTTTTGCCCACGAAAGCGATTTAAGCGTGGGGCTGTCCAACAAACTTTCCGCCCGTGCGTGTAAAGCCGTGTTTACGTCCTTCCCCGAAACGGCAAAAGCTTTCAAAAATGGCGTGCATAGCGGCGCGCCCATTAAAAAGAGCGTGTTTGCCTATTCCAAAACGGAAGCACGAAAGCGGTTGCAAATTGACGAAAGCCAAACGGTTATCCTTGTCTTTGGCGGGGGGAGCGGCAGCAAAATTATCAACGACACTCTTCGTCAATACGTGAAATATTTAACGGAAAAATACGTCCTTTTACACGTTTGCGGCAAGGGAAACAAAGTGAAAAGTAGCGTAAAAAACTACCACCAGTTCGAGTTTGTCACGGACATGGGTGTGCTTTACGCTTGTGCGGATATGATTGTAGCACGCGCGGGCGCAGGCACGGTGTTTGAAACGCTTGCCCTTAAAAAGCCCGCTTTGTTTATCCCACTTGAAGGGCAAACACGGGGCGACCAAAAGGAAAACGCCGAGTATTTCGCCAAAAAAGGTTTGTGCAAAATTCTTTCCCAGTCGCAAATTGAAAAACTGCCCCTTGCAATTGAGCAAACGCTGTTTGACAAGGGGTTAAAGGAAAAATTAGAAAACGTGTCTTTCCCGCCCGCCAACGATTTTATCTTACAAGAATTGAAGCGTGCAATGCAATGAGCAAAGCAAAACGCTACGCCTTGCACCCCTACCGCCCTCATAAAAAACGCAGACGCAAGAAACGGCTTATCCTTGCTCTATTGATTATCCTTGCGCTTGCCGTTTTTTTGTTTATCCATTTTCAGCGCAACGTCACCCGAGTGCTGATTTCCATAAGCGAAGCGACCATGCGCGCAAGCACGACGATTGCCGTCAACGATGCCGTGTATTACACCCTATCCGACGAGATACGATACGAAGACTTGGTGAGCATAACTCGCAACGATACGGGCGACATCGTAGGCGTTTCCGCCAACGCGTTAAAAATCAATAAAATCGCCCGTGACACCGCCTCCATTTCACAATCAAATTTGAAAAACTTGAGCCTAAACGGCATACCTATCCCCCTTGGCGCATTGACGGGCATCGAAGCGTTTGCAGGGCTGGGGCCGAGTATTCATTTCCGCATTATCCCCGTCAGCTCCGTTTCATGCGATTTCTCGTCGAAATTTGAAAGTGTGGGCATCAACCAAACCAAACACTCTATCTACTTAAATATTATCGCCGACATCAGCATCGTCATGCCTTCCCGCACGGAAAATTTTGCCGTACTAACGGAAATTCTCGTTGGCGAATCGGTTATCGTTGGACACGTACCCGACGCCTACTTACAATCGGACATTTTCGGCAATAAACCTGCCCTTTCCGCTTGAAAAAGGCGATTTTTCAAAAAGGGGTTGAAATTTTTGTTTTGTCGTAGTATAATAAGGTTATGGAAAAGAAAAAGATAAAATTAATTATTGATACCGACCCTGGCGTAGACGATAGCGTTTGCCTATTGTACGCGCTCACGGACGAAAACGTAGAGGTGCTACTTTTAACCACCGTCGTTGGGAACATCAACATTGATATTGCCACGCGCAACACCTTGCACCTTTTGGATATTTTGGATAAGGATATTCCCGTTGCAAAGGGCAAAGCAACCGCCATGTACCGCATAAGCAGTACGGCGGAATTTATTCACCAAAAGGAAGGCTTGGGCGGGTATATCCCCCCTTCAACGACCAAGCGCCAAGTGATAGAAGACGACGCCGTGGAAGCAATGTATAAAGTGATAAAAGAAGGCGATGGGGATATTATCCCCTTAGTGCTTGGCCCTCACACCAATCTTGGCGTGCTTTTCGAAACACACCCCGACGTGATCGAAAAAATACCCAAAATCGTGTTTATGGGCGGTTCGCCGTATGGTATGGAAGGATATCCCAACCATATTTCCTTTAATATTTCTTGCGACCCCGAAGCATTCCAAATCGTGCTCGATAGCAAAATCCCCCTGCTTATGCTCCCGTCCGACGTGGGCAGAAGAAAGGCTCATTTAGGCGAAGAATACGTCAACAACTTGCAAAACGTGAACGACGTAGGAAAACTGATGAGCGTTATGTACGGACATTATTGGGAGCCTGGTTACCCCGATAAACGGGTTGCAACCAACGACGTTTGTGCGTATTTTGCCCTCCTTTACCCCGAAATATTCCAAACGAAAAAATGCCGCGTGACCGTTGACACCGCTTTTACTCCCGGAAAAACGAAAGTGGAGTTTTGCGAAAACGGAAACGTGGAACTTGTAACGGACGTGGATAGAGAAGCATTTATCACTCTTTTGGATACACAACTTAAAAAACTTGGCGATATTAAAATCCCGCTTTAACGAAAAGTAGCCGTCTTTACGACGGCTACTTTTAATTTTTCTTGCTTTTTGATTGAAAAATCATCGCCATTAAAAAGGAAAAAATGACGGCGGCGGATATGCCTGCGCTTGCGCTTGAAAGCGCACCCGTAAACGCACCAAACAACCCCTTTTGCGCACCCTTCATTGCGCCGTTAGCCAGCAAATATCCAAAACCGCTAATCGGTACGGTTGCCCCTGCCCCCGCAAAATCGACAAGGTATTGATACAGCCCAAGCCCTTGCAACACCACCCCCGAAAGCATAAAGATAACGAGAATTTTCCCCGCAGTCAAATCGGTAAAATTGATGACGATTTGCGCCACCATACAAATCAAACCGCCCACGGCAAACGCTTTCAAAAAACCAAACGCTATCTCTAAATACGTTTCACTCATAGTTTCACCCCGTTTATAAATTCTCAATCGCTACGGCATGGGAAATGCAAGGAATACTTTCCCCTTGCCCACTCGATACGGTGGAAAGCAATGCACCCGTCGCCGCAAACAACACACGTTTTATCGTGCGTTTTTTTATTTTGTCCATGATATAAGCGTTAAAGACGACGGCGCTACACCCCGCACCGCTTCCGCCTTGAAATTCCTTTTCCACAACGTTATACACAATCTCCCCACAATCCACGTGGTTTTTTTGTATGTCCACGCCCTTCTCCCAAAGCAAGTCCTTCAAAATGCGGCTGCCAAGCGCACCCAAATCCCCCGTCACAATCAAATCGTAATCATCGGGCGTACGCCCCGTATCTTTCAAGTGCCGCAAAATCGTGTCGCACGCAGCGGGGCTCATTAGTCCACTAAATCCACAATACCATTGAAAAAAGCTATTTTTGGGCAAAAACTTGCTATTTTATAGTATTTTTCGCAGTATTTTGCACTCGATTTGTTGATTTCTCTTGAATTTCGATTGCTATTTTCATCAAAACAAGATGGTATCAACAGCAGACCTATGGACCCCATTAGTTCATTAGTTCTATACCTTTATTTTGCGAAACCAAATTTTTTTTATTCCTTGGATTTCAAAATCCTCCTCAAAAAATATAAAAAGGCAAATATCCATATTCTTGGTTATCTGCCTTTTTATAATATAACAAATGTCTAAATCTTTTAATTGCTTATTTTAATTTGTAGTTTATGTATTTTACTAAAAAGTAAAACAATCGAATAAGCAACGTTAAATCATTATTAAAACTCTTAAGATTATATTTCTCATCAAAGAAATATCTGTATTTTACATACAGATCATTAATTGGCTTTAACGCATCAACAAATTCCTGTTCGTTATTATATCTATCTTCCAAACAACACCGATTGATATTTAAATATCTAATAATCAATCTTCTAGTGCGATTATTTAAAAGTAAAAACAACTCATCCAATTTATGTCCAACTTTTAAATTTCCTTGGTATTCTAATAGTGTTTTGAGTGATAGTTCAATGCTAAGACTCATATTGACAATAATTGCTATTGAATCACTATAAAGACATAATTCTTCTAATCCATTGTTACTTATTATTTCACCAGGAACAATTCCTTCCTTCATATCCAACACTAAAGATGCAAAAATATTAGAAGCCCTGCGAATTTCTTGCCATTTCTTATTCTCTTTATTTCTTATTAAATTTTCTTTTGGTATTTCAATTTTATCAAATTTAATCTCTGCCATCACTAATACCTACTTGCTATCAAAATTAATTCAGTTATATCTATACACTTTAGCAACCGACTCAGTATAAACCAAACCCTAAAATACGTCGCCGTTTATAACGATTTTATTAGATAAACCGACTTCCATTATTTTTGTTTCTGAACCGTTGAACCACGCATCAATACAATCTTTGTAGCGTTCCGTTAAACAGATAACCCTTTGGTTTTTCGAACCAATTATCCTTCTTTGTGTGTCCTGTTCATCTTGTTTATAAGCTCCATCTATCACGACGTCACAACCAACAAAACATTCCTTTACTTCTTCGTAAATACGCCCAGTAAAAGAAATTACTCCCATGCCAAGTTCTTGAATTTTTTTTGTTAAAGTTGAAAGATTTTGTTGCAAAGATGGTTCTCCACCTAAAAAGGTTACCCCCTCTATTCCAAAGTCGTTTTGAGCTTCTTGAATTATCTCCATAAGCTCGTCAAGTGACATAAGGTGCTTAGGAATAAGTGCTTGATAATCGGGATTGCAACACCCTTCACAATGGATGTTGCAACCCTGAAACCATATACAAAGCCTTTTGAAAGGACCTTCCACTTCCGTACATTTATTGATACTTGCTACGTTAAACTTAATCATTTTCAAAACTGAAATCAAGTCCGTCTTTCGTGGTTTTTACAAGAATTTTTGCGCCCTTAAACGATGACAAATCTTGCTTGTTTTCAAACATAAACATAGCAAGCTCATCCAAAAGTTTATCGTTAATGGCGTTCAAAATATCACGACCGCCCTTACTACTGTCAGCACCACCGAGAATATAATTGATAAATTTAAGTTCATCTTCAAATTCAAGGTCAATTCTATACTTTTCAGCAATCGCCTTTTGAACGGGACGAAGCTTAGATTTTGCAATCTTAACACTAAATTCTTTGTCCTTAATAAAGTTGAAAGGTACGATGTTGCTATACCCAATACGACCAAGAATTTCAGGACGCTTGATTTCGTTATCAAAGTAGTTTTTAACAATTTTGATAAACTCTTGCGCAATATCTTCGTTTGTTCCGCTCGAAGATACTTCAGACGCACCAAGGTTGGACGTAAAAATAATTACGCTTTCGCTAAAGTAAACGGTTTCGCCCTTACTATCGGTCAATCTACCATCTTCAAGAATTTGCAAGAATATATCTAAAATTCGAGGATTCGGCTTTGCAGCTTTTTCAATTTCGTCAAAGAGAATAATGCTAAACGGTTTTTCTCTTACCGCATTCGTAAGCTGACCGCCTTCTTCATAACCGACGTATCCTGGGGGCGCACCAATAAGTTTTTGGTCGCTGTTCTCTTGCGCATATTCCGACATATCGAAACGGATACAAGCTTGCTCGTCGCCAAACAAGAATTTTGCAAGCGTTTTGGACAGTTCCGTTTTACCTACACCCGTAGGACCAACGAAGAACAATACCCCTTTCGGCGCAGAGCGAGAAGAAGATTTATGTATTCCCGTAAGCCCCATGTACGCCTTCACGACAACCTTTTCGATTTTTGCAATCGCTTCTTCTTGACCGACTACACGCTCAGCCAAAATCTTTTTAATGTCTCTTACTGCTTTATAATCAAGCTTTTCCCAAGGATTATCCTTTTCGCCGTACTTAAAAAGCAAATAGAGCTGTTCAAAAGGCATTTTGCCTTCCTTGCGAGAAAGTCTTGCCATTTGCACGATTTCACGGTTTGTAAAATCGTCAAGCATATCAACGTATTCGTTCTTTTTGTCGCAAGTTAAAAGCGTTTCGCCTGGCTTTAATTTTACTTCAAAGCCACTTTCAATCTTTTCAAGCATTTTTTCTCTTTCTTCACGGTCAGGTTTTGAAAGCGTTAAGCAGGACACTTCGGGATTTGCTTGATAGAAAGAAATCGGGAACATTGCAAGTTTGCTTGTGATTAAAATGATTGTGCTTTCATTAACTTCCGCATTGAGATATTCAACCTTCTTATCTTTAATGGCTTTTCCGAGAAGAGTAAGAAGCTCTCTTTCGTCAGGGGGAAGTTGTCCACCAGTAGTAAACAAATAGTCAGCCCAATTTAAAACAAAAGCAATTTTACGATTAGGCTTTTTAAGGTTCTTGAAGATGATATTAAAAATTTCAGACGGTTCTTTGAAAAGTCCGCTACCCGTTTTCTTTTCTTCGTTCGAAGCACTTTCTTCATCATCGTCGTCAAAAGAGTAGGCGTCCCCCTCGACCTCGACTTCATCTATAACGGAAAGACGTGAAACGTCGCCGTCAACCCCGTCAATTCTATCCCAATATAAAACGTCATCGTATTCCATGCCTTTGAGCATGTCCATAAGATACTGCTTTAAGTCAACGATTTGCTTTTTTTCATTGAGATATACGTCGCCAACGTTCCCGTCAACAATAACGCATTTTTTGATGCCAATTTCTCTTTTTAAACGATTAAAAGTTGTATTTAATGCCATAATTCTTACCCCTTATTGTTTATTTTTATTTGTATTAAACGTTTGATGTTTCATCGTAGAAATCTTGTCTGGATTACGCCAAATTTCTTGTGTCTTTGTTACGTGAATCCCGTAAACTTCTTCCAAGTCTTTCATGAAAGGTTCTATATCCTTTTGACAAGCTTGTCCTTCATAGCCTCTAAAATCATAAATAAACCGTCCGTCAAGATAAACCTTGAACTCTGCCTTTTCGCCGCTTGCTTTTAATGCAACCAAAATAACTTCGTTCTTCTCGCGGTTAATTTTTATATTCTTTTTATCCACGATAAACCCACGTTTTTGGACAGCATCCATAATAATTTTTAGGGATTTTTGACGAACCTTTTCTCCCACGATTTCCGTCGTAGCATTCTCACGAATTTCAGCAATCGTTTTCCCTTCGGTTACAACTTTATCAATAGTGGCTTTATCAACGCGAGCTGTTTCCATTTCTGCGCGAATCTTCGCTTGCTCTTCCTGCATGCGCGATTCATAGGTTTGCCCCATTAAAGCTTGCCCTGCTTTAAGCAACGCATCCCCCGAAAGCGTATTATCCTTTAGATAAGCGATATATACGAATTGACGAAGCGCTACGTCTTGAATGCTGTCAAGCAACTTTTGTGTTTGCTCATCAATCGTAATAACGCCATTGCTACGCTCTAACAGTTTACGTTGATTGTCCTGCAACTTATCACCAAGCAACGTTCTCAAGGTTTCATCAAACGCAATTATCTTTTCGGAAGCCAAAACATTGACCGTGTTTTGCAATTCTCTTGCAGCATTTATCGCTTCATCACGTTTTCTATATTCAACGCTGTCAGAATCAATAGAACATATTCCTTTTAGAGCCTTTTCATTGGCATTTTCTCGAACCTTTTTTATCTTTTCTAATAAATCATCACGCTCTTTTTCAATTTGCTTTTTAAGACGTTCCGTTTCATCGTTCAAAAGTTGTGTTGACGTGCTTTCAAGCTTCGCAATCATTTCATCAAGTTCTTGCAATCTTTTCTCAGCAATATCGCAAATACTGTTACATTGTATTGCTATTGCTTGATAATCTATTTGCACTTGGTGACTCATTACTTTTCCTCCTTTATCGAAAATACGATATCACGCCATTCTTCAATCGTTGTCTTATCAAAAGAAATTTGCTCTCTTTCCGGGTGTTGGAATCCATTTCTGCACATACGCAATTTATGAAGACTTGACGCTTGTTTACCGTCTATCAATCGTTGTGCTTTAGCCTCTTCGATTAAATCGTGCGCAGATGTTTCGTTATCCAACGAAAGCAATTCTCTTAAATCGTACTGCAACTTAACGACCAAATCACAAATCGCATCCTTAAATCTTCCACGGGAAAGATGCTCCTCAATGTATTTCTTGGTTATCTTATCAGGATGTGAAGCCGAAGTTCTTTCAATGGACAAAATCTCGTGAATCGGCTCATATATACCCATAAATAACCCTATTTGAGTATATCCTTGCGGAGCATATTGTTTATACTTTTCTATCCCCTTAACCGCAGTTTGCAGGGTGCTATACGCATTGAAAAACTCGTCAACGTTGTAATCGTCTTTTAACGTGTAATTGGAAACGCTTTCAATACCAAGCATATCGTTGAGTTTCCACAAATTGACTTTTACGTTTTGGAATTTTCCTGCAAGGGAATTATCCACGGAAATATCGTCCCCTAATATTATCTTTTGCGTGTACCCTTCTACAACGTTTGCAACGGATAAAATCTCGCTTGTTTCAAAACCTGCCGTTTCCAATGCTTGATATACAAGCTCGGGACTTTCTTTTTCCTTTACCGTCTTTACAAAACGTTGCACGTAATCAACGTTTGATAACCCCATAGCTTTTTTGAGCGGTGTCAATACGGTATTTTTATAAATCATATTATCAAGACGGACTTCTTCTACGCTTTGCGTAAATAAGCTTTCCGATATTTCATCAAAATACAACTTCCAACCGCTGTTCTTAGCAAACTCCGCATTCAATTTCAACAGCAATCCTATCTTTTCGTCAACCGATTCTATGCCATTCAATTTTGTGTCCGCAAATACTTTAAAATACGACTCATCCTTCAAAGCATCTACAACAAAAAGAACTGCTTTACCGCTCTCTATATCAAAATCCTTTTTACAATATAATTTGAAAATAGCGTTAACCACTTCCCTGTATTGTTCTTCGTTTGCTACATTTTCAACAAGCA
The DNA here is from genome assembly GCA_045632265.1 of Candidatus Scatosoma sp. Taxonomy (GTDB): domain Bacteria; phylum Bacillota; class Clostridia; order Christensenellales; family Borkfalkiaceae; genus Scatosoma. Next base: position 49,999 of record JAZQWG010000027.1, read on the forward strand.
ACTGCAACTCAAACGTATCGTTAAAGCGTTCGCAAGGCATTTGCACGTTAACAGCGTTATAATAATGCATGGCGGACGAATCCAAAAGCGCAAACTCGGCATTTACATCGACCCAATCCAAGAAGATTGCAGACTCTTTCTCTCCAAGACGTATTACTCCGCTCTTTTCTTCAACAGGCAACCGACCTTTCCCCAAAAATATTTTGCAAGGACGTGCGGCTTGTTTTTGTGCATCAACAGGTAAATGTACCATCGTTACGTTTTGCAAAGAAGAGAGCGCAACGGTTGCAATGTCTATAAGCGCTTTGCTTTTATCTACAAACTTATAACTGTTTTTATAACGCATACACTCCGTCATAATTGCCGAAGAGTAATACTTATCGAAAAACGCTTTTTCATCCGACGTTTCAAACGTAAATTCTACCCCAGAAGGACGAATGCTAATCGTCAAACCTTCTTCTTTGCGTGTTTGCATTTTTCGCGGTTCTTCCGTTGCAAAAGAAACAAGCCGTTCTTCCGCTTTCAAACCAAGTTTCGTTTGATTTGCGCGGATATAATCTTCCAAACCGCTTAAATCAAGCTCAACACCACGCTCTTCTAAAAAGTTTTCACCAAGGAAACAACTCGCCAGCGTGGAATACGTCGCTTTGCTTTCCACGTCGAATTTACGAGTAACGGGATTAAAGAAAATATCCGCGGTTTTCGTCTTTTCTTGCCCCGTAGGAATAGCGCCTTCTTGGAACATTTTACGTCCCTTAATGGTCAATTCCACTTCACTCATGTTTACTTCCTTGAAATATTTAGCGGTAGTGAAAACGCTTGCGTTGTAACGCGATTGCACAATTCCCGTTTCCAACAAACTTGCAATCTCTTTTCCGAATATGTAATGCAATTCGCTTGGAATCCCAAACTTACGCAAAACGTCGCAAATTTTTTCTTCACTTTTGCTTTTTTGCATTAAATCCAACAAGATATAGGCTATCCCAGACGCTTTTCGCACTTCGTTATACGTAATATTCGTCTTATAAATTAAAAGCGGAAAAGGAACGGACGTTTTAAATTGTTTAATGATTTTCTCTTCCATCTTTAATCTCCTATAATATCGCGGGCAGGAATCAATCTACCGCGCATCGCTATCGTATCTATAATCTCTTTATAGACGGGGAAGTTTAACTTATCCAACGCTTTATTACCCGTCATATCGGGCAAATCAATGATACCTTTTTCGGATAAGAATTTTTTAGATCCAACGATAATCAACATTTTTCTTGCACGCGATAACGCAACGTTGATACGTTCAAACTTCTTGATGAAGTCCGCGTTTGCCCTATCGTAGTGCGCAGGGTTTCTTACCATCGAAACGATAATAATATCCCTTTCATCCCCTTGGAAATCGTCCACCGTACTAATAATTAAACGCTCGTCCTGCTTTGCAGAGAAATTTGCAAACTGCGCATACTTCCTCTTCTTCTTAATTAAACCAGCCTGATCGCCGTAGGTACAAATAACGCCTACGCTAGGACGCTCGTCAATCTTCTTTTCCTTGCTCACCTTGATCTTGCCGTTTTTAAGCAGGTCACCGCTTGCTTGGTCTAACGCCTTCAAAAGAGTCATTGCTACTTGCGCCTCTTGCTCGTTGATTTTTGATGTACTTCCTTCGTATGCACTAGATTCGCGCTCATCGCAATCAATGAAATAGATATGATGTTCTCTATCCAACACCGTATTGCCGTTAATTTTCACCGTTAATCCGTGCTGTTTTTCATCGTCCTGCTGTTTCTTACCAACCATAAGCCCCGTTCTACTACCACCATAGAAATGGTTAAATACTTCCATGATATGGCTATGACAACGATACTGCTTGTTGAGCATTACTCTAAATTCTTCAGGCACTCTTTCGTATAAGGTTTTGAAGAAACATTCTTCGTACAAATTCGTATAATCTTCGTTGATTTCCTTTCCGATAATATACGGATCAAGTCCTTCAAAATCTTCTTCGCGCATGTGCCTTAAATCGTACATAGGCGGAAGCTGTCTATGGTCGCCGACAAGAATAACCGTTTTACCATAAAGAATCGGAATGAGCAAGTCCAAGAACGAAGATTTCGATACTTCGTCTACAATAACGACGTCTATCCCCTGCGTTCTTATATTTACGTCTTTAATCCCATATCTTTCCAACTCGATAAGTTGATTGCTCGTAAACCTATCACGGCTTGTACAAGTAATACCGAACACGTTTACGTTGTTATACAATTCTCTCGTGTATGCCTGTCTATCTTCTTCCAAAATATCTTCTTGCGAAAGATATTTAACGATTTCTTTATACATCGGAATTTTCGTTTTATTTTCCGCTTGCGTGGCTTTATAATCGTATTCCATCTTGCGCCACTCTTCGTCTATAATCGTAAACGCCGTTTCTAAATTATCCGAATCATATTCTTGAATAATGTTAAAATCACGGAAGAAACGAGTAATTTTTTGCTTTAACATAGAATTTAATTCCACGTATTCAGTTACACCGCTATTTTCGCCAAGCTCTTCATATACTCGTTTACATTCGCTAATTTCCAACTGCTTGTCGCTAATTTTTTCAGCAATTTCGCTTTCTTTGGTGTTTTGCGAAGCAAGTTCGTCTTCTATTTTATTCTTAATTTCCAAAACAAGCGATTGCAATTTAATTTTTAACGCCGTCAACTCATCTGGCAAACGTTTTAAGAGTTCTTTATCGTTTGTTATTTCAGGCAAAATCTCAAAAATTTTGCTCGCCGAAAAATCAAACGTCGCTTCACTTTCCGCGCGTTTGATTGCCGAAACAATTTCTTTTAATTCCGTTTGATATTTTTTATAATCCAAATAGTTAGGTGTTCCTTCTTCAGGAGCATCATCCGTATCAGGATCACGCAAACTTTGTAATATACGACGAAGTTCTTGTTGACGAGCTTTCAGCGCAACAAGCGTATCGTCCGATAACACCGCTTGCAACTCTTCTTTTACTTCGTTTGCATCTAAACGAACAAGTTCTGCAATTCTCTCTACGGGTACGCTCTCAAAACAAGAAAACTCCATCAATAATGCTTGCACTTGACGACGGAAAAGCTCTATGTAATTTTCTTTTGCTCCTTCCGTTTTGAATTGATAACTTTCAATATATTTAATCGTTCTACGGTACTCGTCTATCGTTTCCCTAACAAGCCCTTGTTCTAAACGAAACGACTCTAACTCGTTATTGAAACGATTGATTTTTTCAATTAAAGAGGTGCGCTCACGATCTACTTTGACGTTTTCTTTTTGCAAACGCAATACCTTGTTATATTCAAAACGCAAGGTTTTCATTTGCTCGTCAAACGTAGCTTTGGTTTCCTCAAAATGCTCAAATCGACTTACTTCCCGTTCCAAACTACCGCTGATATTCATATAAAAATTGTCTACCAATTTAGCGGGACTGTAATTTGTTTCTTTTCCGTTTTGAGAAGGAATTAGACGAAGTGGTCTTATTTCGGGAATTTTCGGTAAACGCTCAAATACGTTGTCTATTGCTTTATGCGTTTCCGACGAAATTAATACCTTTTTACCTCGCTTGGTTAGTTGCGCGGTAATTTCAGCAATTACTTGCGTTTTACCCGTTCCAGGAGGCCCTTGCAACAGAAAGATACTCTCGCTCGCCAAAGCGCGTTTCACCGCCAGCTTTTGCCTATCGTTCAAACTTTCCAAACACCAATCAGGATCTTGCGCTAATTCTCTTGTAGCTTGCGATAAAGATTCGGGCGCAAATAAATACGCAGGCAAGAACGGATTTTTTACGTAACCTGCCATCAAAGACGCCAACGCTTTTTCTTGTCTATCAATCTTCGCTTTTTCCGCCCTGTTGTCATACGTCAAATATTTAGGCTCGAAGGACTCTATATCTTTTTGAATCTTCGTAATTTTTTCCGTAATATCTTCTGGACGGAAATAAATTTGATAACGACGAATCGTTTCCTTTTCTATTTTATCGGCTTTTGCAGAGTTAAATTTATTTTCCAACTCCTTCTTGCATTCAGCCCTTTCGTCATTTATTGTTTGACGATACTGTAATTCAAGTTGCGCTTTTTTATCTTTCTTAATTGTTTCCAAATCCGCCTGCATTTGTATGGACAAGCTTTTTTGTTTGTTTTCAATAAGACGATTGTTGCGCGCCACATAGAAATCACGAATAGATATACTTTCTTTTATCCTATCTGCTTCACGATAATATTCTATATCCACCGTTTCCGCGGAAGCGCGTAAAATATCGTATTCTTCATCATACTCTTCATCAGACAATTTTTTGTCTTTCAGTTTCTTCATTTTTACGCGAATTTCGTCGTGCTTCTTTCTTCTTTGCGCGTCGAACGGTGCAGTTTGCTTTGCAATTTCCGTCTCGTATTCACGTATAACTTCCTTGTCTTTGTTTTCTTGTATATCCGTTTCCAACGAAGATGTTAACGATTCCGCATACGCTTTTAATTTTTGCGCATATTGAGCCTGCAACAAGGTTGTTTGCTGCTCCATAAATTTATTTAACGCATTGAGAATAATCCCCGCATAGCGAGAATCTATTTCCTTCAACGCCTTGTCAAGACCTTTTTGATAATCCTTTTCTAAAACAGTACAATCTGGTTCAACGTCAACAAAAGAGAACAGATATCTTTCCCCAAGTAAATACGACCTTAATCCTCGCAAATTGCCCTTCTCATCATATTTCGGCATTTGAGATGAAAGTCCCATCGTGTCTTTGGTATAACGTTGAAGATGCGTCTCAAATTTTGGTTTCCCTTTTCCGCTTTTACCCAACACGTCCTTTAATAGGTCTATTCTCAACCTTTCTACGGAAACGCAAATTAAAGGAAACTCTTCCGCGCCAGCCACCGATTTAGATAATACAACCTGCTCACCTTTCTTAAAAGCATCCACACCGTCTAATAACAACGATTCGTAACTCTCTTCGTTGCGTCTATACGCCTCCTTCGTAATCATATAGGCGTTACAAACGCGAACGTCAGAAATTTCTTCACAGCGCTCGGAAAGCTTGCCTAAATAGTATTTACGAAATTCCACGTAGCGTTTCCAATCGTTAAACACGCGCATCGCTTTTTCAGGGTGTGGAACAGGATAACATTCGTTACAAAGGGATAAAACAAAATCATTGGTAAGCACGGGGTCGCGCATTTCACGTGTTCCATAATCGGGTACGGTTACCGCTCTTCCGTTTGCCATAAACGATTTATTTGTAAAAGCGCAAGCCGCTATACATCTAACTGCTTTTTCCCCAAATTTTGCCGTGTTTCTATCAATCAGTTCAAGCCCTTTAACCGAAAAATCTATAACACTCCCGAACGTAACGTCGCCAACCAAAATAATGTCATATTGTGGCGGTAAAGCATAGTCTAAAGACTGGTCGTGTTCTGGGCGAATCACAACGTTGTTTATGTATTTATTTCCTGGCGTACCGTCTTTTCGAATACGCACTTTCATTTCGCGATTGAATCCTGGCATGGAAATATAATACGTCCTAAACATTTCAGCAGGAAATACCATTCCTACAAACTGTTGCAACGTATCCATCGCCAAATATCCCAACTTAGGTTTTATACTTTCATATTGCGCTTGAAGCGAAGCGGTATAGAACTCCTCACCGCCCCATGCTTTACTGCCCAGTCCTTGCTCTAAATTATCAAGAAAATTTATGTATAAGTGCGCCATTAACTTTCCCCTTATTTATCCGTTTTTATCGCTTTGCTATACTTTTCGAAAATGGTCAAATAATCGATAAACTCTTTCAACTCAGCCACGGTTGCCCCATTTGCGATACTTGCAACCTTTTCAAGTAGCACCGCACGCGTTAAGGGCTCTATTCCTGCAAGCGATTGCATAGAAGCTACTTGATGTTGTAAATCCGCATTTTCTCTACGCAACTGTTCAACGGTATTCGTCAAATCCTCAACAGATGCTATTGCCTGTTTTTTATCTTGAATACTTTCACGCAAGATACTAGAAATACGATTTACGTACTGCGCTAATATATCAGGATCGGATTCATCTAATACAAGCTCTAACTCTTCTTCCGTTTCTTTTCCGAATAAATAGAAAATTTTATACTGCTTGTCCTTAGGAATATCGGAAAATTTTTCAAGATTACGATAATTGTAAATCGTTGCTTTGGAAATTTCCAAATATTTAATCAAATCCGCTACTTTAATTGAAAATTTAGTAACAAGTCTTTCAAACAATTTTGTTGTCATTATACAATCTCCTCTTTTTAATTACATACAAGGTTGGGCCCTACTGAATGAATAATCGGTATCAATTTCCAAGAACATTACAAGTCCAGTTCCCCTCGATTTTTCTTCATTAAAATCAATTTTATGAACACACCTAGTACAGTTGTTATAAATAGAATAACACTTTTTATAAGATTTGTCAACTGTTTTTTATAAAAAAGTCTAATTCGGTATAATTTGCTTTGCTATATTGACTCTATTAGCCAAAAATAAAGTCTAAATGTGTTTATATTCCTGTTTGTTAAATACAATTTATAAATTCTCCCAATCTAATAAGCGCCTTCCTGTTCACGTCAAAATCCTGCAAACTTTATCAAAATACCCTAGTTGTCTTAATATTAAATCCTGTTATAAATGTTATTCTTTAAGCAAGTGCGGTTTTTTATTTAATAAAATCACGTTTTTTGAACTCACAAAATTAATCACATTAAATATATATTAAAAAAAGATTGAATCCACACGTTCAATCTTCTTTTTCCCTTTATTCAATTACACTTAAACATTTTCTATTGCAACGGCATGCGAGATACAAGGAATACTTTCGCCTTGTCCACTTGACACCGTTGATAGTAGTGCTCCTGTTGCAATAAACAAAATCTTATTTAATTCTCTTCTCTTTAACTTATCCATTAAATAAGAATTGAAAACCGTTGCACTACATCCTGCACCGCTACCGCCTTGAAACTCATCTTCAATAACGTTGTAGATAATTTCTCCGCAATCGACGTGATTCTTGGCGATATCGCAACCTTTTTCCCAAGTCAAATCTTTTAAGATACGCGAACCCAAAGCACCTAAATCACCCGTTACAATTAAATCGTAATAATCAGGCTCTCTTCCGGTATCTTTCAAATGTTCTAACAACGAGCTTGCGCAACTTGGACTCATAGCTGCTCCGAGGTTGTTTACGTCCGTTATCCCATAGTCAACCACTTTTCCAATCGTTGCCGATGTGATTGCTATATGACTTCCAGTCGGCGCAATCACACACCCCCCAGAACCTGTTACCGTCCACTGTGCTTGTGGCGGACGAGTGTTGCCCAGCTCCAAAGGATAACGGTATTGCCTTTCCGCCGACGAGAAATGACTACCCGTTGCCGCTACAATATTTTTATAATATTTTGCATTCACAAAAGATGCGGCGACTGCCATACTCTCCGCCATTGTAGAACACGCTCCGTAAACACCTAAAAACGGAAAATCAAAATCACGTGCCGCAAAGCTTGCCGAAATAATTTGATTAAGCAAATCGCCCGAAATTAAAAGGTCGATATCCTTTTCTGTCATACCTGCATTTTCAATCGCTTTTGATATTGCATAGGAAAGCATTTTGCATTCAGCCTTCTCATAGGTACTTTCTCCAAACATATCATCCGTCAAAGTTTTATCAACGTATTTACCTATAACCCCAGCGCATTCTTTCGGACCTGCTATTGTTCCCGTACCAACAATACGGGGATTATTTTCAAAAAAAATCGTATTCATCTTATCCTTGCCTACCTTTATTATCTTGGCTCACTTTCCCAAAAAGTATGCGAATAGGCGCGATTTTCACACCGCGCCTATATGTAAGATTTTCCTTTGTTATAAGCTTTTTCGCCTCCTTTTGGATATAGATTTTCGTTGTTAAAATTCACAGAAAAACTTACTATATCCCTATTATACCAATGTCGGGCGCCATTGCCGCACCCATATTGTTGACGTCGGTGATACCAAAATCGACCACCTTACCAAAGGTGGCGTGCGTGATAGCAACGTCGCTTCCCGCATCAGCAATCATCACTCCGCCCGCACCCGTCACCGTCCATTGCGCTTGAGGCGGACGAGTGTTGCCAAGTTCCAACGGATAACGATATTGCCGCTCTGCCGAAGAAAAGTGACTGCCCGTTGCCGCCACAACCCTTTTGACGTACCCCGCATTGACGAAAGCGGCGGCAATCGCCATACTTTCCGACATCGTCGAACAAGCGCTGTAAACGCCCAAAAAGGGCATTGTAAAGTCGCGCGCGGCAAAGCTTGCGGAAATGATTTGGTTGAGCAAATCGCCCGAAATAAGCATATCTACGCCCTTTTCGTCAAAGGGGGAATTTTCTATCGTTTTGGAAATGGCGTAGGCGAGCATTTTGCACTCCGCTTTTTCATACGTGCTTTCGCCAAACCTATCGTCCACCAAGCATTTATCCACGTACTTACCCACAATCCCCGCGCACTCTTTCGGCCCCGCCACCGTGCCCGTAGAAAGTATCCTTGGCTTGTTTTGAAATTCCACCGTGTTCATTTACCCCGTACTTACCCCCCACCCTTTTTCATTAGCTTGGCAAAAACGCAACTTTTTTATACGCAAAAAAGGCCACGAAAAACGTAGCCTTTTTTATTTGTTTTATGTAATTGATTACAACAAATCGGGCAATTTTTCCCCTTTTTCCATTGCGCCCAAAATTTGTTCGCAAAGCATCAAACAGCGGGGCAAGTGATAAGGACCTTTCCAAAGCGAGCCTTTTTGCGTGTGCGAAACGCTGCCGTCACGGTGCAAGTAGCCGTACCATTCGCCAAACTTCTTATCGGGGAAGTGGCTGAATACGTATTTGTGCATCTTGTCGTACCACGCTTCAAAAACAGGATCGTTCGTCAAGTGCATTGCCGTCAAAAGGGCAATCAAACACTCGTTATGCACCCACCAAAGTTTCATGTCGTGTTCAAGCTGTTCACAAGGTCTGCCGTACACGTCCACGAAATAGAACATGCCGCCATTTTCCTTGTCCCAACCCCAGTCAAGCGACCATTTCAACATATTAAGCGCCTTATCCAAAAGCTCTTTATCGCCCACGTTGTTTGCGTAGTTCATCAAGAACCAAGAATTTTCAATGGTGTGCCCGGGGTTAATCGTACGCCCCGTAGGATTGTCGAGAATACTGCCGTCAAGCCCCACGTTTTCAAGTACGCAATGCAAATCTTCTTTATAATGCAAGTTGATCATATCCGCAATGACGTCTTTGATAATCTCGTCGTAATGCGCCGCCTTTTCGGGGTTTGCTCTACGAAGGGTTTGCGCCGAGCTTACAAGCACCATAGGATAAGCGTTGGAGTGCAACGAGCGCACTTCCCCGTTTTCCTTGGGCGTAATTTTGAAAGGATCGCTTTCGGGATTTTTGTACATTTGGTACATGAAATCGAAATACTTTTCCGCCAAAGCCAAATCTTCGGGGTTTTTGCGAAGCAAATAATATTCCGCAAAGCCTACCACCAAGAAACTTTCCGAGAAGAAATATCTACGTTTACGAAGGGGCTTACCGTCCTTCGTCACGGTGAAAAACATACGTCCGTCTTCGTCGATACAATGATCTTTGATAAACGCCGCGCCCTTATCCGCCGCCGTCGCCCACGTTTCGTTTACGCCGTAGGTGTTGCAAAGTTTGGAAAACGTCCAAAGACATCTGCCTTGAAACCAAACGCTTTTATCGTTGTTGTACGATTTGCCTTCTCTATCCACCGAAGTGATAAACCCGCCGTCTTCTTTATCGATTAAATCGGAATTTACCCAATATTTCATAACGTTGTCAAGCAAATGTTCGTGATAGAATTGCTTTAATTTGGAAATCTTTTTTGCGTTCATATTTTTACACCTTCCACTTATTTCTTTTTGCCGTAATAACTACGGTACAATGCGCTCAAGTTTCTACCCGATTCAAAAATCGATTGCGGGCTTAAGAAATGCGAGAACTCGAACGTAATCAATTTATCCGCGTATTCTTGCGCGATTTCAATTCTCTTTCGAAGCATATCGAAAGGCGCGGGGAAGAACATGTGGCGCACGTCTCTTTCAAACGTTTCTACGTTTGCCCAAAGTTGCATGCCAAAGCTTTCGCACACTTTCTTCATTGCCGCCAAATACTTGGGATATTCCGTCAAACTTGCCGTGCCGTCTTGGAAAGCGCAATAATCGATATATTTGCCGTTTTTTGCCCAAATATCGTTCCATACGTCCGCCGTAGCTTCCGCGCTTCTAGGCGCATTTGCATCGATAGGCGAGCCACGGAAGAACGGGCTTACAAGCACTTTTTTATCGGGCGTGGCATCCTTGCAAAGAGCTGCAAGCCCGCCCATTACGTCCTTGATATTGAACACGTCGTCGCACGTTTCGTGAGGGATATACCAGCCCTTGAAAGAAGGGATTCCTTCGTATCTTTCCAAAACTTCCTTTACGAAAATTTTGTTTTTGTCAAGTTCCCCTTTTGCTTCACCGTCGTTCCACGTCAAGTTGGAAATGGCAAGCCCCATAAACACTTGCATATTTCTCTTTGCCGCTTCTTTGAAAACAAAAAGAGCAAAATCTTCGTCGTCCTTTTTAAGGTGCGGGAAGTATTTGGACGGATAAAGGCATTGCGAATAGAACGCACCACGCGTGAGAATCACGGTGTCTTGTCCCATTTTTTTCATGTAATCAAATTCTTTTTTCCATTGCTTTTCCGACCAGTTGGAAGAAGGCATGTCATAGGTGACGTCGTCGATGAACGTACCCGTAATAGGATAATTTTTTCGCATATTCGTTCCTGCTTAATACGTTTATTTTTTGCTTTACTCTCACGTAAAGCGTTTTCCATTTTCCCTTATACAAACTTGCCCCCGCAAGCAAAACCGCTTGCGGAGAAAGTTATTAATTGTTTTTATGCCTTATTGGAAAGCACCACTACGCTGTTTGCGGGAATGCTGAATTCCGCTTTACCGCTTTGCGTGCTAACCGTGCTCTTTGCCGAAACCACTTTAAGTTCACTGCCGCCTACGGTGGACGGTCTTACTTCGTACAAGTTCATGCTTCTTGCACGGTCCGCTCTACCGTTGACGATTGCCACCTTCTTCGCTTCCGCCGCCGTGTTCGCCGCAACGTACGTCCAAGAACCATCGGGCAATTTCAACGCCGTGATACAAACGTCGCTGTCCACGCTCGTAATCGGGTACACTTCGCTGCCGATGTCGGTATATCGACAAATGAGCGACCACGTGTACCATACGGGCTTGGGTGCAAAGTTCTTATTGCGGAAGTAGAACAAACCAAGTTGGTTAAGCGTGCTATCGTACCCGCAATCACTAAATACAAAGTATTTAATATTCGTACAGCCTGCGTTGACAAGGTTGATGAAGAATCTTGCCATGAACATAGCTCTATCATACTTATCAGCATCTTCGTTGGAAACGTTGCTCGTCGCCGTGGAAGTACCGCATTCCGCAATACCCCAGCTCAAGTTATACTTATTGCAAACCGCAACGTATTTTTGCGCCGTTTGCAACATTTGCGCGTTGCTCGTTTGGTTGGTGAAAGGATATGCCGAAACGGTGACTTTTTCAAATACGCTTTCGCCACCGCTGACGAATTGTTGCAAGTATTTGCTGTCAAATTCCGCCGCCGTGTTCCCCCACGTAGCTGCGCTGTTGTTGTATTTTTCCGCTGCGATGTCCATGCTTGCAGGGCCAGAGAAAAGCATCTTGTCCGCAATGCCCATGCTCGTCAAACGGTTTTCAATCGAATCGGAAATCGCCACGTAGTTTGCCGTCGTCAACTTATACAAACCGTCCGGTTCGGGGAAGATACTGTATTCGTTTACGCACGTATAACCTTTTACGTTGATAAGATAGTTCAAGCAAGCCGCAACCGATTCCGCAAATTCTTCGTTGGGATTGCTGCCCTTGTTGGGCGCAACCATCCAGTTGCTGTTGTTTTCTCTAAGCGTACCGCCCAGCCAGCTTCCGTCCACTTTACCATCTTCCGAGTTGAACGTCGTACGACAGCCGTACCAGCTCAAATCCACTTTCACGCCGTTTTCTTCAAATACGTCCAAAAGCTTATACAAATGATTCATTTCAATCGAATCGAAATCAACGTTTGCGCTACTGTAATCGAAGCTGTACGGATCGTTGTTATCGTTGCCACGTTCGTACATTTCAGGATAGAAACGTACACGTACGTTTTGCAAGTTCATTTTTTTCAAAGCATTCACTTGCAATTGCCATTCTTCTTCGTTCAAGCCGTTTTGCTTTTCAACGATACACGTATCGAATTGCGTACCAAAACCTTCCGTCTTGCGTGCATTTGCCGTGCCGACGTCATAACGGGTGTAACCGCTGCTTACCGAATCTACAACCACTTGCGACAAGAGCAAATCACCATAAGGCGTACCGCAGTTTTCGCAAAGCGCTTGTTGTGTCGTCGTTGCCGTACCGCCCGTGTGTCTACCCGTGGGATCGCCCGCAACGAAGAATTTGGTGTTGTCGATAAATTCCGAATCCACACCGCAACCGCACGTCAACCAGTATTCCGCCGCCGTAGAGCAAGTGGGTGCTTTCTTCAAGTGTTCACCGCTGACGATTTGTTTTACAAACGAGTGTACGTGACTGAGCGTTTCGCCGTAAGCCGTACCACACACGTCACAAATCGCCCTTTCGTTTTCCGTTGCCGTACCGCCCGTATGTCTGCCCGAGGGCGCGCCGAATTCAAAATAGTTGGTCGTGCTTGCTTCCCCGCACCACTTGCAAGAAAGATAATAGCAAGCGGGCTTTTCACAGGTCGCCGTCGTCTTCAAATATACGACCGTCGCTTCTTGGCTAGAATAATCGTGATCGGCTTTGTTGCCGTATTCGTACGTATCTTCACTCATTTCGTCGCAATATTGACAGCAATAGAAATACGTCTTTGCGTGTTCGCAACTAGCTTCCGCTGCCAAGTACGAAGAAAGTCTTCTCTTTCTCGTAAATACGTGACCGCCCGTTTCCGTTCCTTCAAACGTTCTCGTCAAATCTTTTTCACCGCATTCGCAAGAATAATAATACGTCGTCTTTTCGCTACAATTTTCCGATTCGTGCGCTAAAAATTCTTGCGTTGCTTTCTTTTGTTCAAAAACGTGTTGATGTTCTTCTTCACCGGGATTGCTCGGCTCGTCGGGAACGTAGTAATCGCCGTACGCTTCGCCGCAACCGTCGCAAACTGCTTTCGCCGTTTCCGTTGCCGTGCCGCCGTAGTGCGCTTCTTTCGTGTCCGTAGCATCGCAACCGTCGTTTTCACAAACGTGCCAATGCTCGTCTTCGTCCGTCACCCAAGCACCCGTGAAATCATGTTCTTCCATTGCGCCGTAGGAAAACGTTCTCGTCAAATCCTTTTCACCGCATACGCAAGAATAATAATAGGTTGCTTGCGCGTAGCAAGTTGCATCCGTTGCCTTATACGCCGAAGTTGCCACTTGTTCTTCGTACACGTGTTGACCGCATACGGGCGTATCGGGTTCGGGATCGCTCGGTGGCGTGCCGTATTCTTCCCCGCAATCCCCACACACGCCGTAGCCTACCGTGGGGTGACCTTTTGCATCGCCGATTGCGAAGAAGTCCTTGCCCTTTGCACCGCACGAGCAAGAATAATAATACGTTGCTTGCGTAGAACAAGTCGGGTTCTTTCTCAAGTATTCCGCCGAAAGAACCTTTCTCGTAAACGAACAAGTATGCTCGGTGACGGTGGGCAAATCGGTGGATTCGCCCTCACCTATTCCTTTATTACATCCCGCAAACACGGAAAGCGTCATCACCACCGCGATTGCGTTTGCCCATAATTTTCTCATTGTTTATCTTCTCCACGACGTTTTACCGCCAAACATACACCTGCAATTACAAGCATTGCCACAATGCCATACGTGCTTACAACCGATTTACAACCGCTGTCCGCATGATCGTTCTTTTCGTAAATGCCGTCCAAATCAACCACTTCGTTCGTGTTATCGTCGCTGATACCCGTGGGCGCGTACGTCACTTCGTCCGACCACTCGCCGTCCTTGCTCGTCGTATTGTTGCCCTTTGCTTTTACGACAATCGATTGTCCCGCCGTCAAAGCAACGCTCGTGCTGCTCGTTTCTTGTTCTGCCCCACCGTCAATCGAATAGATATATCCGCTTGCGCCGTTTACAGCCGTCCAGCTTGCCACGTTGCCGTTTAAGCTTACGCTCACTTTATCAAGCGTAGGCAAACGATAGGTGATTGCTTGCGACCAATCGCTATCCAGCATCGTTTCGTTGTCGCCCACAGCTTTGATGTAAAGCGTTTGATTATCTTCCAAAAGCACGTAGGATTCGGTTGCCGTCTTCACTTCGCCCGTTGCGCCAATCTTGTACACGTACGAGCTTGCCGCATTGAGTTTCGTCCAGCTTGCCACGTTGCCGTTCAAGCTCACTTCGGGGGTTGCAAGTTTGGGTGCTACGTACGTTTGCGCCGCTACCCAATCGCTGTCCACGTTCGCTTTGTTATCGCCCTTTGCTTTCACGTAAACCGTTTGGTTGTGGATAAGCGTGACGGAGCCGTTTTTGCTTGCCGTATGTTCTTGACCGTCCAAACCGATTTTATATACGCAGCCGCTTGCCGCAGTTTCCACCGTCCAAGTGACGACGTTGCCGTTCAAACTAACCGTAGGCACGTTAAGCTTAGGCGCTTGATAGGTTTGGGAAACAGCCCAATCGCTGTCCAAATACGTTTCGTTGTCACCCACAGCTTTGACGTACAATTTTTGGTTGTGTTCAAGGCTTACGGTAAATTCGCTTGCCGTCTTTTCCGTGCCGTTTACGCCAATCTTGTAAACGTATCCGCTTGCGTTGGCTACCGTTGCCCAGCTTGCCGTTTTGCCGTCAAGCGTAATCACGGGCGTTTCCAATTTAGGCGCAACGTAGGTGACTGCGTTCGACCACAAGCTGTCTTCTTTGCCGCCGCCCACCGCTTTTACTTTCAACGTTTCGCCGTGCGACAAGGTAATTTCTCTCACGCTTGTTTCGCCTTCCACGCCGTTGATAGAATATACGTATTGCGATACGCCAACCACTTCCGTCCAAGTAGCTTTATTGCCTACAAGCGTAAGTGCGGGTTGGTTCCATGCGCCTTCGTTGTACGTTCTTGCCGTAGACCAAGCGCTGTCCAAATATACTACGCCATCGCCGATAGCTTTGACGTAAATCGTTTGATTGTGTTCAAGGATAACGAACAGTTCGCTTGCCGTAATTTCTTCGCCCGACGCGCCGATTTTATATACGTACGCGCTTGCGCCGCTGATTTCCGACCAGCTTGCCTTGTTGTCCAAAAGGTTGACGACGGGGGTTGCAAGCATCGTTGCTTGATAGGTGATCGCTCTCGACCATTTACTATCCAAGCTCGTTGCTCCGTTGCCCTTTGCCTTTACGTAAATCGTTTGGTTGTGGGTGAGCGATACAAACATTTCGCTTGCTTCCATTTCTTCACCGCTTTCGCCAATTTTATATACGTAGCCGTTTGCCCCGCTGATTGCGTTCCACTTTGCCTTGTTGCCGTCAAGCGTGACCACGGGGGCGGTAAGTTCTTCCGCTTTATACGTGACGGGGTACGACCATGCGCTATCCAAAGTCGTCACGCCGTTGCCGATTGCTTGCACTTCAATCGATTGATTGTGCGTCAAGCCCATGCAGCTTGTTGCGCTTGTCGTTTGCACGTCGCCGCCGTTAATCTTATAACGATAACCTTCCGCGCCGTCGATAGCCGCCCAGCTTGCCGTCGTGCCGCTTAATTTCACCAAAGGCGTACCAAGCGTTTTTGCTACGAACGTCACACCCGCCGACCAACTGCTGTCCAAACAATTGATGCCAACGCCCTTTGCTTTGACGTAAAGCGTTTCGTTGTGCTTAAGGGTGATCGAGTTGCTTGTCGCAACGATTTCTTCACCGTTTTGTCCAATTTTATATACGTATCCGCCTGCGTTTGCTACGCTCGTCCAGCTTGCCACGTTGCCGTCCAAACGAACGATAGGCGCGTCAAGTTGCGTTGCGGTGATGTCGTCGCCCGAAAGGTTGACAACCAAATATTGATTTGCCGTTTTTGCATTCGTGCCGTCTTGTACGACTGCCGTCACTTTCACAACCGTTCTCGAACCCGTCAACGGCGTCCAAAGCCAGTAGCCGTTTCTCACTTCGCCAAGCGATTTGCCCGTAGCGTTATCCACGAACGTGTACAAAATTTCTTCGTCCCCTTCGTAGCTAAACAATTCGCTTAAAGGAATTTCCATTTCTTCGCCCTTGGCGTAGCTTGCATTCAAGCGATAGGTCTTTGCCGTGATAGGCAAATCGGGCTTGGGTGCTTGCGTATAATACGCGCCCACGTTGCCGTTTACAATGGGTGCAATACCAAGCTGCTTAACGTCCACGAAACAGTTCGTTCTTTCCGCGTTCAAATCGGGGAAAGAGCTGTCCGTCCAAAAGCCAAGATAACCCGTCGTGCCCGAGAAGTCTGCGATGATTTGCTTGTCTTGCGTAAGCGACGTGCTGCCGTCCGCTTCCGATACGAAGCTGTTTAATTGTTCGTATTCAAAGAACAACACGTTGTCGTAGTAGAAGGAAATCACGATACCGTTGTTTGCGGCGTTGTTTTTCACTTCAAAATCAAACCAGTGATAATTGCCGTCAGCGTAAGGCACACCAATATCTTGCGCCGTTTGAATGTCCTTTTTATTGATTTTGCCGTTGTAATCGAAGTCCTTACCGATATCGTTTTCAACGCCTTCGTACCATCTCTTTTCTACAAGCGTCACACGGTCCCAACCACGTCCATCGAAACATTCGTTTCTATACAAACGAATAACGTCCATCAAACGCCCTTTCGTTTCATAGTTCGTGCCTTTACAAACGGGACATTTCATTTCTTTCGTCTCCGAGTCCACCTTCAAAGCACGCCCGTTGATACCGCAATCGGGGCAGTAATTATATTCCAAGTATTGTTTTTCAAAACAAATACTAAAATATGCGGGGCCGTCCCAAGGACGAGCGTACAAGGGATAGAAACCGCTTGTAGCGTCGTAGTTAATCATAAAGGAAATATAGAACGTCGAATAGTCCCATTCCTTTGCCGATTCTACGCCGTCGATTTGGTATGCCGTCGTAAGGTTCATATTTGCGTACATAGAGTACTTAAAATCGTCCAAGCGGTTGGTTTTATACGTAGCAAAAGGACCGCCGATTGACGAAATACCGTCCATATACATGCTTTCGCCGTCGAACTTCGTCACACCGGAAGCGATTTCGTCCACTTCCCAATCCCACTTATTGTGCGCCAAGTTTTGTTCTTCGACAAGGTTGCTCGTGGCGGCGGTTGCCGTCACGGGCGTTTTATCATTGTCAATCGAGCTGGACGCCAAAGGGATTGCCGCCAACATAAGCGCGGACAAGCCGCCCACGATTATGTTTCTCATTTTACCTTTCATCCTGTTTCTCCTTATTTTTCCTATCTTTCAGAGTATCAGTTGCTATTATTTTCTTGCCGTTCTAAGTTGAACGTACGTCTTATATTGGTTGGTCAACCAACGAATATAGTCTTTCGTCAAGTCGGGTTTACCGTTCTTCAACGCGCCGTAGCTCGTCAACGTTTTATACTTGGCTACTTGTGCAGGATAGGTTTCAGCGGGGTCTGCCGTTCCGTTCCATGCAGGCGTTGCGCATTTTGCGTACATTTCAGAATCGGCATAGGAAACTTGTTCTGCCATTTCCGCAGGCATATTGTAAACCAACATACCGTCCATCGGGTTCTTTATCGTGTTCGCGCTTTCCGTACGGCTAATCCAGTTAAGTTCTTCTTGCGAATAACCCGCATATCTTCTAAACGCAAATTCGTCGTTGTGAAGAAGAGCAAATGCACCAGAATAAGGAGCGCTTTGTTCGTAGAATTCCATGCCGTCGGGATATTTGTAGAAGCCGTCGCCCGCCTTTTCCCAATGCACGCCTTCGATACCATATGCGCAAAGTTCGTAGTTTTCTACCGATTCGTACATCCAGTTAAGGTAAGCGAGCATCAATTCGCCGTTGGGGGAATTCTTGTTGATAATCAAGCAGTCTTGCGTTCTCGAAACTTCCGCAAACGCACCGCTGTCTTCAATGGCGTTGCCGCTTGCATCCACCGCATCCAAAGGATCAAGCACGGTGAATTGCGCGCTGGGGTTGGAAACCTTTACTTGTCTTGCAACGTCAATCAAGTTGGTAATCGAAGGATCTGCGATATACACGGCGCCTTTGCCCGTTGCGTAGTCGCTGATACGTTGCGAATCTTGTTTGTTCGAGTGGTTCTTTTCCCAAATGCCGTCTTTTTGCCACTTGTATTCGTAATTCAACACCGTTTGATAGCCTTCGCTAAGCCAGCCGGGAACAACTTCTTTTACGCTGCCGTCCGCATTGTAGTTGATTGCGCTGTATTGATAACCCGCCGTGCCGCAAGCGCCCGCCAAAAGGGTGAATTCCAAATCGTAATAGTTGCCGATGATAGGCATGGTACATTCGGGGATTTGCGCCTTCATCTTGTAAACCATGTCTTCAAAGTCTTTAATCGTACGGCAATGTTTCAACGTGCCGCCCGAAGCAGCCGCTGCGTACGCCGTGTCCGTATAACCTACTCTTTCCATGTAATCTTTGCGGATAAGGATAGATTTCATCTTCGTCTTATTTACGGAAGGAATACCGATGATTTCGTCTTCCATCGTCGTCGTTGCATAGAACGCTTTTCTATCCACTGCGCGACGAATATCGTAGAACCCTTCAATGTAGTTTGCAAGGTTGAGCGTGACGTTTTGACCAAGCACCGTATCGTTCAAGCCCGCTTGACCAAGATAGCCAACCGCTGCGTCCCAATCGCCGCCCGCCATAACTGCACCAAACTTATTATTAAAGGTTGCGTGCGATTCGTACATGATTTGCAAGTCGAGATTCAAGCCCGTGTCTTGCTTGAATTTTTGTTCAATTGCTTGTTCTACGCTCGCTTCTTCAGATCCTTGTTGATATACGCCGTAAACTTGGCTTTCGTCAAGGTAGATGGTGATTTTGCCCGTGCCTTGGCTTACCTTGCTATAATCGGTGGTGCCGATAATTTCTTCTTCACCGCCACCGCCGCCTGCTTCATAGCCGTCGTTCCAACCTGCGTTATAACCATCGTTGTACGCGCCGTCTTCGTACGCATCGTCATAGCCGTCGCTCCAGCCCTTGCCAAAGCCCGCTTCATAACCGGCGTTAAAGCCCGCGTTGTAGCCGGCATCGTACGCATCGTCTTTCGTCGTTCCGTTTTCCCCTATTCCGTTATCGCAGCCGACAACACTAAAAGCCATCATCATTGCCAATGCGCCAACGGTAATTCTCTTTATCTTTTTCATCTTTACTTTCTCCTTAAAATTCGATTCCACTTATTCCTTAACGCCGCCGACGAGTGCGCCACCGATAAAGAAACCCTGCAAGAAGGGATACACGATTACGATAGGCACCATTGCCGTAATGATCGCCGCGCTGTAAACGCCTTGCGAGCTGATCGTAGGATCGCTACCCGCTTCACTAAGTCGAGTGTTCAAATCGTTCAAAATTGCTTGTACCGGCCACAAATTCTTGTGTGCGCTGTCCAAGAACAACGATGCTTGGAACCAGTCGTTCCAAACGGCAACCGCCGTGTAAAGGATAATCGTTGCGATAATCGGGAAAGCAAGGGGCACGACGATTTTGTAAAGAACTTGGATGTTCGTCGCACCTTCAAGTTTTGCCGATTCTACAAACGATTCGGGCAAGCTTTTGAAGAAATTTTTGGCAAGCATGATGAACCATGCGTTTACGCCGCTGGGAAGGATGATTGCCCACATGCTGTTCAAAAGCCCCAAGTTTTTAATGATCAAATAGTAAGGAATCGTGCCGCCCGCAAAGAGCATCGGGATAACCAAGAAAATGTTGAAAAATTTCTTGCCTTGAAGCTCGGGACGGGTGACTGCATACGAATACAAGGAAACGTTGATAACCATGATTGCCGTCGCCGTAATCGTCATAAACGCCGAGTTGCCAAGCGCGCGCAAAATGGAAATGTCGTCGTTGCCGAAGATGTGGCGATACCACTTAAACGTAAAGCCACGGATAACGAGTGAATAACCGTGCGTTTGAATCGCATCAAACGAAGAGAAGGAAACGCAAACGATCATAAGGAGTGGCAACACGAACATTGCCGAAAGCATGATCATTAAAATTATATTAAAAATGTCAAATGCTCTTTCGCTTCTTGATTTAACCATATTTCCACCTCCTTGTTTTAGTAAGCGCCTTCAACGCCAAGTTTCTTAACGACCTTATTACTAATCGATACGATGATGAGTGCCGCAACGCCTTGCATTAAGCCCATCGCCGTCGTCGAGCTATACGCCGATACGTTGCCGCGTTGGTTGTAGATAACCATACCGAGAACTTCCGTCGTATCTCGAAGCGCCGTCGCGCCCCCTTGCGTCATCGTGTAAATTTGGTCGATGTCGTCTTTTACCAAGTTGCCTAAACTGAATATGATTTGAATACCGATTACGGGAAGAAGCCCAGGCAGCGTAATGTGCCAAAGTTGTCCAAGCCGTCCCGCACCGTCGATTCTCGCCGCTTCGTAAAGCGCGGGGTTAATCGCCGTGATTGCCGCAAGGTAAACGATGGTCGAATACCCAAGCGTTTTCCAAATGTAGGTAAAGGTAAGAATCGTTCTCCAATACTTCGGTTCTGTGTACCAGTCGATTTCCTTGCCGCCCAAGCCCATAATCAATTTGTTGAGAATACCGCCGCTTGCCCCGTCGGAAAGGAAGAGATAGGCAATACCGGAAATGGTCAACCAAGAAATGAAGTACGGGAAATAGGAAACCGTTTGCACCGTCTTTTTGAACGCGCCTTCTTTCAAATAACTAAACAACAGCGCAAGAAGCACTGCGCACAAGAAACCGAATATGAAACGCAAAAGCGCAAGCATAAACGTGTTGCCCGTTAATCGCCAGAAATCTACTGCGGGGTTGGTAAACAAGCTGTAGAAGTTTTTGAAACCGCCGTAAGCCGCCCACTCGCTTCCAAACATACCGTCCGCAATACGATAATTCTTAAACGCCATGATGATACCGCTCATAGGAAGGTACATGAACAAAATCAAGAGCACCATCGTAGGCACCATCATCAAATACAAATCGTAATTTCTAAAGAACAATTTGGTGTTGTTGCTGCGTGCAATTTTCTTAAACCAGCCCTTGCAAATGCCAAGCACGGAAAGAATAACGATGGCAGCGCCAAGCGCAATCACGCCCCAAAGCAAGATGGGGTTGAACTCAAGTTGCACGTAAACGCAACCGACGAAACAGTTCACCGTTTGGCCGGAAATAACGGGATCGCCGTAGTTGTCGTAAGAAATTACTTCCGCATTGACGGCAACGGGCTTAACCTTAATCGTCGAATCGTTTACCACTTCGATATTTTGTCCGCCGTAAGCAATGACGTCACCCTTGAAAGAGAACGTGACGCTTTCCAAGCCTTCAATATCCGCAAAGAAGAAGGTGAACGCCTTGCCTCTCTTGTGTTGGGACATCAAGCCGTCTCTATCCAAAAATCCGGACGCACCCGCCGCGCGTTGTGCTTCCGTAGGCGATACGAGAATCGTCTTGCCCGTTTCTACGTGAACGGGGTTAAAGCCCAAAGCTTCGTCTTTGTCAAACTTGTAAAGATTGCCCGTGTACGACGAATAGGAACCGAAGCTACCGTTGCTCCAATTCTTCAACGTGTTCACAGAGTTGTTATCGTCCAAGAACTCCAACGAATCTTGATAGCCAAACGAACCAATACCCTTTATGTATTGAATACGCTTGAAGGAAATCACGATGGTATAGTATTCCTCGCTTTCCGTCAAAGATTCCATCGTCAAACGGTGTTCGTCACCATCGGAAGCTACGCCAACGCTTTCAAAAATGTCGCGCATTTCGTCACGAAGCGTGTTTTCCGAGATACCATCACCCTTTGCCACCGTAATCGTCGCTTGCCCCGAACCGTCACGATCGATTTCTACGTGCGCCGTAGAACACGAACCGACGAAGAACAACATCAGGCATACAAGCAACATTACCAAAATTGGTTTGATTTGTCTCCTTTTCATTTCTTTACCGCCTATTTGTGTAAATAATTTTACTTATTATACATTATAATAAATATATTCTTGCATGAAAATAGCAATAATCGACTTTTTATTTAACAAAATTAAACCTTGCTGTCATAAAAAATACCTTTTTTTAACATTTTTTTATATTTTATTTAGCATTTTTTTACTTATGGACGGCAAATACTCGCAAAATGGCGTTTTTTATGTTATAATTTGTTAAATGGCATTTTGGGGGCAAAATGAAAAATCTTGAAACGACAAAAAATAAATTTTTGAACGATTATAACTTCGTAAACGAGCCGAAAGTTTTTAACGATTTGCTTCTTTATCAGTTAGGGGAAATCTACTGTGAAGACGATGCGGTTTGTCCAACGCACACCCATCTTGATTTCTTCGAGCTGACTTTTATCGTGTCGGGAAAAGGGTTTATTTATTGCGAAGACGAGCCGATTAAGGTGAAGAAAAACGATTTATTCGTTTCCCTGCCTTTTGAACAGCACAAAATCGTGTCCGATACGAAAGACCCGCTTCGCTATTATTTCATCTCGTTTAGCTTTGCGCCAAATTCTTCTTTCAAAACGGATATTTTGTACTCGCCCACCCTTTTGCACTTGCCTTCAACCCTTCGCACGCACAACTCGCAATCGTGGGAAAACCATTTTATCAACCTACTTTCGACGATACAAGAGAACAACAAGTTTTCCGATTTGAAGTTTGAATTGATGGTGAAAACGCTGTGCATTTCCCTTTGGCAAACGTGCAACTCTATCCCCACCAAGCAATATTCTTCCCCCAAATGCGTGGAAGAACGCAATCTTTTCTACAAGATTATCCACTACATCGACGAGCATTTGACCAAGATTGATAATTTAACGGAAATCGCCGATGCGTTGCACTATAACTACGTGTACATATCCCGTATCTTCAAGATGAAATCGGGGAAATCTATCTATCAATATTTTTCGGAAAGGAAGCTTTTGCTTGCCGAACAGCTGCTTAAAGACGAAGCCATGTCCGTGACGAAGATTGCCGAACACCTTAATTATTCGTCCATTTACGTATTTAGCCGTAGCTTTAAGAAACACTTCGGGTTCAGCCCCAGCCTTTACGAAAAGAAACAAGAACAAGAATAATTTTTTACAGCAAAAAACGCCACGTCGCAACGTGGCGTTTTTGTATGCGTTTTTTATCTTTTATCCACTACGTTATGGCACTTTTTTATAGGAAAAGGTAAATTACCCCCACAATGGTACCTGCAAGCACCCCAAACACGATGATAGGCCCCGCAACGATAAACATTTTTGCCGCCATGCCGTACACCATGCCTTCCGTCTTAAATTCGATGGCAGGCGATGCCACCGAGTTGGCAAAACCCGTAATAGGCACAATCGAGCCTGCACCCGCATTTTTGCCTATGCGGTCGTACACGCCAAGCCCCGTCAAAAGCGTACCTAAAAAGATAAGGATAACGCTTACCGTGCCTGCAAGCTCGTCCCCGCTTAAATCGAAGGCGTAATCGAGAATATAGCGCAAAAATTGCCCTATACAACAGATAAATCCCCCTACCATGAACGCGCGGAAGCAGTTTTTGAAGTGCTCCGTGGGTGGCGCAAAGGAATTTACGTACGCCACGTAGTTTTTGTTGTAGTTTTGCCGATTTTTCCCCGTCAAAGCGTACATACCCCCTTTGTTTTCCCTTTTTTCGCCCCTTTTGCAATAGGGAAACACGTTTCCCGCTCTTCTCTCGTTTTGCCGTTGTCTTCAAAAATTTCCACTTTGTTCATAACAATACTTTGTTTGTTTTTAGTGGCTTTTATACGCAAAAAAAGAAATCCCCCTAAACGGCGCGCCGTTTGGGGGGGATATTGATTATAAGGTGTTTCTTTCTACGAAAGCACGGGCAAGTGTGACGTCGTCCGTGTATTCGATTTCCGAGCCGATAGGAATACCGTGTGCAAGCCTCGTCACTTTCACGTCCAAGGGCTTGATGAGTTTAGCAAGATACATTGCCGTTGCATCGCCCGACACGTCGGGGTTGGTCGCCACGATAACTTCTTTCACTTCCCCCGTTTGCAAACGAGCAAGCAATTCTCTAATGCGGATATCGTTAGGCCCTACGCCTGCAAGCGGATCGATAACGCCGTGCAATACGTGATATACCCCTTTGAATTCACGCAGCTTTTCAATCGCCGCAACGTCTTTTGGCTCTTTCACCACGCAAATCACGCTCTTTTCTCTCGTCTTGCAAATGGCGCAAGTGTCTTCTTCGGTGAAATTGCCACACACTTTGCAATAGCGTACCTTGCGCTTTACACCGATGATAGCATCGGCAAACGCACGAGCTTCCGCTTCGTTCATATCGATAATTTTGTAGGCGTAGCGTTGCGCCGTTTTTTTGCCCACCCCGGGCAATTTGGAAAACTCGTTGACAAGTCTTCCGATCGGTTCAATAAAAATATCCATAGTTTAACCTTTTTTAAGTTGTAGATTTGTTGATTCCCCGTGTACGATTACGCAACAACCAAGCGCGCGTAAAAGATAGAACGGCTCGCCCGCGGTGGCTCACCGCAAAACGGCGTAGATACAAGCAAGGCAAAAGCCCATCTTACGATACACTTGTTCGTGTAAAAACAGCGTAGATACGAGCAAGACGCGAAGGGCGCGGATTTGCCGACAGGAGTGTACAAAAGCGTACACGAGCAAGGCAAGCCTATCTTACGATACACTTGTTTGTGTAAAAACGGCGTAGATACGAGCAAGGCAAGGAGAGCGAGGAAAACCCGAGGGCGCGTACAGATACGTACGTAACCGAGGGTTGCCGCAGCGCGACGCCGCATTGCGACGTATATACGTCGTTTTTTAGAGCATGCCGCCTAACGAGCCCATATTGCCGTACTTACCCATTTTTTCTTCGTAAACTTTGTCGGCTTTTGCATAGCCGTCGTTGATGGCTGCCATGATTAAGTCTTCCAACATTTCCACGTCCGTGGGATCAACGATGCTTTCGTCAAGTTCGATGCCGTTGATAATCTTTTTTGCGTTCATATACACAACGACAGCTTCGCCCGCCGCCGTACCAACGACTTCCCAATCATCTAAAAGTTCTGCCGTCTTTTCCATTTCTTCTTGCATTTTTTGTGCTTGACGCATCAACGTTTGCATATTGTTGTTGCCACCTTTGAAACCTGCCATTTTCTTCTTCCTCCGATTGTTGCTATATTGTTGCTATAATTATTCTATAATTATTTCACGTCAATTTTGACGCCGCTAAACGTTTGTTTCAACGTTTCCAAATCCCTATTAAACGAGTCCGATTTCTTGCCACGAAGCTTGATTGCAAACCCGTCTTCCCCTATTCCCACACACTCGAACGACGTTTTCAAAATAGGGTAATGTTCCGCTTTGATAAGCGAGTTATAAATCGTTTCGCTGTCCGTATAGAAAGTGAACGTATTGCCTTCGTACGCATACTCTAAATCCATACAAATAGCGAACAGCACGCCGCTTTTGCCCGTCTTACGAAGCGCGCGAAGGAAAGAGCCGAACACCGTCTTTGCATCGCCCTTGGGCGCTCCTACCACAGCGCTTGCCGTAGGCGCAGGTTGCACACTCTTTTCTACGGGTTTTTCCACAGCCTTTTTCTTGGGCAAGAACCCTTCGTCAAAATACACGTTTCCGCCCGTTTCTTCTACGTCGGGGGGCGCTTCCATGTCCATAGCGAAATTGTCGTCGTAATTTTCCGTCTTTATCGGTTGTTTTACAACGGGCTTTTCTTCCATTTTAGGCTCAACCGCCTTTTGTGCAACACTTTCCACTCTTTCAACGGGTTTTTCCACGATTTTTTCAATCGTTTGCACTTTTACCCCTTCTGCAAGTTGCTTTTCAAGTGCCGCTACGCGCGCAAACAACGCTTCCACGTCGTAATCGTTTTTGGGCATACTTGCTTTGAGCACCGCCGTTTCAAAAAGGATACGGGGGGATGCGGAATATTTTAAGGTTTGTTCCACTTCCGCAAAGATTTCGCTTGCACGAAGCAAACCGTGTCCGTCCGCCTTTTTAGCCACTCTCACCACCTCGGCGTAGTTGCTGTCGGGAAGCGCCAAAATGTTTTTGCCGTCACGACAAATTTTCGCAACCGCACACGAGTTTAAGAAATTCATTACGTCTTTGACGAGCACGCCTACGCTTTTGCCCGCCGCAAGGAAATTTTCCGCACGCTCAAACGCTTCGCCGGCATTGCCGCCAAGCACCGCTTCGCAAAAGGCTGCAACGCCCGCAAAGTCCGCACCGCCAAGCACCGTCGTCACGTCTTCGTACGTGAGGGTACCGCTTGCATACGATACGCACGTATCCGCGATGGAAAGCATATCACGCACACTGCCCGCACCCGCACGCGCGATTGCGGAAATGGCTTCCGCTTCGTATTTTTTGCCGATGGTGTCGAATACGTAGCGAAGTCTTTCTTCCAAGTCCGCTTGCGGAATCAACTTGAAATCGAAACGCATACAGCGGGACAAAATGGTTGCGGGGATTTTCGCCGCTTCCGTCGTCGCCAAAATGAATACGGCGTGCGCGGGCGGTTCTTCCAACGTTTTCAAAAGCGCGTTGAAAGCCCCGGGCGAAAGCATGTGAACTTCGTCGATGATGTAAACCTTATATTTGCCCGCAACGGGGGGATATTGCACCTTTTCACGCAAATCACGCATCTCGTCAACGCCGTTGTTGGAAGCCGCGTCGATTTCGGAAATATCCAAATTCGCAGGGTCGGACAGCGCACGGCAAGCAAAGCATTGTCCACAAGGCGAGCCGTTTATCGGGTTTTCGCAGTTGATAGACGTTGCAAAAATTTTCGCAATACTCGTTTTACCCGTGCCTCTCGGTCCGCAAAAAAGGTATGCGTGCCCCACTCTGCCCGTTGCTATTTGGTTTTTCAAAACCGTCACGATATGTTCTTGACGAACGACGTCGTTAAGAGTCGTTGGTCTAAACGCGCGGTATAATGCTAAATATGCCATGGCTTAATCTCCTTTGTGCGCTTCTTGGAAAGCTTTGCGTAATTTTTGTTTGCTGCGTTGCACGGCGTTGTCCACACTCTTGTATTCCTTGCCCGTGATTTCGCAAATTTCCGCACAGCTTCTTCCGTCCATATACATGGTAAACACCTTAAACTCGGTGTCCGTCAATATGCGGGACATCTTATCGTTGAGTTCTTTTCTATCGTCGTTGAGTATCATAAGTTGTTCGGGATCGGGTTCGGTGAAAAGCACGCTTTCGTCCGCAATGGAAACGTAATCTTTAAGCGGCTCGTTCTTCTTGCCCGCCGCCTTTTTCACGGCATCGACGATTTGTCGCCAAACGCAAATGGAAGCGAATTTCTTAAAACTTCTATCTTCCCCGTTCTCTTTTTTGAACCCGCCGATGGCTTGATACAAACCTATCATGCCTTCTTGGATTAAATCTTCCGTTTCGCCGCCCACGAGAAAAAACTTGCGCGCGTAAAAGCGGACGAGATTGCGATAGCGCACCAAAATTTCCGCTTCCGCCGTCTTATCCCCCGCCTGCGCCATGGAAACGAGCGTTTCGTCCGTTTCTATATTGTTTGCCTTTTTCTCGTCTTGCATAAGTTTTTCCTATTAGTTGATACGATTTCTAACCACTTCGTACGCCGCAATACCAAGCGCCACCGAAGCGTTGAGCGAATTTACCTTTCCTTGTAAAGGAATGGACAAAATTTTATCGCATTTTTCCTTCGTCAAACGCTTTACGCCGCTGTCTTCACCGCCCACGATAAGCGCTACGTTTCCGTCGAATTTTTCTTTATAAATATCTTCGCCACCCGCTTCAAGCGCATACACCCAGTATCCGTTTTTTTGCAACGTTTCCACCGCTTGGTTAAGGTTGGAAACTTTGGCAACTTTGATATGTTCCGCAGCCCCTGCCGAAATACGGATAACGCTTTCCGTCACCGATGCGCTCGACGAGCGAGGAATCACTACGCCGTCCGCGCCCGCACACTCGGCTACACGTAAAATGCTGCCCAAGTTGTGCACGTCTTCAATGCCGTCGCAAAGCACGACGAAGCCGCCCTTTTCGCTCTTTTTCTCCGCGATAATTTCGTCCAAATCGTAATATTCGTAATCGGTCGTGAACGCAATAACCCCTTGGTGACGACGGGAAACGCTTTCCTTGTCCATCACTTGCTTGTCCACGAATTGCACGCGGATATTGCGCTTTCTCGCTTCCGCAAAAACCATCGAAACGGAGCCTTGCGCACCCTTTTCGATCAATAATTTGTCGATGTTTTTGCCCGTTTTCAAAAGTTCGATAACGGCGTTTCTTCCTTCAGTTTTCATCTTACCACCTTCTTACGGTTTATATACTTTTTCAGCCGCAATCCCTTGCAACTGCGTTTCGTCTATCATGGAAAGCAGCTCGTTTATTCGCTCGCTTTCCCCTATCAAATACAAGTACCCAAGCACCGCCTCAAAACCGGTTGAACGGCTGTATTCCGCAACGCTTGCGCTTTTGCTTTTGGTCGCCTTTTTCGCATTTCTGCCACGGCGATAAATTTCTTCTTCCTCTTGCGAAAGAGTGGGCAACACCCTTTCCAAAAAGGCGCTTTGCCCTTTTGCCGACACCACTTTCGATGCCGCGCGTTGCAAATCCGCCGCCTTGCCCGTGCCCGATTTCACAAGCTGTTCTCGCACGTACAACGAATACACCGCATCCCCTAAAAACGCCAACGTCACGGGATTGATTTGCGCCGCTTTTATCTTGTCTAAACGCTCCGTATTCATCACGCGAAAACACTCCTTTTGCCAAACTTGATTTATATTATAGCATAATATAAACAAAATAACAAGTGATTATGGCAATTTTTCACGCCCAACTTATGCGCTTTGCTCAATAAAATACTCCAAAACCCCGTCCGCAAGCACCTTTGCCAAACTTTTTTGCCAACTTTCGCTAATTAGCAAACTTTCATCTTTAGGGCTGGATAGAAAACCGCACTCGACAATCACGGCGGGCACGTGGTAGCATTGCAACATAAAATACTCCCCTTTTTGTATTTTTCGCCCCTTTACCCCTTCCTTTTCATACAAGCCGTTTATGCTATTTTGCAACAAAGTTGCAAGCACCTTGCTTTTTAGGTGGTTATCCCCGTAAAAGACTTGCCCGCCCCGTTCCTTTTGCGAAGCATAGAAATTTTGGTGAATGGAAAGAACAAGCAGCGGTTTTTCCCGCTCGATAATCTCTTTTCGCTTTTGCATATCCCGTTTCTTAAACCCGCGCGCCGTCGTATCGTACAGCCCCTCGCTCGTTTTTCTCGTCAACGCAACGGCAAAGCCCCTATCCTTTAATTCCTTTTGCAAAGCAAAAGTGATTGCCAAATTTATATCGCTTTCCTTTTGCCTACTCACTACGCCCGTCACGCCGCCGTCTATCCCGCCGTGCCCCGCATCCAACACGATTTTCATTTCCCCTTGCGAAGCGGACACAGTTTGCGGGCGTTGCAACGCTTGCACACACACGCCAAACGCCGCCAAAAACAATACGCCCACAGCCAAACAACTTGCTATTATGCTCTTTTTCCATTTTTTCATACGCTATTATACGCCTACATACGTCCCAAATATGCCACGTATAGGCACTTAACGGCCCTATCCCCCATAACGTAATGCGACAAAAGCGTTTTTCTTTCGCCGCTTTTCCCCTTTTTTCGAGCTCAAAAGTTTGCTACAATGCACGTATGAATAGTTTGCTTATTTCTTCCGCCGTCGGCATAATTTGGCTGATTTTATTGTTTCTTCTTTGCTTTACGCTCGTGCACGTGTTGCGCCTTGCGCGTTTAGGTCAAGCCTATCGAAAAAGCGAAAACACCCCGCAATCGCCCCCGCCACCACCGCCAACGCAAGAAAAGCCGAGCGAGCCTATCTATTACATCGTAGAAAAGAAAAAACGGCTAAAATCCAGCCTTGGCGAGCCAAAACGCATCAATTTCAAGTAAAAAAATCCCTCTCTTAAACGCATACATGCCCCGTCCGTTGCAAAAAACGGACGGGGCATGTGCTTGATGAAATATTGATTTTACTTTTTGCTATCCGCTTGGGAAACGGCTTCAAATTCGTTCGTCTTGTCGTTGAACTTTTCCAAATTACCGCCGTCCGTCCACAATCTTTCAAGGTGATAAAAAAGACGTGTTTCGTCGTTGAAGATATGCACGATAACGTCGCCGTAATCCACGACAGCCCAACGTCCGTCGCGCACCCCTTCCGTGCGAGTGGGTACAAGCCCTAATTCCTTTTCCACAAGTTCTTCCACTCTTTCGCCCATAGCGCGGATTTGCGGGGCGTTGCTGCCGCTTGCCACCACGAAATAATCGCAAAGGTCGGTTTTCTCACGCACGTATAAACTTACGATGTCCTTACCACGCTTATCCGCAAGCGCCTTACAAATTTCCAAAACTAATTGTTTGCTCGTCGTATTTTCCATATCTTTATCCTTCCTTTTTATTCTTGTAAAATGCGTACGCCCGCTTGGTGAGCGGATATACGTCGTTGCCCTTTTCTTCCAAATATTCTATCGTCCGCCTTAACGCTTCTTCCAAGCAATCGAATAAATATTCTCTTGATTTTTCTTTGGGAAGCTCCTTCCAGTACAAAGAACGAATTACGTCCACGCCGTCGTACACCCGCTCGTCTTCCACCATGTCGGCAAGGAATATCAGCGCGCCAAGCACCGTCATATCTTCCCTACCACTCGTATGGAAACGGATAGCGTCCAACACTTCTTCGTCCGTAATATTAAAAGTGTTTTCCGCAACGTATGCGCCCGTGTACTGATGCAAAACGGGCTCTGGCACTTCCCCCCACGCCTTATCCAAAACAAAACCGTCTAACTGCGGGCTGTCTTTAGATAAGTTTTTCGCGCAATCGTGAAAGAGCGCCGCCGTAATCACCTTTTCTTCGTCCAAGCCCAAAAACGCCGCACGCTTTGCCGCCGTGATCGCTACACGAACGCTGTGCGCCGCACGGGAAGGTTTTTCCAAAGCAAGCGCTTCTTGCGCCCCCTCTATTTGGTACAAACCCTTTTCGTAGATAAAGCGTTCCACTCTTTCCCCAACGAAAGAAGTTATTTCTTTGCCCGCCGCCGCCAACACACGAATTTCCGTAGAAGAAACGGGCGCGCCGTTGTAATGGATAACGGCAAAGCTTTTGTGAAATCTTTCTTCAAAGGCTGCGCTTTCCCTTTCCAACCAACCGTCCTTTTCATTGCGCGCACACACGGCAAGCGTGGCGTTTTGCAAAATATCTTCGGGGTTGCGCCACGTGGGAAAATCACGCAACATATCCGTGCCTACCAAAAAGAAAAGTTCCGCATTATCATACGCATTTTTGAAATGACGGCAAGTGAGATAGGTATAACTCGTTCCCCCTTGGCGCATTTCATAATCGCTCACCTCAATTTTTTCTTCCCCTGCAAACGCCAAACGGCACATTTCCAAGCGAGTGGCATCATCCGTAATCTTTTTACCAAGCTTGTGTGGGGGAGTGTGCGCAGGGAGCACGAACAATTTATCCAAGGCAAGCGATTGTATCGCCGCTTGGGCAAGGCGCAAATGTTCGCTGTGCACGGGGTCGAACGAACCGCCGAAAATGCCTATCCGCATACTTTTACGCCTCCTTTTCTCTTTCTTTTTCCATTATACAATATATTTTCCTTTTTTTCAAGTTTATAAAGCAAAAATCTCGGCAAAAATTTAAGCATGAAAAAATCCGCCTTTATATCCGATTTAATTTTCACGTTTTTAGTGACAAGCATCTTTTTTTTGTGCCTATTCCGCTATTTAGGCTCGCCCCTTGTTTTGTCCTTTCTCTTTGCTTTTTTATGTGGCGGCATTGCCGTTGTGGGCGTGGGCGCGCTTGGGAAAAACAAGCGTAGAAAACAATCGCTTAATCGAATAGAAGAACTGCAAAAGGACAAACTGCTTGCCCACCTTTCCCTGCTTTCCGATACGCAAAAGACCGCTCTTTTTCAAAGCGTACTTTCCCGCCAAACCCCCGTGCACCGTTTTTCCGCCTTACGCTTGACGGGGGAAAACGCCATGTATTTTTTGCGACTGCGCTTTTCGCCCGTTTGCGCCGACGAGATAGCCGCCATTTCCAGAGTGAAATCGGCAAAGGAAAAAATTTTGCTTTGCAATTTTATTGAAGAAGAAGCCAAAAACCTTTGCGAAACGCTGTGTATCCGTGTGTGGACGGGCAACGACGTGTATTCGCTCATTAAAGCCGCCGACGCCTTACCCGAGCGCTTTTTAGGCGAGCCTACCCCTAAAAACAAACGCCAAATCAAACTTCGGCTTTGCTTTGCAAAAAGAAACAGCCGCCGTTTTTTCATCGGTGGCTGTTTGATATTGTTGACGTCGCTTGTCACGCCTTTTTCCTATTATTATCTTATCTTCGGCTCTATTTTACTGCTCGTAGCAACGCTCGTGCGAATTTTCGGCTACGTTGATTAACCGTCGATTTCCTTAAACTCCTTACCAAGACAATCGATAATATCCCTTGCAATCAACGCTCGTTCGCCCATTTCTTCCGCTGCAATTTCCGCTGCTCTGCCCACCACGTAGCCGCCTGCACACGCACCGTCGTACGTAGAAGCGCCTTGTGCGCAAAGCCCAGCAATCACGCCTGCAAGCACGTCGCCGCTGCCACCCTTGGCTTGACCGCTGTTGCCCGTTTCGTTGACAAACGTCTTTTCCCCGTCCGTGCAAACGGATACGGCGTTTTTCAAATACACGTTGCAAGCGCTTGCCAAAGCAAATTCTTTCGCCACTTCCAACGGGTTTTCCAAAATCTCGTTTACGGCTATGCCACTCAAACGACTAAATTCCTTTACGTGCGGCGTCAAGACGACGTCGCATTTTTTATTTTTCAAAACCTTTTCCGCTTTGGTATGTAAAGCAAGCGCATTGAGCGCATCAGCGTCCAACACCAACTTCCCTTCGTATTTTTTCAAAAGGTATTTCACCGCTTTTGCAACTTCTTTCGTTGCGCCCATGCCCATACCGAAAGCGATAGCATCGTAAGCGAGCAATCTTTCCAAATACCTTTCGTCAAACGTGGGCACGTTGCCCTTGCAAAGGGGTTGCAACAACGCCTCGGGCATACGCAAC
Organism: Candidatus Scatosoma sp.; assembly: GCA_045632265.1. Taxonomy (GTDB): domain Bacteria; phylum Bacillota; class Clostridia; order Christensenellales; family Borkfalkiaceae; genus Scatosoma. The sequence goes on from JAZQWG010000027.1 coordinate 83,419, forward strand.
AAAAAATGCGGTATTAAGCCCATCGGCGTAAACAACGTGGTGTAGCCCGCGCCGCTTCGAAGACACGCCGCCGTAGCCAAATACGCCGCGCCCGTGTACGAAACGCTACCCGCAACGATTGCCGCTCTGCCATAACTACCCTTATGCGAATTGCGTTGGCGTTTAGGCAACAATTCTTTTATCAATTCTTTATCCATCATTCTACTATACCCGTCCTTTGGCAATGCAATGCCTATATCTTCGCGGTACACTTCCCCCGCATAATCAATTCCGTCGTTAAAATATACGCCCGTTTTGAGTTCCCCCAAACAAAGTGTGCAATCGGCTTTCACGGCAACGCTTTCCTTTCGTCCGTTGTCCCCGTTTATCCCTGAAGGTATGTCCGCCGACAGCACTTTCGCCCCCGCCTTTTTATAAGCGTTAATTTTCTCAATCGCCACGGCGTAAGGCTTGGAAAGAACGCCCTTAAACCCCGTACCTAAAAGACAATCGACAACGAGTGCGTAGTCTTTATCCAAAAACTCGCTATTTACAACCCCGCCGTCTTGAAGGAAATCCGCTTTTGCGCTTTCACAATCAGCGGAAAAACGCTCGGCAAAGCATACCACGTCCACATTGAAATGCAACGCAAGCAAATTTCGTGCGCAAATAAATCCGTCGCCGCCGTTGTTGCCACCGCCGCACACGCAAAGCACGTTTCCACCCGTTATCATCGCTTGCACACGATTAGACAAAGCCATGCCCGCCCTTTCCATCAGCGTTTTTGCGGGTACGCCAAGGTTTTCTATCGTGTACTTGTCCGCTTCTCGCATTTGATTGCAAGTTAAAACGTAGTTCATATATCCCCCCTTAACGACACTTCCGCCGACGGAAATTTTTGCAATCCCTCGCTCGTCAAGCCAAGCAAGTTTCCTTCCTTGTCCACACCTTGCACTTTTACACGCAACTTTTTATCCCCGCATAAGAGCGTCACTTCTTCGCCGATAAACGCTACGTATTGGGGGTATTTCAACCACGTAGTAGCACTTTCGATGTGTTTAAGCAGTTTTTCTTCCACTTCTTCCACAGTAAATTTCTTGCCCGTTTCAAGCAAAATGCTTGTGGCGATGTCCTTTAATTCGTCTTCCAAGGGATTGAATACGTTTATGCCTATCCCTACGATAGACGAGCGAATTTTATCTCCCGAAAAGGTGTTTTCAATCAAAATTCCGCAAATCTTTTTGCCGTTTATTAAAATATCGTTCGGCCACTTGATTTTTGGTTGCAAACCAAACTCTTCAAGCGTTAAACATACCGCCGCAGCCGCATTTTGCATAATTTGAAAAGCGTCTTTTGCTAAAAAATCGTCGTAAAAACGCAAAATGCTGATATACAGCCCGCCGATATCGGAAGAAAAACTTCTTCCCTTCGTGCCACGCCCGCCCGTTTGGCTTTTTGCAACGACGACCAAGTTTTTGCCGTCTATCCGCTTTGCTTTTGCGTAATCGTTGGTGGAAGGGATACTCTCAAAGCGTTCTACGTGCATTTTATTTTCTTTCAACGCGTACATACCCCCTTTTTAATCTTCTTCTATCGAGCCAAATTCCGAAATTACGTCTTTGATAATATCGAAATCAAAGCCCTTGCCAAGCAAATATTTCGCCGCCTTTTGCAGCGTTTCTTTGTCCGTTTCCTTGTTTCTCATATACTTTTGCAAAATCGCGCTTGCCGCTTGTTTTTGCGTATCTTCGTCCAAATTCTCAATCGCTTCGTCCACGTCTTCTTGCGAAAGCCCCTTGCCACGAAGTTTGGCACGGATAGCCCGCACGCCCGTCTTTTTCGCAAGCGATTCTACGTAGCTTTCCGCATATTCTTTATCGTTGAGAAAACCGTATTCTTTCAGCTTTTCTATAACGTAATCGCACACGGCGGACAAATAACCTTTGCCACCCAAAAAATCACGGATTTGCTTTTCCGTTTTTCTCGAAGCGGAAAGGTGCGTCATCGCCTTGTCGAGCGCCGTGCTTTTTTCGCTTTCAAGTTGAATTTCCGCAAGACGAGACGGTGCTACCGTTTGACCAACTTTCAAACGATTTTTCACCGTCGTTTCTATCGTCAATCCGCAATAAAAACGCCCGTCGATATAGATGTTGCACCGTCTTTTATCCTTGATTTGCGGTGTTATCGCCGTAATTTCGTTCACGAAAATTCCCCTTTGCTTTGCAATACTGATAGTATTGTAGCACACTTGATAGAAAAAGTCAATCCTACGCAAAAAGAAAACTCTCGAACGCTTTACAATCGAAAAAAAATGTGATATACTGATAATACAAAACTGATTTTTGGAAGGTGTTTTTATGAAATTTCATACCGTCGATCTCAAAGGTTATCAAGCTGATTTGCCCATTCTTCCCTTGCCCAGCGGCATTTCGATTGCGTTTTTTAACTTACACGGCAACACGGAAATGACCGAACATTGCGGCAAAAAACTTGCCGAACTTTTGCAAGATTGCGACGTGCTTCTCACCGCCGAATCGAAGGGTTTGCAACTCACCCATTGCGTAGCAAGAGAACTTGGCCACAAGTTTTACGCCGTAGCAAGAAAGAGCAAGAAATTGTACATGCAAGACGGAATCGAAGTGGCGATTGAATCGTCCATCACTACGGGCAAAGAACAAAAATTGTATCTTTCCAAACACGATACCGAGCTTTTGAAAGGCAAAAAGGTGGGCATTGTGGACGACGTAGTTTCCACGGGCGCATCCTTGAAAGGTTTGGAAGACTTGGTGGAAAAAGCGGGCGGGATTATCGCAAAAAAAGCGTTCGTGCTTGCGGAAGCGGATGCAGCGGATAGAAAAGACGTCGTTTTCCTTGCTCAAATTCCTATTTTTCTCAACAACTAATTACATAAAAAACGCAGCCGTTCCCTTGTGGGGACGACTTTTTTTGCTTTTTTTACAAGAAATGCGCCACTTTTGCCTTAAAAAAATAAAAACGAGTATTGACACGTGGGCGCGCGTATGCTATACTGATTTATGACAATAAACTCCCAAAGGAGAATTTTATGCAAAAAAAGAAATTTATCGGCATTGCTTTGGCAACGGTTTTCAGCCTCACCGCCGCATTTGGCGTGGGTGCAAAAATCATTTCTAAAGCCTCGGAAGGCAAATCTTCCACCACGCACGTGCCCACCATCACAAGCACCACCAACGAAAGCACTATCAATTTGCTTTCGGGCGACGTGTACGATTTTGCTTCCAAATACCAAGTGAACGTAGCTTGGCCCGCTTCCATGCAATACAGCAACGGGCAAACGAATTACGAACCCACCCCTGCGCATATTACTTGGGAAGACAGCGTAGGCGCAAATTACTACACCGTCAAACTCTCCCAAAATGCGGATATGTCGGGTGCGGAAACGTACGCAACCTTTGTAAACAGCCTTGATTTGGAAGATTTGTTCATGGGTACGAAATATTATTATCAAGTGTATGCGCACCGTAGCGAAAGCGTTGTAAAATCTCAAGTGTTCTCGTTCACGACGGCGTACTTGCCCCGCACCATTTCCCTTCCGGCTGTCTATCGTGACACCAACGCACGTGACATCGGCGGTTATTATACGGAAGATGGCAATTATCGTGTAAAACAAGGGCTTGCTTATCGTGGCGCAGAAGTGAAACATTGCACGGACGAAGCGAAAAACAAGCTTTTGTATAAGCTTGGCGTAAAGACGGAACTTGCTTTACATAACGCACCTTCCCCCGATTTGGGCGAAAACGTAAATTATATCAGCGTGGAATCCCCCCACTACGTAAACTACGGCGGAATCCACTACGCAATGCGTTCGCAAGATTTGGCAACCGCTTTGCTCACGTTTGCAAATGCGGACAATTATCCTATCTATTTCCATTGCCAACTCGGGCGTGACCGCACGGGCACGCTTGCTTTCCTTCTCCTTGCACTTTGCGGTGTAGGCGAAAAGGAATTGTACTTGGACTATGAAATGTCCTATCTTTCCAACTACGGCAGTATCGGTTGGGATAGCAACGGCACGCCAAAAGCAAAAGTGGGACAATTTGAAAGAATGCTTCGTTATATCAACGAAGGCAGAAGCGAACAAGACGCTGAACACGATGCGCACGGCGATCCCGTTAGACAAGACGTCATCGTCAACCCCTATTTCAACGCCGCTGACACGACGCTTGCCCAAAGAACGGCAACTTTCTTGAAAGGTCAACTTGCTTCTTACGGCATTAACGATAGCGTAATAGCGCAAATCCGTGCAAACTTGTTGGAGGAGGTGTAATATGAAAAAGAGAACGAAAATAGTAGCACTTTTATCCACGCTTGCTTGCTCTGCTCTTCTCATCGGCGCAACGGCTACCCTTCCCAAAACGAACGACGTGACGGCAAGCGCAGATACCGTCATATTGAACGATTGCGAAATAGCAGCAAACGGCGCAATAGAAGCGGTAGGCACGATAGAACTTTCCACCGAACACGTCTCACAAGGCTCGCACTCGGTTAAAGTGACAACGACGGGCGGTTGGGCACCCTTGCTCATCTATTTGAAAAAAAGCGGCGCACCCTTAACCCATGCCGACCTTGAACAACTCGAATACATTGAAATCACTATCCATAACACCAACACCGAGGGTATGGCGTTCTACTTCTACAACCATAACATGGGTTGGGTATACGGCGGTGACAAAACGACCACTTTGCGCATTACGGGTGAAGAATTCTTGGCGCAAGTGGACGGCGGAAACAAAGGCACGAGCTTCGACCCGTATAATTATAGTATGGGTTATGCCTATTTCCAAATTCCCAACGCAGGCACGATTTACATTGATAACGTAGTGGGCGTGTTTAAGGAAGACGATACGGAAGCACCCGACACCGATTCTATGCTCAATAACTGCGACGTGGAGTGGATTAGAACGAGCGGTAGCACCGCTTTAGACGCAACGTTGAAAACGGAAGGCAATAGTTCGACGAGAGTCACTATTCCCGACGCAAACGGTGGGTATATCTCGGTAAAACTTATGAATAACGGCGAAGCCATTACCACCGAACAATTATTAGGCTTCGATTATTTGTGTTTGGATATCAATAACCTTGGCTCGGCAAATCGTAATTTGTATTTGTACAATGCTTTGGCGACCGAACTCGTACCTGGTTGGAACGAAGTTGCCATACCCATGTCCGTTATTAAGGAGCAAATCGACGAAAGCGCGGAAGCAGACGTACATCAATTCAACGACGGTTGGTTCTATTTCGGCGTATACGCGGATAGCACACTTCTTTTCGACAACGTGCGCGGTCTTTCCGAAGCGGAACTCACGGGCGGGAAAGACGAATTTGGCAAGGCGTATTATTCAGCTGTATCAAACGCTGATTACGATTTCGTGCAATACGGCGCAACGGCGGTGAACACTTTGACGGCAACGCAGGCGGCGGCAAAAGGCTTACCTACGGGTTATAGCGACAACGTTGTAGAAGTGGTGAACGAAAACACGACGGGCAAGGGCGTTTTGCTCGATTTCTCGTCGGCGCAAATCCCCACTTCCAGCGTAAAATCCATCACTTTCCGCTTGTATTTCCCCGACGATAGCGCAAGCTCGTCCTATCCTGCAATCCGTATCCATAGAACGGACGAATCGGGCGACTGGATTGTCAATAGCAACGTAAAAGAACACGCGGGTGGCTGGTACGATTTCACTCTTTTAGCAGACGGCACGAATTTCAACGGCAGCCACAACTTCTCGCACATGTCCGCAAACGGATATTTGGATAAGTTTGAACTTGGGCTTCGCACGGGCAATTCCGCCCCCTTCTACATCGACAGCATTTCCCTTTCGCTGACGAGCGATGTGGAAGATAACGACTCGCCCATAATCTCGTACGGCGGCGCAAAAACCATTTACACGCTTGCGCAAGAAGGCAAAGCCTTCTCGCTTGAAGCAACGGCGCACGATAGAACGGAAGGTGCGCTCACCGTGCAATATATTTGGAGCGATGCAAACGCAGTCAGCGGCGACGGCTCGCTTAAAGCAGGCACTTATACGCTCACGTTGAAAGCGCAAGATAAAGCGGGCAATTCCGACACGATGGAACTTTCCGTCATCGCAATCGCACCCGAAACGAACGCACCTATCATCACCCTTCCCGTAGACACGATTACGCTTACGGCGGGCACGACACCCAACCTTATCCCCCACGTAGCGGACGACAGCGTTGCACCCGTGACCATCACCAAAACTTGGTCGCAAGGCGCACTTGACAATGCGGGCAAATTGCTTGTGGGCACGCATACCTATACGATTACTGCCACCGACCTTTCGGGCAATAGCGCAAGCAAAACGGTGCTTGTCAACGTAATAAGCGGCAGCGTTGTAGACGGCGCAATCGACGACACGCAACACTTGTTTGACGGCACTTGGTTGCACGATTCAAACGGGCACTGGAAACAATGTTCTTGCGGGGAAATCGCCTACCAAGCCGTACACGAAGACAACGACAACAACCACGCTTGCGACGTTTGTGGATTGACTGTAAGTCAATGTGCCGACAATAGCAACGACCATAACTGCGATATTTGTGGTGACAAATTAAGCGACTGTGCAGACAACGACAACAACCACGCTTGCGATATTTGTGGCGCAACTTTAAGCGATTGCAAGGACGACAACACGGACGGAAATTGCGATATTTGCGGTGCAAATCTTGGTGGAAACGGCGATAACGAAGGCGACGACAACCAAGGTGGAAACGGCGACAACGAAGATGACGATAACCAAGGCGGCAACGGCGACAACGAAGGTGACGATAACCAAGGTGGAAACGGCGACAACGAAGGCGACAACAACCAAAGCGGAAACGAACACGTTTACGAAAACGTATGGCAAAGCAACGACAGCGAGCACTGGAAAAACTGTTCTTGCGGGGAAAAGATTGAAAAAGCGGCGCACGTAGATGCGAACGGCGATAACAAATGCGACGTTTGCTCGCACACTATTCCCACGCAACAAACGCCGAGCGCAAACGAACAAACTGCTGATCCTGAGAAAAAATCGGGCTGTAAATCGGCGATGAGCGCACTTGTTGCAAGCGGCGTGGCACTTGCCCTTTGCGCAGTTGTAAAAGGCAAAAAGAAAGACGAATAATCCATTTGAAAAGCCGTTGACACTCGTTCGACGGCTTTTTCCATAAAATACTACGATAAAAAAGCGGGAAATACTTGCATTTTTCACGTTTATCGTTTATAATGTAAGTTGTGGTACGATTATCCCACCGCTATGCGGTGCTAAAAAGGAGAAAAACTTGGCATGAAAGATTTTGATGAAATGCGAAACATTGACATCGAACTTGAAAATAAACCGAGCGTAAAGCCCAGAAAGGAAAAGAAAAGAGGCGGCTTTTTTGGAAAGTTAGGCATCTGGCTTTTGGGCTTAATCTTGGGCGTTGTCGGCGCACTTGGCGGGCTTGGTTTTTGCGGATGGTATATCGTTGCAAGAATGCCTCTTCAATCGGCGACGAATAAAGTGGGCGGTATTATCGGCACGAACATCGATCTCTCGAAATACATAGACAGCGCATACAGCGAAAAGACGGTTGTAAACCTTGTCGGCGACGTTGTTTCGGCGGTAAAATCGATTTCTACGGGCGAAGGCACGCTCAACACCCTTAACGCTATTTCCCCCGCCGTTGGCAACTTAGTTCGTGGCGAAGACGGCACGGGCGGTTTGGTGCAAACGCTTGCTTCCCTTGCAATTATCGTGGACGGCAATGCGCTTATGGACAAACGCTTGGTGAAACCCGCGGGCACGGAAGATTCGGAAGAAAATAAAAACGTGTATCTTGGCGATTACATCCTCTCTTGTGTCAACAACGCATCGCTTGGCGATATGCTCTCGTCGATGGGTTATGACATGAACGACGTGCTTATGACCCTTTGCTACGGCACGGAAGGCGTTGATTACACCTACACGCCCGAAGGCGAAATCGTAATGCTTGGCGAAGCAACCAAACTCACGGTTGGCGGATTTATCGGCGAAGATTTGAACGAAAAGATTCTCAATCTTCCTATCGATACTTTCTTGACGGATATTGATTTTCCGAGCGACGCGCTTATGTGCACCCTTGCGTACGGTCCCGAATATCGTTATGAAAAGGAACTTGATTTGGACGGCAACGTTATCATGAAACAAGTATTCTATACTTGCTCTCAAGATAGCGAAGGCAATTTCGTATTGCTTGACGACGAAGGCAAAGACGTGACGGCAAATATTTTGGACGGCGAGCCCTACCAAGCTATCAATCTTAAGCATATCGTAAAAGAAGCGGAAGCGGAAGGCGAAGAAGGCGTGGAAGAAACGCGTTATCTTCTTTACAGCGCAACGGAAAACAAATATTTTGCCTTTGCCGACGAAGAATATAGCAAAGTAGTTTCTTTCAAGAAAAACACCGTTGGCGACTTGCGTGATTCGGAAACGCTCATTGAAAAAATGTACGTGAAAGATTTGCTTAAAGTGGACGAAACGGACGAACGAGTTATGATTGCCCTTTGCTACGGCACGAAAGGCGTTGACTGGGAATATAACAACGAAGACAAGATTGAAATGTTGAACGGCAAAAATCCTCGCACCGTGAAAGATTTGAAAGACGGCAACCTTTTCAATACGCTCACGTTGAAAGACTTGCTTGGCGAAGACGTAGAAACGAACATGATTTTGCACTCGCTTGCAAATAAGACGATTGAAGAATTGCCCGCAGCGATGAACGAACTTACGTTCGACGACATCTTCCCCGACCATATCTACGAATTTGAAAAAGACGGCAACGGCGATTACGTGTTGGACGGCAACGGCAACAAAATCCCCTTGTACGAAACGGGCGAAAACGGCGAACAAGTGCAAAAGGTTTCCGCAATGTGGAATTACTTGTTCGATAACCCCAACACAACGCACCAAGAACGCCCCAACGAATATTATTTGCTCGGGCACGATATCGACCACCCCGGCGTGGACCAAATGATAGAAAACATGCAATCGAACATGCAAACGGCAACGCTTGAAAAGCTTGTGCGTGACGATTTGGTACATTTCTCGGACGACCCGACCACCCCCGAAAACGAAGCGGAAAGGGATAAAGATTTGTTCTTGAACGACGATACGCAAAAACAACTTCTTGTCAATGGCGAATTGAAATACGTCCGTGAAATGACGATTATCGAAATGATTAACTGGGCACTCAACGGTTGATAAAAAGGAAAGAGAAAGGCGAAAAAGCTTTTCTCTTTTTGTTTATTTGTATAAAAAATCAATTTTCGCGCGCAAAAATAATTGACTATCTTGTAAAAATAAGATATAATATCTTAGCATGGTTAAAAATCCGTGCGAAACCTTGTATGTCGAAAGGCATACCGAATAAGACCAGGAGGTGAAAAACATGGCTAAATACGAAATGCTCTATTTGCTTAACAACGAATTGGCAGAAGACGCAAAGGAAGCCGAAATCGCGAAGTATGAAGGTATCGTTAAATCGATGAACGGTAACGTCGTTTCCACCGATAAGTGGGGCACGAAGAAAACCGCTTACCCTATCAACTACAAGACGGAAGCTTACTACGTTCTTATGACGTTCGAAGCAGACGGTAAAGTTGTAGAAGAACTTAAGCGTGTTGCAGGCATCGATGCTGACGTTGTTAGACGTTTGATTACGAAACTCAACTAATAAACGGGGAAAAAGAAAATGAACAAAGTAATTTTAATCGGCAACTTGACGCGTGATCCCGAACTTTCGGAAACGGCAGGCGGCGTGCCCGTATGCCACTTCTCGATTGCGGTAAACCGCAACTATTCTTCGCCCGATGGCGAACGTCAAACGGACTATTTTAACTGTACCGCTTGGCGCGCTATGGCAGAATCGATTGCGCGTTATACGAAAAAGGGCAAGAAAGTTTGTGTTGTTGGTAGCATCCAACTTCGCAACTACGAAGACAACCAAGGCGTAAAACGCACGGCAGTTGACATTATCGCACAAGACGTAGAATTCCTTTCGCCCAGAGAAAACGGCGATTCGTTCGACGAAATGGACGAAATGCCCCGTCAATCCACGCAAAAACGTAAACCCGTTTTGCAAGCAATGGATGACGATTCTGACATCCCCTTCTAATCTTTGGGGAACATCATCAAATTAAGGAGAAAATATCATGGAAGAAAAAGCACCTGTAAAAAAGGTTTTCAAAAAAGCGCCCCGTAAAAAGGTATGCGCATTCTGCCAAGAAAAACTTGCAGCGGTTGACTACAAGGACGTTAACCGTTTGAAGAAGTACATTTCCGAAGGTGGTAAAATTTTGCCCCGCAGAATGACCGGTACTTGCGCGGCTCACCAAAGACTTCTTGCAACCGCTATCAAGCGTGCAAGAATCGCAGCGCTTCTCCCCTTCAAAGGCGAGTAATTAACCTTAAAAAACGAAAGCCAACCCAAACGGGTTGGCTTTTTCTTGCCCTATTTGTGATTGTTTTGTGAAAAAACTTTTTCCCAAACTATTGACACCATTAGGCAAGAGTGATATAATGTGTGTATTAACGCATCCTATAAGGATACGAGAAAGGAGAATTATTATGAGAAAAGCAAACGTTTTCAAAAAAGCACTCTCGGGCGTAATGGCGTTGACCACCGCCCTTTCCATCGGCTTCTTCGCTGGTTGTAGTTGCAACCCCGACGAAGACGGCGGACTTAGCCCCGAAGAATTGGCTGAACAACAAGCGCACAATGCGTTTATCGACGAAATCGGCGGCGTTTCCGAAACGTACAAAGGCACTCTTTCTAGCGGCAATTATTATTTGGAAACGGACGCTGCGGCAGCGTACATTGCAAACGAAGTTTCCTATGATGCGGAAGTTGTTTCCGTACAAAAAGTGAAAGCCTTGAACGCAAACGAAGTGGCAGCGTTGAATATTCCTACGACGGAAGCTATCGAAGGTGTAGAACAATACGTAATCACCTACACGGAAGATGAATTTGCAAGCATGTCCACCGCTCCCGCAGACTCGAAGACGGCCACCGTTTATCTTATTCTTTTTGAATCGAGACACTGGGAATATTTCGCACCCTGCCCTACTACGGGTGACACCATCACGAAGAGCTATTACGATTCCGTATTCAATAGCGAAGCATACGTAAACTGCACGTACACGAACACGATGGATATGACGATGGCGGTTTCTGCATCTTCGCAAGGTCAAACGATGACGATGTCTATGTCTATGTCGATGTTGCAAACGATGAAATATGCGGAAGATAAAATCTATCTCGAACAAACGATTACCACGACGAGCAAGATGGAAATGCCTGGTTATCCAGAAATGAGCGAAAACGAAACGGAAACGAACACTATTGCCGCATACATTGAAGAAGTGGGCGGACGTATTGTTTGCAAAGCGAAAGTTGTGGAAGACGATTACGTTGTCACCAACTGGACGGAGATTCCCCTTTACAACATCGGCTTTAACAGCGTAGAAGACTTAACGCCTTTCGCTACGGGGTATTTGGATTATAGCTACTTCACCAAGACGGACTTCGGCTTTGAATTAAGCGGCGACCAAGCGCAACGTTATTTGACGGAAACGCTTAGCCAGTTGTCCGACTATGAAGAATTGATTAACCAAATGAACATCAAGACGATTGTTAAATACTACGTTCAAAACGGTGCTTTAACGGGTATGCGCCAAGATTTGGACATTTCTTACAACGGCAATATGGAAGGCGCAAGTGCAAACCTTACGTTGACGCTTGTTGCAAAAGGCACGGTTAAAGATTACGGCACGACGGCTGTTGAAAAGCCCACAGAACTTGTAGAATAATCTTTATCCATAATATTACTACCTACGGGGGCGATTTTTCGCCCCCGTATCTTATTTATCAAGCGCATAAAAACTTTTTACAAAAAAGAAAGAAAAAGGATGCAAAAACAGTTGACAAATATCGAAAAACATTTTATACTTAATAAGCATTTTGATGAAAGAATTATCTATGCACTGTTAGCTCAACTGGATAGAGCGTCGGTCTACGGAACCGAAGGCTAGGAGTTCGAACCTCTTACGGTGCACCAGCAAAGCCCACAGCGATTACGCTGTGGGCTTTTGCTGTGTATCGTGAGATTATCGCGAAATCCTAAATTAGTAGGAGTTCGCGCGAGCCGTCGAACTTGAACATCCCCCACCCAAACGCAAAACTTGGTCGGCGGCGAAGCCCCGTGCGCAGCACGGAAGCTCTTACGGTGCACCAGCAAGAGCCTATGCAATAAGGTTTTCGTTTTACGGAACGGAAGGACGAGCTACCCGTGAAGAAAAGCATTGATAATGCTTTTTAGGGGCGAGATGAGCAAACGCATAAGACACGCGTTTGCGGTGACCGAGCGCAAAGAAAACCGCACTTTGCGCGAGAAAGGATTTCGAACCTGCGCCCGTGCGCAGCACGGAAGCTCTTACGGTGCACCAGCAAGAGCCTATGTAACAAGGTTTTCGTTTTACGGAACAGAAGGACGAGCTACCCGTCAAGAAAAGCATTGATAATGCTTTTTAGGGGCGAGATGAGCAAACGCATAAGACACGCGTTTGCGGTGACCGAGCGCAAAGAAAACCGCACTTTGCGCGAGAAAGGATTTCGACCTTACCCTATCCTCTTACAGTGCACCAGCAAACCCCAACGGCAACACGCCGTTGGGGTTTTGCTTTATAATATAAATTCAACTTACGTACAACTATTTATTGAAAGACGTGTGCTCTAATCGACCCAGCTCATTACAACGGTCTTTAAGCACTTGCGCAATCTTTTCTCTCGTTTGGTATTTTTCTAGCAGCTGGGAATACCTTATCGGTGCGTCCACCAAACACGTATTTTTCTCCTTTTTTATGTACGCCACGGCAATAGGCAAATCGTGTCCGTCACGATAAGCTTGCTCGCAAATCAACAAAAAACCGTGCTTAAATTCTTTCAATTCCTTAAAGTAGCCTTCCGAAGAATTTTCAGGGAAAATTACCGTATTTTCTTTATATTCAATCAACGCCGTGCACGCTTCTCTCACCGTTGTTCTTAATGCAAAACCACTCCTTATAGAAATAAGTTGCAAGCCGTTGTAGAAGAAATACGTCAACGGAGCCGCCAACAAACAAAATACTCTTGCTAAAAATAAATTCCAATGTTTCTTTTGATGATAATACACTTGCGTTTGGTATCTATACAACCTTTTGAACCCAGAATTCATTTCCACGTGCCCCATCATCCGCACTTTAGTTTCATAATACAATTCCCAAGCAAACGGTCCTTTGGTCGATTCGTGATTCGATAAGATAAGCGTACCTTCAGACAAGCGCTCGCCTACGTGATAAAAAACCGTCTTTTTCTTAAACAGCTTAATAAATCCTTTATACGCCCTAAACAAGAACTTGGATTTTTTGGGCTGTAAACCTTTTTCTTTCGCCATCTTTTGTTCTCCTTATATTCAATTACTTTTCAAAGAAAGCAAAACCAATGGCGCCAGGTCCAACGTGCGTGCCTATCGTTGCCCCCAACTGATATTTAGGAATAACGTCCGTTTGCCCTATCCAAAGAGCTGCGCTATCTTCGATATATTTATCCAAGGTTATCCTACTAAGGCCCGACCAAAACGCACCCAACGGCAACGAAAAATCAATCCCATTTGACTCTTGAACGAGCTTGTTTAACAGATTATTCCCCTTTCTCGAACCCATCGCCTTGCCCAACAGTTTTACTTCTCCGTCTACAACGCCGACAACGGGTTTCAAAGAAAGTAATTCGCCCACAAATGCAACGGTGCTGGAAATTCTTCCACCACGTTTTAAGTATTCTAACGTATTCACCAAGGCAATTACTTTCAGCTTCGTTTTTCGTTCTTCAAGCAATGCCACGATTTCTTTTGCAGAATAATTTTGTTTCACCAAATCCAAAGCATACAAACACAACAATCTTTCTCCCACCGCCGCACTATAACTGTCGATTACGTGCACTCTGCCGTAGTATTTTTCCGCCGCTTCGCATGCGCCTTTATACGTACCAGAAAGTTTGGACGAAATCGTGACGATAATTAGTTCGTCCCCTTCGTCAAGATGTTTATTTATCGCTTCTTCCCAACAAAAGGCGTTTATCAAACTTGTTTTCGGCAGTGTAGCACTTTCAATAAGCTTGTTGTAAAACTCGTTAGGCATCAAGTTTACACCGTCAAAATATTCTTCTTCGTCAAAGGTAATACTCATGGGGACCATAATAATCCCCAACTCGCTTGCCTCGCTTTGCGTAATGTCTGCCGCCGAATCAATCATAATTTTTATCATATCAATTTTTCCTTATATATTATTCAGGGATTCCGTCCCTACTCAAAGCCGCCAAATTTATCGTAATCGAATCTAAAGCTTTATAAAAAATCGTTCTCGTTTCTTCGTTAAGGTCTTTCCCCGACAATTCCACCGCCTTGCCTGCACGAAGAACCACGTGCTCCGCCGCAGCTCTGCCCTCATCCGTCAAAACCCAAAGCCCACGATACAAACTTCCACCCACGCCCTTTTTCTTTGCCAAGCCTTTCTCTTCCAAAACGGCAATCATACGCGACGCATCCGATTTGTCTTTACCCGTAATTTCGCAAAATTTAGGCACGGCAATTCCGTCGGGATATTGATACATCGTCGTCAAATATCTCGCATGTGGGCTTTTTAACCCATATTTCGCAAGTTCTTCCGTCGCAAGCTTTCGCCAACAACGTGTAATTTCCGAAATAGCAAAAGAAAATCGTTCAAATCTTTCCAACATAACCATCTCTCCTTAAAAGTTGAAATCTCAACTTCTATATTATAATACAATAAAGTTGAAATGTCAACTTGTTTGCGGTAAAAAAATTTTTTAGCCGTAAACCCGAAAAAAGCGCAAAAACCCCCGTGGCGAATTGCCACGGGGGTTGCGTTATTTTATAAATCAAAGGCGATTGCCGTAATGTCGTCGGAGAATTTTCCACCGCTGAATACGTTGAGTGCCGTGCGAAGCTTGCCGATAAAGTCTTCCGCTGAGTGCGATTGCATCAATACGCTTTCCGTGCGGTCGATGCCAAACTGTTCGCCTTTGGCGTTAAGACACTCGGTCACGCCGTCGGTGACAAGCGCCAAAACGTCGCCTTTTTCAAAGGGAAGTTCGTTTTCCGTATAAGAAAAATCGGGCATCCACGTGGAAATAGGCGGCGCGGGGGCTTCAATTTCGTTGATTCCCAGCGAGTTTTTCAACAAAATAGGTGCGTTGTGCCCTGCAATGGCGTAGCGCATTTTTCCTTCCGCTTTATCAATCCTAACCGCCGCCACCGTGATATACGAGCGTTCGTCTTGGTTGAGTTCGTTAAATTTCAAATTAAGCGAAGACAAAGCTTTTGCCAAGTCCTTTTCCTTTCTATCCAAGCCTGCCTTTACAAACGCCGACAACATACCCGCGGAAATACCTTTCCCCGACACGTCGGCAAGCACGCCGTACACTTGATTATCCAGTTCGTACACGTCGGGCAAATCGCCGCCCACCCCAAAGCAAGGGATATACATGTACGCATATGGCACTCCGCAAAGGCTTTTCCCTGCAGGCAACAAGCGTTGCTGCATTCGTTGCGCGGACAAGAGTTCTCTTTCCATTTCCGTTTGGTAGCTACCGTCCGTCAAGCCCAAAAACAGCTTACCTTTCTCATCGACGGGGATAATGCGAATTCGCACGGACAATTTATCCGTTTGATTGCCTCTTTTCACGCTTGTATGCACCGTTTCCGTCTTTTCCGCACGTTCTGTCACGGCGGCGTGCATCGTACGCATAAAGGCGCAATATTCGCAAGATACGCCTTCGCCGCACTTGCCTTCTTCCCCACAACCCACCGCGCGGGCGAGTGAAGATTTGCCTTTCACGTTTTGCGCAAAAGCACGACGAAACGCCGCGTTGGTGTATTTAACGCGGTATTTATCATCAAACACGAACACGCCTTCGGGCATTCGGTCTAATATTTTTTTCAAAGTGCTTTGCGACATATCTTTTCCTTTTCTATCCCTTACGGGCGATAGAAACGCAATCCTTTACAAATTTTTGCCTCGAAAACAAGGTCTTTATACAATTCCCCGTCCAGTTGCACCGTGCAAGGTTTTTCGGGGCGCATCGTCAACGTTTCGCAAAGGAAATGCGTCGTGATAGGAAGTTCCAACACCTTTCCTTTCAAAAGTTTCAAAAATGCTTTAATAATTTTCCATTTCCCGCCCGGGTTTTTCACCACAACGACGTTCATTTTCCCGTCTTCAATATTCGCTTCTGGGCAAATGCGAATCCCACCGCCAAACTGCGCGCCATTACACACAACCGCCAAAAGCGCACCGTGCGTTTGTTGGTATTCGTCGTTGAAAACGTCCACCTTATATTCCTTAAAAGCGAACAAGCAGCAAATCAAACTCCACAAATACTTAATCTTGCCCTTTAATTTACCCTTTTGGCAACGCTCCAACACTTCCACGTCCATACCCAAGCCGCCCACGTTCATGCAACGCACGCCGCCGATTTCCAAGCAATCCGTTTCCTTTGCTTCGCCGCTTAATATAATATCAAGCGCCTTTTCCACGTCGAAGGGCATTGACATTTTTTCCGCAAAATCGTTGCCCGTGCCCGACGGAATCAAGCCCAAACGACAAGTGGACAAATCGGTGATACCGTTCAATACTTCATGCAACGTGCCGTCACCGCCGATAACGACGATGTCCGTTTCCCCTTGCGCCGTCAATTCTCTTGCAATATTCGTCGCATCCTTTTCGCCTTTGGAAAGGTGCGTTTCAAATTCCACGCCACGTGCGGTTAAAATTTCTTCTGCTTTTAATAAGTTTTTGCCAGCCTTGCGTTTGCCTGCAACAGGGTTGGAAATGATGTGCAGTTTCTTCATACGTGTAATTTCCCTGCCACTTTTTATAAAAAAGTGATTTTTTATTATTTCTATTATATAACACTTTGCAAAGAATTGCAATTTATTTTCGTTTTTGATATACTTTTTAATAGAAAATAAATGATATTTTTTTGAAAAAAGGTGAACTATGCGCCATATCTTACCCCAACCCCTATTATCGCTTGCAAAAGCTTGCCCCGCGCCCTTATACGTCGTGGGTGGCAGCGTGCGCGATTTTTTGGCTAACCTATCGCCAAATACCGGCGTTTGGGACTGGGATATTTGCGCGCCGATGGACACGGATACGCTCGTTTCCATTGCTCAAGAATGCCGTTTCTCTGTCCTTGCTATTTACAAGCGCACGGGCACGGTAAAACTGAAAGACGAACTTGGCAACGATTACGAATTCACGTCCTTTAGAAGCGACAAATACGTGCGTGGCGTGCACACCCCGATTGAAACGTTCTTCACAAAAGACATTCTTTTGGACGCTCGACGTCGTGATTTCACCGCCAACGCCGTCTATTACCATATCGACAAGGACGAGTTCGTTGACCCGCTTGGTGGCGTTTTAGCTATAAAAGAAAAGCGTTTATCCACCGTTGCGCCCGCAAACAAGGTGTTTGGCGAGGACGGTTTGCGTTTGATGCGCCTTTGTCGGCAAGTGGCTACGCTTGGGTTTTTCCCCGACGACGAGTGCTTACAAGGGGCAAAAAACAACGCCCAGCTTATCGTTGACATTTCCCCCGAGCGCATTTATGCCGAGCTGACGGCGATTTTGCAAGCGGACGAAAAATACGGCAACGAGCACGGGCAATACCACGGCTTGAAACTGCTTTCCCAAATCGGCGTTTTACGTCAAATCATGCCCGAACTTGCCTTGGGCGAAAACATGGCTCAACGTGCCGATTTTCATAAATACGACGTATTAGAACACTCTTTGCGTGCCACCATGTACGCGCCCAAGCATTTGCGCCTTGCCGCCCTTTTGCACGACGTTGGCAAGCCTTTTTGCACGCTGCGTGATGGCAATTCGTTCGAGCATCCAAGCGAAGGCGAGCGCATTGTCAAAGACATTTTAACAAGGTTAAAAGCGCCTAAAAAAGCGATTGAACACGCCGCACTTCTTACCAAGTTCCACATGTACGATTTCAACTGCCAAACGAGCGAAAACAAGTTGCGCCGCTTCCTTGTGCAGCATTACGATTTGTTGGACGATTTGCTTGCCGTTAAACAAGCGGATTTCTCCGCTTGCATGGACGACACGTCGATTGCGCCCACTTGCGTGCGTTGGAAAGCGCTTCTTGCGAAGATGAAACAAGAAAAAGTGCCCACTTCCTTAAAAGAACTTGCCATCAACGGCAAAACGTTGCAAGATTTATCTATCCCTGCCCCGCAAATTGCCACCACCTTGCACGCCCTTTTGGCGCACACCGCCGTTAACCCCAAGGACAACGTCAAGGAAAAACTTTGCAAACTTGCAATCTCCCTTCAAAAAAGATAATATTTAACGCCGAACGGTTGTCCGTTCGGCGTTTTTCATTTAATCGTTTTCCCATGCAAGCGAGCGTTGCAACGCTTTGTGCCATTTTTTGAGTTTGTTTTCTCGCTCTTCTTCCGTCATATTCGGCGTGTACACGCAATCGGTTTTTTGCAACGATTTAATTTCCGCGCGGTCTTTCCACACGCCCACCGTCAAACCGGCAAGCGAAGCTACGCCAAGCGCCGTCGATTCGTGCGAGGCGGGTTTGCACACTTCCGCCCCCAAAATATCCGCTTGGAATTGCATTAAGAAGGTATCTCTCGATGCGCCACCGTCCACTTGTAAGCGTTTCAAGCTCATGCCCGTGTCCTTTTGCATAGCGTCCACCAAGTCCGCCGATTGATAAGCAATCGATTCTTGCGCGGCACGGATGATATGTTCCCTTCTCGTGCCTCTCGTCAGCCCAAACATAGTTCCACGCGCGTACATATCCCAGTAAGGCGCACCGATACCCGTAAACGCAGGCACGATATACACACCCCCACAATCGGGCACTTGTTTTGCGTAATATTCCGCATCGCTGCTCTTTTCAATAAAGTGCATTTCGTCACGCAGCCATTGAATAATCGCCCCGCCGATGAACACGCTGCCTTCCAAGGCATATTGCGGTTTTTCGTTTGCAAGCGTAGCCGCCACCGTGACAAGTAAGCCGTTTTCACTATTTGGTCGAGTTTCCCCCGCATTCATCAACAAGAAACAGCCCGTACCGTACGTGTTTTTCGCTTCCCCTTTTTCATAACAAGTTTGTCCAAACAACGCCGCTTGCTGATCGCCCGCAACGCCTGCAATCGGCACGTCTTTGCCGTTTAACTGCGCATACCCGTACACTTCACCCGAGCCGTTTACTTTGGGCAGCATCGAACGGGGAATAGCAAAAAGTTCCAACAACTCGTCGTCCCAGTCCATCGTATTGACGTTAAAGAGCATCGTGCGGGAAGCGTTGGTTTTGTCCGTAGCGTGCACGGCGCCGTCCGTCAGCTTCCAAATCAGCCACGTATCCACCGTACCAAAGAGCAAATCACCCTTTTCCGCCTTGTCCCTTGCCCCGTCCACGTTGTCGAGAATCCATTTAATCTTGCTCGCCGAGAAATACGCATCGGGGATTAAGCCCGTCTTTTGTCGTATCATCTCGCCGTAACCTTGTTTTTTCAGCTCGTCAATCGTGTCCGCCGTGCGACGGCATTGCCAAACGATAGCGTTGTACACGGGTTTGCCCGTATGCTTATCCCAAACCACCGTCGTTTCCCGTTGGTTGGTGATGCCGATAGCAGCCACGTCCTTGACGGATACACCGCTTTTTGCAAGCGTTTCCATCATCACGCCGTACTGGCTGGACCAAATATCCATAGGATCGTGCTCCACCCACCCTTCACGGGGATAAATTTGAGGAAATTCCCGCGAGAGCACGGAAACGATTTTTTGTTGTTCGTCAACGAGCGCCACTCTTGAAGACGTAGTGCCTTGGTCAAGCGCCAAAATGTATTTCATCGCATACCTGCCTATCTTATCATTAACGTATTTATTATACGATAAATCGCACGTTTTGTCAATAGCGAAAAGGAATTTAGCCAAAAATAAAACCGCGCCAACAACGCGGTTTTATCTTTTCCTTTTTTACAACGCAACAACATTTTTTGCGCGAAGTTTTTCGGGCTTTTCGGGATCCGTTTCGATTTCAAAAGACACCTTTTGGCCTTCTTTCAATCGACGATATCCTTCGGCCTGAATCGCAGAAAAATGTACGAATACGTCATCGCCACCTTCTTCGTTGGCAATAAAACCGTAGCCTTTTTCCGCGTTGAACCACTTCACCGTACCTTGACTCATTATCCACCCCTCCGAATCCTTTATTGCACAGCTCGCGCACTTTCACAAAAGGACACGTTTCGGTTTGGAGCTTTGTGCTAGTAATTGTATTATAACATATATTCTGTGCTTTTGCAATACTATTTTTCAATTTTTTGACGATTTTTGCGTGATTTTTACATATTTTTTATTGATTTTACGCTTGTTTTTCACAAAATAATAGACTTTTATAGGCAAATGTGTTATAATACCCCTATCACAGCGTATAATACAAAAACGCCCATTTAGAAGGTTTTATCATGGATTTTATCGAAGTTTTGAAAATTATATTATTTGGGATTATCGAAGGAATAACCGAGTGGCTTCCCGTGTCGAGTACGGGACATTTAATCCTTTTTGAAAAGTTTATCCACATGAACTTCTCTTCGGCGTTTTTGGGCATGTTTGAATACGTTATTCAGCTTGCCGCTATCCTTGCCGTAGTCGTCTTATTTTGGAATAAAATTTGCCCTATCGGCGTAAAGAAAACGGACGAGAAAAAATCCCTTTGCTGGAAAAAAGATTCGCTCACCCTTTGGGGGAAAATCATTTTGGCATGCGTGCCCGCCGTCTTTGCCTTGCTTATCGACGTATTGTTCCTTGATAAAATCAAAGACAGTATGCTTGAAACGGCGATTATCGCAAGCATGCTTATCGTTTACGGCGTAGCCTTTATCCTTATCGAGAAATTCTACACGAAAAACGCAACCATCACGGACGTAGCCGATATTTCGTGGAAAAATGCTTTCTTTATCGGCTGTTTCCAAATTCTTGCGTGTATCCCCGGCACTTCCCGCTCGGGCGTGACGATTTTGGGTGCGTTGCTTCTTTGCATTTCCCGCACGGCGGCAGCGGAATTCACTTTCTTCCTTGCTATCCCCACCATGGTGGGCACAAGCGGCTATAAAATCCTTGATTTCTTCCTTGACGGAAACAAGCTTGGCTCGGCGGAAATCCTTGCCCTTGTCATCGGTTGCGTGGTGGCGTTTGCCGTATCCATGTTTGCCATTAAGTTCCTTATGAACTTTGTAAAAAAGCACAATTTCAAGCCTTTTGGTTGGTATCGTATCGGTCTTGGCGTAGTGGTGCTGATCGTCCTTGTGCTTATCCCAAGTTTTGCTTAATCTACCATTAAAAACATAAGCGGAAATGCGTTTGCATTTCCGCTTTTTTCTTTTAGAAAAACTTTTTCATTTCCTTGATGATCGCCGTCGCCATCGAATAAAAGCCCAAATCGGTGGGATGAATACTATCCACCGTGCCCGCGCCCTTTGCAAGGTGCATAAGTTTGCTTCCACCAACGAAATAAACGTTGTTATCCCCCCGTAAACGGGCGTTTTCGTACGTTTGCTTAATCACACTCATGCGCGCCTTTTCTTCGTTATTTAGGCAGTATTTTGGCCGTGAAAGGATAACGATAGGAATATCGGGGTGTTTTTCACGAACGGCTAAAAACAGCTTTTCGTGCGTGTTTTTCAAATGCTCGATTGTGGGTGCGTTGTGGTCGTAATCAAGCACGAAAGCGGACGCTTCAAGCCCCGCAAGGTGCGCTATCATTTCATCTTCCGCAAGCGCGCTACCAGAAAAACCAAGATTGATATAATCGGCGTTAAATTGACGAGAAATATACCCTTGATAGGTTGCCCCAGGTCGCGAAGCGCAACCACCTTGCGTAATGGACGAGCCGTAGAAAACGATAGGCTTTTCAACCAAGTACGGCGTGGGCGCAAGCACTTTCGCCCCCTTTTGCAAGCCGATATACAGCTCGCTTATCTCGCTATAAAGGGGAAAATTGATAGTGATTTCTCTTGTCTTTTTTCCGCCAAGCTCGATAAGACCTTGGTATCCGTCCGTTGCATCCATGGGCGGCAAAAAGGAGGCTGTGTATTCGTTTTTTACGTACAAATCAAACCCCGCCGAGCCGCAAAAGGTGAAGTGTGGCATTTTGCCAAGCGACGGCGATTTGACGTACAAGGCAACGTAGGGCGAATTTGTGATAAAGCGCACTCTTCCCCCAGCCGTGTTGGCGTGCAAGAAATGCACCCGCTCGCTTACCCTTTTAGCTACGTCTTCGCTCATGCGGCGATATTGCCCGTTTTCATAGAAAACGCCGTGCAAGGAAAAAGGATAGTCAAGTGGGCTGAAATACCGCACGTCCGTCTTGCCAACGGCGCACTCAATTTTGAAATTTTTATCAATTTGGGAAATGTCTGCCATGGTAGCTCCCCTTTCGTTGTTTTTCGCACTTATTATAACAAAAACCCACCCCGCTGTCAATATTTTTCCAAAAATTTCGTAGCGAAACGAAACGCAAAAAAGTCCATAAAAATCAAAAAAATCCATATTGACAAATAAAGGAAAAAGTGTTATAATATTGTCATAAAATAAAATTAAAGGAGAACTTATTTTATGGCAAATTTTGAAATTCCCGAAAAAGCAAGAGTAGCCGTTTTGACCGGCGCAAAGAAAATCGAAATCTTTGAACTTCCCGTTCCTGAAATCGGCGACGACGAAGTACTTGTAAAGGTTGAACAAACGGGTATCTGCGGCACCGACGTACACGAATACAAAGGCGATCCGTTCGGCTATATCCCCGTAGAACTTGGCCACGAAGGCACGGGTACGGTTGTTAAACTTGGCAAAAACGTGACGAAAGACTACTATGGCAAGCCCTTGGCAGTTGGCGACAAAATCGTAACCGGTTTGAAACCTTGCGGCGTATGCGATACGTGCAAATACGATCCCGAACACGTACACCTTTGCCCCGGCGGCGAAATTTTCGGTTTGATGCCCGGCGAAGCTGCTTATAAGAACTTCAACGGCTGGTTTGGCGAATATATTAAAGTGAACGCTGGCGGCGTTATCTTCAACGTAAGCGACATGAACGTTGATTTGCGTACCTTGATCGAACCCGCAGCAGTTGTTGTACACGCTGTTGAACAAGCGAAACAAATCTTCAACTTCAAACAAGGCTCTTACGTATTGGTACAAGGCTGCGGCCCTATCGGCTTGTTACTCCTTGCTACGGTACGCACGATGGGCGTACGCAACATCATCGCTGTTGACGGCGACGAAAAGCGTTTGGAAATGGCAAAGAAACTTGGCGCTGCTTACACCGTAAACTTCATGAAAGAAAAAGCAGTTGACAAGATTATGGAAATCACGGGTACGGGCGCAGAAATGGCGTTCCAATGCACGGGTTCGCCTAAAGCGGCAAGCACCATTTGGAAGTACGTACGCAGAGGCGGCAGCATGTGCGAACTTGGTTTCTTCGTTGACAACGGCGACACCACGTACAACCCCCACCAAGACATCTGCAACAAGGAAATCAAAGTTATCGGTTCTTGGACGTATCAAGCAAAAGACTGGATGCAAGCTTGCGACGTATTGAAAGAAGCTGCTTTCATCGGCTTGCCCGTAGAAGAATTGCTTACGCACAAGTATGCGCTTGCTGACATCAACGAAGCAATGGAAATGAACATCAGCATGCAAGGCTTGAAGATTGTTGTTAAAGGCGAATAATCGCATAACCACAACCAAATAAGTAAAAATCAAACCCAACGCTTTTGCGTTGGGTTTATTTTGTTTAAGCTCTTATCCTATCCATAAAAAAACACGGTTTTGCAACCGTGTTTTTCTTGTTTTATCGTTTGGCGTTAAGGAATGGGAAGCGGGGGCAATTCGTCCGCACCACCGCCAAAACCCGAGCCGCTATTCCCCGAGCCACCGCCCGAAGAACCGCCACTCGACGAACCACCGTCCGACGAACCGCTGCCATTGCCCGAGCCACCGCCCGAAGAACCGCCTTCATCTTGACCGTATTCCGAGCCGCCGCCCGTGCCGTCTTGGTCTTGTCCCTTATCGCAAGCCACGCCAAAAAGGGCAAAGCTTGCCATAGCCAGCGCCAAAATCGCTGCCAAAATTTTTTTCATCATAATCGTTTCTCCAGCAATACGGGGCGAAATTATGCGCCGAAGTATGCGTTTGCCGCAACGTTATAATTGTAAAGAGCAACTACGAGATTGTAAAGGTTTGCAGGCGTAGAATTGTCAGCAACCGTTTGATATACGTAGGAAAGTGCGCTGTAGTTTACAACGTCTTCGCCGATTTGAACGGTGTAGGTGTTGTCAAGGTATTTAGCAACTACGTTTTCAATCGTTGCAACGTAAACGTTGCCTTCGTAGTGTTTAACAACTGCGCCCGAAACGTTGATAGCGTTGATGTCGTCCGTTCTAAAGTAGATGTTGATCATCGTCTTTGCGCCGAGCGTCAAAGTTGCGTTTTCAATCGTCACTTTGCCTTCATTGTCAACTTTGTTTGCAGCAAATGCGGACAAGTCAGCGGAGAATTCCACTTTCGTTTCAACAACGTCGTGTTCAAAGTATGCTCTTGCCGCTTCGCAGTATTTGATAAGCGCCAAAGCAAGGTCTTTCGTTTCTTGGCTAAAGCCGGTTGCGTGAAGCAAGCTCGTAGCGTATTCGTTTACCGTCGTCGTGTAAACGGTGTTGTCGCCGATTTTCAAGGTCACGTTCTTCTTGTAATCTTTAGGGCTAACGCTTGCAATGAACGCGAAGCAGCCTTTTGCCGCGCTGTAAACGCCCGTCACTTCTTGAGCTTCATAACCTTCTACCGTGTACGTAGCCGTAACCACGTCACTTGCTTGGTTGGGGCATTCTACGTAGAAAATCAAACCAACGTCGCCAGCAGCGGAAACGGAAACATAACGAACCGTAGGAGCGATTTCCGTGTTTGCAATACGAGCCATCGAGCCTTGGTTGTAGCCGCTCGTGTTGAAAATCAAGAATTGGTTATAATCTTTTACGCTGTCAAGGGTGAGAATCTTCGTCATTTCAGCCGTAGCGGAAGCATAGTAGCCGATTTCACCAACGTTCAACTTGTAATCGTGCGAGAGTGCGGTGTTAACCGTAAATACAAACGTGCTTACAGCCATGTTTTCAGCACCCACGAAATCTTTCAAAGGAAGCAACACTACGCCTTTCGATGCGGGCAAATCCAAACAGCCGTCTGCGCCAACAACGTAGTTGTTGGAAAGACCGTCTTCCGTGATAAGCGTAGCCGTACCCGTGAAGTAGATTTCACTTGCGCCGTCCCAAACGGAAGGAGCAAATTTGAACGAGCCGTTGCCAACGTATTCCATTTGAACAGCCAAAATACCGTTTGCCATATCCAAAGCGGAAGCGGAATCAAGCGTAACGAGCATCTTTGCATAAGTAGCTTCCGCCGTGTATTCTACACCGCTCCAAGAAACGCCGTAAGCAAATGCGTTATCGCCCGTTCTCATTTCGTATTCGGTAGGCATTTCGGGGATATATTCAATTCTTTCACTCGTCATACCTGCCAAAGCGTTGTCCGTAACCTTCCAGCCTGCATCGTACATATCACGAAGGGAGGTGAAGTAGTACATTTCGTCGTTTACGCCGTCAAACCAACCAAGTTCGCCAAGTGCAAAGGAAGAAGTGGGATAAGCATCCGCATTGATGTTGGGGATGTACATGCTTACCGAATCCCAGTTAAATACGTCGGAAACAAAGTTCGTTGCGGGGATAATCAACATACCACGCAAGCCAGCGGGAATTTCGATGTGTTGCGTAGCAACGTTGTACGCACAAATTTCGATATCCCCTTCTTCGGTGACAAAGTAAGCATAGCCCGCATTGGCAACTACGTTTGCGCCGTCAAATACTTGGGTGTAGAAGCCCGTCTTTGCATACGTTTCCATTTGCAATGCAAAATAACCGTTTGCATCAAGGTCATACACTGCACCCGTATCCGTCTTATACCATATTGTTGCATACTCAGCAGCTTCGGTGTTTACGTAGTTTGCAACGTTCCATTGTTTACCATACGCAAATGCGTTGGTGCCCGTGCGCATCGTGTAAACTTCCGTCGTTTCAGCCTTTTCGCCGATTACGGGAAGCACCGTGCCGTATTTGGAAGAGGTCTTCCAATCTTGGCCGTCAGCCGTCGTCAAAACGTTCAATTCAGCGCCGTTGTAAGCATAGTAGCCAAGCGAGCCAAGTTTCACGTTTGCGCCCGCAAAGACAGAATGGAAGTTTGCGGTAATCATTTGAATAGTACTCAAATCAGCGCCACCAAAGTCGCTCGTAGGCACAACAACCGCACCTCTAAAGCCTGCGGGGATGTAGATACCTTGACCGCCTTGACCAACAGCAACCGAGTTGCCGTTGTCATCTACGAGATACGCATTTACGTTAAAGCCGTAGAAAACTTCGGCACCTGCGTCAACAACGGAAGGCCACATATTGATGGTCGTATCCGTTTCGAGATGATACGCCAAATACCCTTCTCTTGCCAATGCGGGGTAATAAGGATTTTCACCCGACGCTACGTCCGATTTGAAGATAATGGTTTCCCAACCGCTTTCGTTTGCGGGAATGGTAAATTCTCTACCATTTTGGAAAGCATTGATACTCGAATCAAACGCATATACCTTGGCTTCATCAGCCGTCACCACGGCAGAATCATTGTTTGCCGCTACGATAGAAAGAGAGAAAGCTGCAATCGTTGCGGGTACAAGCCCGTAAAGAAGCTTTTTGACTCCTCTGAGTTTCATAGTTTTTTCCTCCTATATATTGTTTTTATTTTACTGCCACAAATTTAGTTGCCCTATTTTATTTGCCCATATTGCACTCTAAGAAGATCGCTCTTTCTTTCGGGCATTCGTTAGGGTAGTGCAAAGCCAACATTTGACGATTATCCAAAGCCGTGAATATCATACAATGCCCGCCGTCCACGCTAAACACGGGACGATCTTCGTGCTTCCACTCGCCAAAGGGGCTATCCGCGTACGCTTTTAATACGCAATACACTTCGTTGTGCGTGCTCGACCAAAGCATCACGAGCTTGCCCTTTTCACGGAACAAGAACGGGCCGTCGGTCACGTAGCAATCTTTTCCCCGCCAGTCCTTAAACGACGTCACGTACGGATTGTCGCTTGCGGAGAACAGGTACATAGGCTCGCCAACCGCTTTCGTCAAGTCGGGCGAAAGTTCCATTGCATACATTTGTCCGTTGGTCACTTCCAACCATTCTCTACAAAAGAAAATGTACGGTTTGCCGTCTTCCACGTACAACGTGCCGTCCAAACATTCCCAACCCTCGGGGGTGATAGGTCCGTCCGAGATAGGCAAGAACGGGCCTTCGGGGCTGTCCGCGCGCAGGATTTGCGTCCCGCGCGAACGAGTTGCCGATTTGAACGATGCAAACATGTAATATTTATCGTTGTAGAAAAATACTTCGGGTGCCCAGTAATCTCTATCCGACCAAAAGTTTTCGCCGTTGAAAACCACGATAGGATCGCTGAAATTTTCAAGATCGGCACTTTTATAGGTGACGAAATAGTTTACCGTGCTATAACCATCGGTAAGCCCCGTCGTGCCGTAAAGATAATATTGTTGATTCTTTTCATCTACGAGCACGAAAGGGTCTCGAATTCTAATTTCTTCTCTTTTAAGCATATACTTTTCTGCCTTTTTTGAATTTTTACCGTGATTATTTCAAGTTGTCCATTGCGTAGTTGAACAACGCAATCATGCCTCTATCGCCAAAGATGCCTTGCGCGCCTTCCGTGGGGTGATATACAAGGGGCGACAAACGGAATTGCGTTTCTTCGCTTATACCGTATTCCACGCCTTGATATTCGACAACGGGGCCGTCGTACACGAAGGTGTGAAGCGTGCCATCAGGAGCGCCGCAATAATTCCAGCAATACGCCCACAAGAAGCCGTCTGCTTCTATATGCTTGATGGCATGATATTCTTCAATCACCTTTTGGCATACCGAACGAAGAACTTCGTAATAATATTCTTCGTACATTGCTTTGAGTACGTCTTTGGAATTACACTTGGCAATTTCCTTATGCGCGCTCGTCAAAATGTTGGGTGTACGCAAAGGTTTGGGTACCCACCATCTATAATCGAACGTTTCGCCGTCGATGCCGTCAAGCCCCATGTTAAAGTATTCTTCGCCGTTCGTGCCCGTTTCTGGATTGATATGAACGTACGTAATCGTCACGTCGGGACGGGTGTCGCCGTTTTTATCTTGTTCGGGGAAGTTCTGCACAGCTTCATCAAGATAGAGAATCGAATACCAGCTTTCCGCCATCGATTTAAGGCTGGCTTCAATGTCTTCTTTGTACGTATCGAGCACTTCCGCATTAAGCGATGCGTAATACTTGTTGTAAATCGTCGTTGCGTTGGCAATATCCGTCGCCGTATTGATTGCCGTCACCGCTTTTTGATATTCGCGCGCAACGAACATATATTTCGTAGAATCGTTGTACGTCTTGGTCACTTTTTCGATATAGCTCGTCGTCAAGCCGGTGATGTGTTCTTCGTAGAATTCCACTTGCACCAAGTTATCGAATTGTGCTTTTGCATACGTCTTATATTCTTCAAGCGAGCAAGGCGGGATAGAAATTCCGTCAATCGCCGCATTTTCCTTCAAGCACATAAAACCAACGTTTCTATTGCCTTCTACGTACACGTCCGCCGTCACAAGCGCCGCGCCGTTGATGGAAAGCACCACCTTCGTTTCACGGGGGTCTGCGTTTACCACTTGCAAGTTTGCCGAAAGCACGTATTGCGTATCTTCGCTGTAATTTTCAATCGCCGCTTCGCCGATAAGTGTTTCTTCACCCATATTATAGGAAATGATGGAAGCCTTGCCGTCCTTCACGCCCGCATAGATATAGGAAGCCTTGCTAAGGTCGCCCACCGTCGTGCCGTACACGCCAAGTGCCAAACCAGCATCACCCTTGATGTTCGCTTTCACTTCGCCTGCGTTGAGTACGCTGTTTTTCGCCACCACAAAAGAGTTTGCTTCAAGCGCTTTATAACCGCTGCCCTCTAAAAGAAGTTTGCCCGTTTCAAGCGAATAATCGTTTTCACTTTCCCCTTGCAACAACAGCGCTTTTTCTCTCGTGAAAGATACATTTTCTTCGCCGATTGCAAAGTCGTCTTCAATAATGCTGAAAGGCGACATTTTGAACGTACCAACGGGAACGTTGGAAAGGCAAATTGCGTATTCGCCCGCCGTAAGGTTTGCGCTGTTGATGAAATAGTAGCCAAAACCTTCTACGTAAACGCCCGCCATACGGGGGGCATTGCCTACGGACAAACCAACCACTACCTTGCCGTCGATGATTTGCACTCTACCAAGGAAGGAAACGTCCGTTTTACCCGTGCCCGTGTTGCCGAAAATGGAATACACCTTTTCGGGCGTTTCCGCTTTCGCAAATTCTACCACCGTCGCATCAAGCGTTTTTCCACCGTACGCAACCGTCGTATTTTGTGCGCCTTGGGAAACGGGGAAGTCGATATATTCAACTTCCTCTTCCTTACAGCCCACAGCCGCAAAGGCGAAGGTAAGCGCAAGCGCACAAACTAATAATTTCTTACATTTAGCCATTTACCTTCTCCTCCTTATTTCATTTCGCAGCCCATTACTTTGAAATCTTGCAATTTCACCGTTTCGCTTCCCGCATACACGGTCAAGCGTACGTATCTACAATTTACTACGTCCGTATGCACGTAAACGGAACGAACTTCCGCATCTACGATAGCATAATCGTGGAATACGCCGTCTTCCCCTGCAATTTCAATCTTGTAAGAATGAGCGGCCGGCAAAGGATAGCCCTCTTGCTCGCGATCTTCCACGGGTTTGTAATCGTCTTGGAAAGTCCATTCGTTTTCAAACATCAAGGCAAATTGCGCAATCGCCTTCACTTCACGCATATCCACAACCAAGGTTTGCGTGCCCGTCACTTCCCAAGCCGTGTCGTAGTTGGTTGCATACGCATAGCTGCCATCCACGTAGCGGTCAACGCAAGCAGCCACGTTGCCGTCGCCCGTCACGTCTGCGCTATAACTGAACGTGTTGTAATATTCGGGAATACCAAATATGGAAATTTCGCTAATTTTTTCATTGCCCGTGGAAACGAACTTAACGTATCTTGCAATCTTACGGCAAGCGAGCGTTGCTCTCGTCGTGCCTGCAAAATCCAAATCGCCAAGTTCTTCGTACGTCTTGCCGTCCGTAGAAAGGTACACTTTCAATTTTGCGTTCGTGTTTGCCACGCTCGTCAACGTGATGTCGGTGAAACCGCAAATTTCGTTCAAATCAACGATCATATAGGACGAGCAGGTTGCCCAGTAGGTGGACAAATCGCCGTCAACCGCCTTTTCGGGCG
This sequence comes from Candidatus Scatosoma sp., assembly GCA_045632265.1. GTDB lineage: Bacteria > Bacillota > Clostridia > Christensenellales > Borkfalkiaceae > Scatosoma. Next base: position 113,983 of record JAZQWG010000027.1, read on the forward strand.
AGAAGTTGAAGTTTTCCACTTTGCTTCTATCGCAGCTTGTCAATTTATACGTTGCCAAGTTGTATCTTCTATCCGCTTCAAACACAGCTTTCGCCAAAGCGGAATTTCTATTTTCGTCAAGTTTGTCGTACACGTACATCAATTGATAACCGCACCAACCGATGTTGGACGTGTGCGCAGCACCTCTAATACCGCCGTCGAAGAAGGTGGTGTCACCCGTCGTGTTGCCGACGAATTCGTTAATGAAGCCGTCGCCCGAAGAGTTAAGCGGATCGTCCATCAAACCAACCTTATCCCCCATGTTTACGTACAAGGAAGAGTTGTAAACAAGTCTTTGTGCGAAATCAAGGTAATGGCTGTCGCCCGTGATAAGATAAAGCTTTTCAAAATCGATTGCCGACGATACCGTAGGACAGTCTAAAATGAAGTGCTTGGTATTGTTGAAGTTATACCCGTACGCCAAGAATCTTTCATTGCCGATGAAGGACGAGTTGTACGCTTGCGAGCCGTCGTCGCCGTACAAGTTCAAGTTCATCGGGGAAAGCATATTGAACGTTTCAAGCCACGTTGCGCAGTTTTTCGCAAGGTCGAGATAACGAGTTGCGCCCGTCACTTCGTATGCGTTCAAGTAGGCGTTCAAAATAATCATTGCGTCTTCCGCAACGCCGATGTATGCGTTAAGGTCGTTGTGTTCAACCGAGCCAAAGTACCCGTCGAAGAATCTATTTTCTTCCGCAACCTTATCCAAAAGACGGATTGCCGTTTGCGAATAGTCGATATTAAATTCTTCCGAGTATTTCCAAAGCTTGGTGTAGAAGATAAGACCCATTACGTCCGTTTCGTTCTTATACTTTTCAGCCCTTTCAATAATGTAGTTCTTCAAATAGTTTTGGCTCAATACGCCCGAGTGGTTGATATTGTTTGCCTTGAAGAAATCGTACAAATCAAGCACTACCGCAAACCCTTCATAGCGAGTTCTATAATAGATAGGCTTTAATTCTGCGCCCGCACCCCAGAAGATATTTTCGTCCAGCTTATCGGTGGAAATTTGGTCTTCCAACACCGCAATCGCTTGATTGATATACGTTTGGTTGTTATTACGCAAACCAGCCTTGTACATCAAAAACGCAATGTCCGCATTTCTATACAAGAAACCGCTGTTGGGCTGATAGTCTTCCGCGTTCGTCATGTACATGGGTACTTTCCAAACCTTGCTAACCGAATAAGAACGTTTCATCGATTCGAGAAGAGCGTTGTAAACCGCTTCTTGGTCGTATCTCTTATCGGTGATTGCAAGCGAATCGTAAGCATTACGCCAAGAGCTTTCTACCATCGAATAGAAATCGTCTTCTTCTTCAATCGTAAGCGAGAAGGAAATGGTACGCGTAAGGTTTTTCTCCACGGGCAAAAGTCGCCAAGCCGTGCCGCCGTCCGCCGAAAGAACTTCATGAGAAGGGAAGCAGAAGGACATTTTTACCAAGTTGTTAAGCGTGCTTTCGTCCAAATAATCGCCATAGACGATACCCGTCACGGAAATCGCTTCGTGGATAACCATGCTGTCTTCCGAGTTGTTAATGATATCTTTTGTGTCTTCGTACGTCGTCACAAGTTGGGTGTGGGACGTATCCGTCAACGTGGTGACGTAGCCGTTTTTGAATTTGGACAACATAAGCGCCGACGTGTTGTTGGACGAAATTACGAATTCCCCCGTCGTGGACGACAAAGGCGTTCTTGCGTTCGTCGTGATGAAGCTATGCGTGCCCGACACGTAGAATTGCGAAGGGTTGAACCAGTCGCTTTCCGAAATCGTTTCTTCGTTTTGCGTGAAGATGGGATATTCGGTTGCGAAACCTTCTTCTCCGCCAACGTTTGCAACGTCCATCGTTCTCGTCACGTCAACGCCCGTCTTCGTCACGTAGTAGTAGTCGGTCACTTGTACGACCGAGCCAAGAGGGCCCGTCACGCTTGCTTGCGCTTTGTACCCCCCTTCCACTTCTTGCACCGTGGAATAGTGCGCATAGATAGTTTCGCCCGCGTTAGCGCCTTCGTTGAAACGTACGCCAACCGCGCCGTTAGCCGTTGCGAGAGATTCTCTGCCGTTTACCAAGCTAAATACGTATCCGTTATCCGTTTGAACGAAACTCGCAGAAAAATCTTGAGGATCGTCCAAACCTTTTACAGAGTCAAACTTAAACAAGCCCATACTCCCGATAACGGAAACGGTGATAAACATTGCGAAAAAACATATTAAAAATATCAATTTGAAAATAGATGCTTTTTTCATGTTAATTACCTCCTTTCTTGTTTAAGTTTTCTTAAATGCCGTAGAAATTGTTGTAAGCCTTTTGCAAAATGCCCATGTATTCGTCCATACGATAGTTTGCAAGCGAAGCCTTAAACGCTTCAAAACTGCTTTGCGTGATACCGTCGTTGATAGCGTTTGCCATGAATTCCGCAACGTGCTTATTGATGTTGGTGGACAACAACGAGAACGTTCTCAAATCGTCCTTGCCGATGTAAACCATAGGATAGCTGATTTTGCCTTTCGCCATTTGTCTATTTCTGTGTTGGCGTACGTAGTCGGCATTGTTCGTCACTTCTTTATCGAAGAACTTTTCGTCAACTGCGTAAGGCATACCGTCGCCCGGTTGTACAATCGTGTCTTTCATTCTTTCGGAATATTCCGCTGCACTAATCGTCGAACGCCATTGCGTTTTCGTCTTGTCAACCCATTCCCATTCTTGACCTTCCTGACCGTTAATAGCCCAAATCCAGTACGGTTGCGTGGTGTCGTAAAGAATATCAATCCACTTGATTGCAAGTTCGGGATATTGACAGGTGGAAGAAATTGCAAAGCAACCTCTTTCAACGGGGTTCATTGCCGACCAGAAAGCCGTGTCGTGCATTTCGCTCGTAAGCGGGTCTAACGTCACGAATTGTTTCAAGCGCTTTGCGCCCGATACGTACAAGGGCGATGCGGACATGTACATGCCGTAAACGTCGCTTTGTGCGTACGAATAACGTTTGGATTCGGTAAACGTGTTCCAGTCGGGGTTGATAAGTCCTTCTTCAAAGAACTTGTTAAGCCATTGCATTGCGTTGTAGAATTCGTCTTTTGCAGGTCCAAATTCCACTACGTCGTTTGCGTTTGCTTGTACGAAGTATTGCGAGAAATCAAGCCCGAAGATAGGAAGCAAGTTGTAAAGTTCGGTAGGTCCGCAAATTACCAACGGGTAGGAATTTTTATCCGTGCACTTGTGTTCTTTGAACGCTTTAAGAACCGTATAAAGTTCTTGTACCGTGCTCGGCATACCCATATCTACGTCTTCAAGCCATTTTTGGTTAATCCACCAGAAACCACGCATGATGCCGTCGTTAGGCGTATTCAAGTACATGGTGGGCAATGCGTAAATGTTGCCGTCGGGGGTGGTGATACAACGTCTAATGATAGGATTTTCGTCCAAAATTCTCTTGATATTAGGCGCGTATTGATCGATGAGTTTATTAAGCGAAATGATTTGTTTGTTGGTGCCGTACGTAATTTCGTCTTGGCTTGTGAAGAACGCCTTGAAGAATACGTCAGGCATCGTTTCTTCGGAAGTGAAAGCAAGCGGTTTCTTTTGCTTGTACATACCTTCCAAGAATACGTTGTCAAAGTTGAAGTTTACACCCGTCACTTTGTTCATTCTCTTGAAGAATTTGTTGTTCGCCCAATCGGAACTGAGCGTAGAACTACAAGACGCCATCATCTTCAAGCTGATTTGGTCTCTATATTCTTCTTTCAAAATTTCGATATTGTCGCCCGTCAAAACGTGCGCGTTGGAATATTCTACGAATTCTTTCTTTGAATAGCCAAGCCCTGCACCCATCATAACTACACAGCAAAGGAAAATAATAAATGCTAATTTCGTTTTCATATCTTCCTCCTTAACCCTTAACCGAGCCTACCATGATGCCCTTGATGAAATATTGTTGCACCATAGGATATACGACGAGCATGGGAAGAGAAGCCACCACGATAACGCCGTATTTCATCGATTCAACAACAAGCGCGTGTTCCAAGCTCAAACTGCCCGAACCACTTACGCTGCTTACGTCGTTTTCCATCAACAAGTTGTTAATAACGAGCTGCAAAGGATATTTGCTTTCGCTGTTCAAGAAGATAAGCGCGTCGAAGTAGGAATTCCATTTCCCTACGACGTTGTAAAGCGCGATAACTGCGATAATGGGAACTGCAAGCGGGGTTGCAATGCTGACGAAGAATTTGAAATCGCCACAGCCGTCAATCAACGCCGCCTCAAAAATGTCTTTGGGCAAGCTGGTTGTGAAATACGTCTTAACCAAGATAATGTTGTACACGGAAACTGCCGACGGGATAATAAGCGCCCAAAGGGTGTCACGCATGTTCAACGTTTCGGTGATCAACATATAATACGGGATAAGCCCGCCGCCGAAGAACATCGTCACGGTGAATACCAAGATAAAGAATTTCTTTGCCTTGAAATCGTCACGGCTCAATACGTAGCCCGCAAGCAAGGTGACGATAATACTGAGCACCGTGCCCACTACTACGATATAGATAGTGTTCAAAAAGCTTTGCCAAAGGGGTGCGTACGAGAGAATTCTCGCATAGCCTTCAAAGGAAAAGGACGTGGGGAAAAGCCACATCTTGCCCGAAAGCACGTCCGTAGGCTTGGTCATCGAAGCGCTGATAACGTAGATCAACGGATAGATGAAGATGATAAACGCAAGCGTCAAGATGGAATAGTTTACGATATCAAACGTCACGTCCGATTTCGATTTTTTCATCTTGTTGCGAATTTTTTGTTTCTTTTCGGGATTTTGGGGCGCAGGTTGTTGCACTTCAACCGCCGCAACTTCCGTTTGGGGAACGTCTTGTAAATTCATGTTTTCCATATCCATAATTCCCCTCCTTACCACAAGCTGTAGCCGTTCGTCTTTTTAGCAACCGTGTTTACGATAACCAAGAAGATGAAGTTTACAAGCGAGTTGAACAAACCAACCGCAGTACCCAAGCCGTAGTCTTGCGAGATAATACCCATCTTGTACACGTACGTCGCGATAACTTCGGACGAGGACATGTTCAAGTCGTTTTGCATAAGGTACGTCTTTTCAAAACCAACCGACAAGATATTACCAACGGAAAGAATCAAAAGTACCATCGTCGTAGGCGCAATGCTGGGCAAATCGATATAGACGATTTTCTTAAACTTGCTTGCGCCGTCCAAGTCCGCCGCTTCGTACAAGGAAATGTCAACCGAGGAAAGCGTTGCAATATAAATAATACTGCTCCAACCAAGCGATTGCCACAAGCCGCTCAATACGTAAATCGTTTTGAACGCGCCCGCTTCACTCATGAAGTCCTTTGCCGGCAAGCCAAGCCCTTCAAGCAATTTATTGAACACACCCGTTCTCAAATCCAAGAAAGAGTTAAGCATTGCAACGATAACTACCACCGAGATAAAGTACGGTGCGTAAGAAACCATTTGCAACGTTTTCTTGTACGCCTTATTCCCTACGCTGTTCAAGCCAAGCGCAAAGAGAATGGGAAGGGGGAAACCTACCACGAGCGAATACAAGCTGATAGAGAAGGTGTTCCACAAAATTTCACCAAACGCCTTGTTTCCAAAGAAATAGGTGAAGTTGTCAAACATAACAATCGGGCTATCCCAAATCCCCAAATAGGGGTCGTATCTTTGGAATGCCATTACGATACCGTACATGGGTATGTACGCAAAGAGCGTCACGATAAGAAACGCTGGAAGAATCATGAGATAAAGCGCGTAATGTCTTCTCAATTCTTCTTTCAACGAAAATTTCGCTTTCGGTTTTACAAGCTTTTTCGTCATAGCCAACTCCTTTCTTTATTCTTCCACAACCACAGCGTACGCATAAGGCGCAAGCGTCAAGCTGCCTTCTACCTTTTCCTTCGTGAAGTAATTTACCCCACTCACTTTCACGGTGTTTTCTTCACCGCACATATTTACAAAACAGTAGCTAATCTTACCGTTTTCGTCGCTGCGCTTATAGAACGCAACGCCGTCTGCCGAACGCACCGCGCCGTCCACCTTTTCGTCGATGAACTTACCGCTGATTTCTTTAAGTTCGTCCTTTTCAAACAAAGTACCCAAAAGCACGATTTTGCCTTTGCCGATTTCCTTTTGCCACAAAACGCTCTTGCCCGACAAATACCCGCCTTTGATTTCGCCCAAATGGTTGCCGTCCGCATCTACGACGATAGACGTAGATTTCAAGGGATATTCCTTGCCGAATACGTCCAAAACCGCGCCTTGGTTGTTGAACGAGATAATATCTTCTACGTTCACGCCCATAAAGCTTTCAAGTTTGGAAAGCGCCTTGTCGGTGTGAATCGTATGATCGGCAGTTCTCGTACCCGTAAACGGACCAACGATAACCGTGCAACCTTCGTTTACCGCGTTTACAATCTTTTCATAAACGCTGTCCGATACGTAGGGAAGGAAAGGCACGAACAATACTTTGTATCCGCTCAAATCAGAGCTTTCGTAAACGACGTCACGATACGCGCCGTTTGCGGAAACCGCTTCGTAGAACTTATGAATTTCCTTAACGTAATCGTAGCCTTCAATCATTTCACACTCGAAGTACGCTCTTGCTTCGTCCGAGAATAAAACGGCGATATCGCCTTTCGTCGGCTTCGTAGACAAAACGTAATCGTTTACGTGCTTCATCATTTCCGTCACTTCTTTCACGTTTTGAGAAGCGGAAGAAATTTTCCCCCACGACGTGACCAAATGCCCGTGCAAAAGTTCAGTACCTGCGCGTTGTTGTTTGAAGAGCCAATAGCAGAACCCGATACCGCCCGCAAATAAGCAAGCCGTAGCTTCCGCCTTAACAAACCCGCGTTTGTGGAAAGGTTTGCTTGCGTGTACGTGCGCGGTGTAGCCGTTGGACGTTTCCATAAGGAAGAAAGGCACGTTGGGCTTCAACCCTCTTTCCATATCGTAGCCGAAAAGAATTTCCGTCTTTTCTTGTTCGGTCGAATAGGTATCGTACGCAACGAAGTCGAGATTTTTGAACACCGTTTCTTCGTTGATGTGGAATACGATGTTCGTGTTGTGCGTGATAGGATATGCCGAATATTTTTTGATGATATTCACTTGCATATCGTTAAATTCCGCAACGTTGTCGTGCCCAAATTCGATATACTTGTTAGAAAGAGTGATATTTTGTCCGTTGGGCGTATATTTGGGTTGGTTCACGTCGTCGAACGATTGATAGGAACGGCTCCAAACGGCGTTGCCCCACTTTTCGTTCAAATCGTTGATGTCCTTGTATTTGGATTTCAACCACTTATGCCATTTCTTTTCGCAATGGGGACACAAACATTCTCTTACGGGCGGGCAGTTGTATTCGTTATGCGTTTGCCATGCAATAACGTACGGGTTTTGTCCGTAATGCTTTGCCACCTTTTCAATAATGATTTCACTGCGCTTGCGATAAAGCGGCCCGTTATAACAAACGTGTTCTCTCGAGCCGTGTTCCGATTTAATCATGTTATAACCGATATACGCTTCCGTAGGCGATTCGTTCAAAATCCACTTCGGCGGGGTTGCCGTAGGCGTACACATAATCGTTTGAATCCCGTTTTCGCCAAGCTTTTTAATAATCTTATCGAAAATATCAATATGGAATTCGTTCTTTTTAGGTTCGTATAAAGACCAGCAAAATTCGCCCATGCGCACGACGTTGATGCCAAGTTCTTTCATCGCTTTAATATCGGTGTCATAGGTGGATTCGTCCCAAAGTTCGGGATAATACGCTGCGCCGTGATAAAGTTTCTTTTCTAACATAACCTTTCTCCTAAAAAAACATATCGTTTTATCGTATTTTTTATATGACTTTTGTCCCTTTAGTATATAAATATACTATTAGATACTATCACACGTATAAATTTTACCACATTTTCCGTCAATATACAATGCCTATTTTTATACAAAAATTTCTGTATTTTAACCTAATTTTTATTAAAAAAGCGAAATTTTTGATATTTTAGCCTATAAAGCCTTGATTTCCGCCCTTTTAAGTGGTATAATGAAGAAAAGGCGAGAAAAATAAAGCAAATTTTTTTTCAACTTTTTAGAAAAAAACGCCCCGTCCTTTTGGGTAAAAAGGCACAAAAATACGCAAGGAGAGCGCAATGACAAACTTTGAAAACGTCGTTTTATTGACGCAAAAAATGGAGCCGAAAGATTATTCGCATAAAGCCACCGCCCCTTCGTACACCTTCGTGTTGTTCCACTCGAACGTTGCCATTTCCTACGACGGCGAGGAATATTTCCACGCACCCAAAAACAGCGTAATTTTATACGAGCCAAACGTGCTTCAATGTTATAAAAACATTGACTCGGCTTTTCTTAACAGCTTTTTGGCTTTCGACGTGGACGAAGAATTTTTCAAGCAATATCGCTTTGTCTTGAACAAACTTTTCATCATCCACCCCATTTATGCGGAACACATTTTGCGGTGCATGGATAGGCTTTCGTATATCGTAAACACCCCGTACGCAAGAGATAAAGTGCAAGAAATCCCCAGCTATATCGAGCAAATTTTCCACCTTTTGGACGAATCGTACACCTTCTCGGCAAACGACGTGTACGTGGAAAACCCGCAGTTCGTCACCCTGTTCAACATCAAAAACTTGATGATGGACGATCCTATCAAATACACCCCCAAGGAAACGAGCCGTTTGTTTGGGTACAGCGAAGCGTATTTTTGCAAGAAGTATAAACAATTCTTCGGCAGCACCCCATCGCAAGATAGAAAAAAATTGATTGTGAAAATCATCAAACGGTATTTGGAAACCACCGATTATTCGCTGGAACAAATTGCGGAAATTTGCAACATTTCGTCCCTTCCCCACCTTATTTCCCTATTCAAATCGTTTGAAGACACCACGCCTCATCAATATCGTTTACGGGTGAAAAAACAAATCAAACCAAGCGACGATAACGAGTGATTTTCCCTAAAATATCAAAGAGCTTTGCGCCTTGCAAGGCTCTTTTTTACGAAAAAAACACCCCCAAAGCCAAACGGCTTTGGGGGTAAATATTTATAAAATCTTATGCAATCGTGATTGCAAACGGTCCAACGGGCAAGCCGTTGCCACCATACAACGTAGGTTGACCGATATAGTAGGAAAGGTTTTGATTAAACACACCCACTTGCGTTTTTACGTACATATAATATACGGCAACCGCATTGCCCGAGTAGTTGATAACCACTTGGTTGTTTGCAACGCTTGCGTTTACGGATTCCAAAACGCCTTGGTCGTTAAGCACCTTAAAGCCGATCAATGCGCCACGCGCTTCAATCGTCTTGCCGTTTTCAAAGCTCAACGTAATCGTGTTTCCACTCTTGCTTGCGGAAACGGGGATATAGGAAAGGCTGTCGACAACACCGTCCGCTTCGTACACGTATTCCAAAGCGATGTTCGCCGCGCGTTTACCAAGTTCGTTCTTGAATACGGGGTGAATATCGTAAGGCGTGCCAAGGTCCACCGTGGAAAGCAAGTAAGCATTTGCATTTTCGGTGACAAATCTTCTTTGCGTCAATCTAAAATCTTCATAATCGTCCCACGCATAAGGCGCAAGTTCGGTGATGATAATAGGAAGATTTGCATCGCCGAAAATGTCTTTATATTGAGCGTGAAGCGCTTCTAATTGGTCTGCATAATCTACGTTAGGCGAGTTGGGGAAAGAACCAACGTAGTTGTACGCGTAAGCATTGGATTCGCCTTGATACCAAATAACGCCCGCTACGCTAATACCACGCAACAATTCCGTCATACCGTAGTAGTATCTGCTTTCTTTCGGTTCTTCAAACATACCGTCGAATACCGAGCCTGCAATTTCCAAAGATTCGGTGGATAACCATTCTTCGATATACGTTGCGCCCATACACGAATTGATTACGCCAACGGGAACACCGAGTTTCTTTTGAAGATTAAGCGCAAACGAGAGCGAATATGCCGATTGTGCAAGCGCGTCGTTGGGATTTGCAAACGTTTCCCAGTTGTTCGTTCCCTTACCCAAGTCGCCATCGAACGGCGTACCGGTGATTTGTTGACGGTAAATACGTACCTTATCGAAGTTGTCGTAATAACCGTATTGACCGATATAATTGATACCCGTGCCGTTCATCCACGACAAGGTCATTTGCATATTCGATTGACCTGCGCCAAGCCAAACTTCGCCCACCAAAATATCGGTGAACACGAACTTCATATCACCGCCCGTGATTTGCAACGTCTTTGCTTCCCAAGAAGCTTGCATTGCGTCAAACGTCACGTTCCACTTGCCGTTTTCTACGGTTGCCGTCTTCGTTTCGTTGTTAAATTGCACCGTCACTTCCGTTCCGTCCGTACCCGTGCCGAATACGTTAAACGGCTTGTTTCTTTGGATAATCATATTGTTGCCGAAGATATCCGCCACGTCCACCGTGTACGCTTGTTCTTCGCCGTCCACAATCCATTTTGCGTAAAGGGTAATATCCTTTCTATTCGAGTATTGTTCAATGCTTGCAATCCCATCAGTATCTACAACAAGCTTGGCTTGGTCGCCTTCGTAAACGATTTCAAGCAATTCATACGCTCTGTTCGTGTACCAACCGCCGAACGTTGCGCCGTCTTTCACGGGCGTAGGCAATACCAAGGTTGCGCCAAACGTACCCGTCAACGTTTCCGTATCAACCGTGCCACCCATTGCGTTCAGCGTTACCGTATACGTGCAATCGCCCAACGTTTGGTGATACATCATCCACAAGAAATCGTCTTTAATCTTATTCAAATCCGTGCTAAACGCTTCGTGTGCAGAATTATAGAATACGCCACACAATCTATATCCTTTCGTCCACTCGTAATTTTCAAATACGCTGCCTACGTAGGTAAAATCGCCACCCGCCGAAGCATACGTCCACAAATACCACCACTGGTTAATGGTCGAATTAGGGTCTTTGTTGTATTCTTGCCAGTAGTAATATTCATAGCCCTTGCAAGACAAAGCTCTTACAATGTCCGTGATATATTTATTGCACATATTGTAAATTGCGGTGTAATCGTTGGTGTTTGCAACTTCATATTCCAACATATCCATTACACCCTTATCGTTGGGTGCATCCCACGTGCTGTAAAGCATGTATGCGTTGGGAATCCACCATCTCGTATCACGAGAGAATACGTCCGCATACATAACCGTTCCTTCGCCCGTCGTCACTTGCGTACCCGATACCAACGGCATAAGCAAAGTGTCGTTATACATTTGGATAAAGTAGCCAAGCGATGCCAACGTATGCGCTTTCAAAGCTTGCACTTTGATTTCTTCGCAGTTGCTTGCAAGCGAAACGAAATCTTCAATGCTCGCGCAAGCGTTGATTTGGTTTACAAACGCTTGATAATTAAATCCGCTAATGCCTGCAAACGGCACGTCTTCCACCTTGTTTTCAATAACTTGGCTTACCGTGTTGAATACGTAGTAGCTAGAACCCACTCTGCAAAGCACCGTCGCAAAATAGTTCTTCAATTCGTCAAGCGACATATTGCCAACGACGGAAACGTTGCTCATAGCAAGCACGCCGTTTTCGTTGTACGTACCGATTCTACCCGCATAACCAATCGTGCCATAGCCCTTTGCACTAAAATCTGCCACCGTCAATTCCAAAACTACGTTGTTATCAAGCGAGCAAACGATATTGCCGTTTGCCGCAATCGACATTGCATATTCGTGCGTACCCACGCTAACGGGGGTGATATCCGCCGATTTTACTTCCAATAATTCCGTAGCCCAAGAAATGTAGAAATATGCTTTATTTCCCTTGGTAGCAAACAAGTAATAACTTTCTTGTGCGCCCATTGCGTTGCACGTTTCTACGCTGTTATACAAGTTTACAAGACCTTGCAATTCCGCATTGTCGTTTACCATCAACGTCGCTTTTACTTCTTGTTCCGCGGGTTTTACGTAATAGCTATTCAATACGTCCAACGTGCGCGACGTTCTTTCCACGCCTTGCACTTCTACGTTCGCTTTGCCCATGGTAAGCACGTTGCCGTTCAAGGAAGCGCCTTCGCCCGAAACGATTTGCCAAGAAGAATTGCCAGCGCCAAGGGTAAGTTGCACCGTTTCGCCCCAACGCGCCGTCGTCTTGTCTGAGCTACCGCCTACCACCGTAATCGTGTACGTGGTACGCTTATAATACAATTTAAGTTCTACTGCGCCACTTTCTACAATCGTGCCACTCGTCACGTTGTTCGCATTTGCGCTATCGAATACGTAATAATCGATATTGCCTGCGGTTGCTTCTACGCTTTCGCCAACCGTTTTCGTACCCGTCACGTCTTTGGTCGCATCGTAAACGAATTCACCCGTAGCGTTTTCAATATAATATTTGATTACGTACGCACCCGTGATAGGCGTATCGCCACCTTCATCATCGCCGCCACCAACGTCGCCACCGGTAGAAGAGTTTTTCTTGTAATACAAGTCGAGATGCGCTTCCGATTCCGCTCTGACGATGTCAAGTTCACGTTTGTTTTCGTGCCCGCCAAAATAGGTGTAGCCTTCAAACGTTTTGGGATTTCTCACGGAAATCGTTTCGCCAACCCCCTTTTCACCCCTTTCGTCTTTGGTTGCATCGTGTACGAAATCACCGTTGTCATCTTCAAAATAATAACGGATTACGTAGCTGCCCATTTCGGTGTTGCCAGCACCCGCGCCTTCTCTTTTGCCACATGCGCCGATAAACGCACACGTAATCAAAAAGAAAACGGTTAAAATTCCTACGATAAATCTTTTCATAATGGCTCCTTTATAATATTTTATTATAACTTTCATTATATCGCTATTCTATTGTACTTTTTATTAGCCGTATAGTCAATACTCGTTTTTTTACAAAAATTTCTCTTTTTTAACCAAATACCATATCAAAAGCACTCTTTTGTTCAATATCAGTAATTTTTTTCTAATTTTTCCCATAATCGGCAAACAAATCGGCAGAATAAGAAGCGGGCGATTTTTGCCTAAAAATCGCCCGCTTTTTATCTTATTTTATCCAAATCGTGCCGCAATTTTTCATCAAATTTTGCACTTCGCCCCTTGCCATTTCCGCAGTTTTCACACCAGAAAAAACACCAAATCCACGCCCCAAAAAGGCACAAAAAACGCCCAACTTATCACAAAAAAAGGTGCAAAAACGCACTCGTTTTTTACACCTTTTTACCATTATTTTATTGAAAAATCGTCAATCTTTCATCTCAAATTCGCCCTTATATTTGCCTAAAAAAGCACTCTTAAGGGCGGTTTTTGCGCGCAAATTTCACTTAAAATCTCTTTTATTGCGACAAAAAAGCAGGGGCGCTGATGCGTTCCTGCTTTTGATTTTTCTTATTCGTTGGTGTAGTTGTCGAAGTAGCCTTGGATAAATACGATAGGCGTACCCTTGTCACCTGAGCCGGACGTAAGGTCGCAAAGCGAGCCGATAAGGTCGGTAAGACGGCGGGGCGTGGTGCCTTCCGAAATCATGTTGCCAACCAAGTTGTCGTCCTTTTCTTGAATTTTTTGCTTAATTGCTTCTTTCAAAGCTTCGCCGTTCAAGCCTGCAAAATCGTTGTCTGCAAGGTATTTAAGCTTAAGTTCGTTAGGCGTACCTTCCAAACCAGCGGTGTATGCGGGCGAAACAACGGGGTCAGCAAGTTCCCAAATTTTGCCTACGGGGTCTTTGAACGCACCGTCGCCATATACCATAACTTCCACTTTCTTACCCGTTTTTTCAAACATAAGAGCTTGGATATCTTCCACAAGCTTTTGGCAATCACGGGGGAAGAGTTTAACGGAATCGTCCGTAGCTTTGTTCGAGCCCAACAACCCGTAGTTTTCATTATAACCGCTGCCGTTGACGGATGCGCTCATGATTTCGTCCATACCGTACACGATTTCTGCGCCAGCTGCTTTCAATCTGCGCTTCGTTCTTGCTCTCGTGTGGATATCGCAGTTAAGAACGTTTTTCGTATATTTCAAGATTGCGCAAGGGTTGTTTGCGAAAACAACTTCAAAGTCTGCGCCTGCTTCACGCACTACTTGTTCGTAATATTCTACGTAGTCTACACCCGTGAAACGGTGCTTGGAGTAGCCAAACAATTCTCTATATTTTTGCTTATCAAGAATGTCGGTGTAAGGGTTGATGCCCTTTTCGTCTAATTCTTCAATCGAAACAAGATGATTGCCCACTTCGTCGGAAGGATAGGAAAGCATCAAAACTACTTTCTTTGCGCCCTTTGCAATGCCGCGCAAGCATACCGAGAAACGGTTGCGGCTCAAAATAGGGAAGATAACCCCTACGGTTTCACCGCCAAACTTTGCACGAACGTCGTTTGCAATATCTTCAACCGATGCGTAGTTGCCTTGTGCACGTGCTACGATGGCTTCCGTCATTGCGATAATATCACGGTCACGAATTGCAAAACCATCTTCTTTGCTCGCTTCCAAAACCGAATCGGTTACGATTTTCACCAAATCATCTCCGCTACGGATAATCGGTGCGCGCACGCCTCTTGAGATTGTACCAACCATACGGCTCATAAGTGTTCTCCTTCGTTTTTGCCTACGTTATTACGGCAAAACAACATCTTATATTATACTCCATTTACATGGATTTGTAAAACGATTTGACTAAAAAAATAAAAATTTTTTAATTTTTCTAACAACGCACCGTTTTTAAGCAAACGGCGCTTTCTTATCTTTTGCCCTTTTATCCCCATTTTCTTGCCAAAGAAAGAGAAGAACCCGTTGGGTTTTCGCCCAACGGGTTATTTTATGCGGTATGCAACCTAGCTTACTTTTCAGCTTTGCTTTTTTGTCTTGTATGACGAAGCACCCCCACAAGGAAAAAGACAAACGCCACAAGCAACAACGACAAACAAACGATAAGGTGAACGTTGTTTTCAAGCGTTCCGTCCACTTGCCAAGAGGATAAATTCGCCTTAAAGATATTGATTTGGTCAATTTCCTTTTGAATTTCGGGATTTTTCACTTTGATAAAAAGGGGCGACACGTATAAAAACACGTTCGATAAAAACAAAATTATGCTCGTCTTTATAAACTTGTTCGTTTTCAAAAACCGCACGCTTAATATAATATTCAACGCTAAATACACACCAAAAACGATGGGAAGCGCAATTTTGACATACCACCAGCCGTTTGCTTGGTTGCGGACGTTGATGACTATGAGAAGAATATTCAATGCGATAAAATCAAGAGCAACCGAAATGAAATCGTTATAACGTTTAATTTTAGAAAAAACGGCGTATTTGGCAATATAAATGGGCGCAAATATTATGATTAAGCCAAAAAGTACGGATAACGTAGCTATCCAAAACCAGTTCCCTTTCGTATAAATACAGCACACGCCCAACAGCAAAACGAGCGCCAAAAACTGTAAAAGCGGAAGAAAAATCAGCTTGTTTTTCTTTATCAGTTTGGGCAAATTCGTGAACGTGAACGCAAGAATCAGCGACGAAAGGACAATCCAAAACCAAGAAAGCGTTTTATTGATTGCCAAATTGCAAATGAAGCACGGAATTAACGCAACGCCGTAAGCGATATAGAAAAACAAAGCCCACGATAAGGAAAATACTCGCCACTTTTTGGCTTGTTCTTTTTCTTGTCGCGCTTGATGGTCAATGCTTGCCGTGATAAGTTCGTGCTCGCTCACGCCCAAAATTTCCGAAAGCTTGGGAAGCAAGGTTATGTCGGGATGCGCCACGTCCTTTTCCCACTTGCTTATCGTCGATTCGGACACGAACAACAATTTCGATAACTCTTTTTGCGTTAAATTTTTCTCTTTGCGCCTTTGACTTAAAAAACTACCAAAGCTATTTTCCATCTTTGCACCTCGTTGACGATACGTTTGATACCATTATAGCATAAAAAATCAAAAATTGCACTATTATTACATAAATAACCCACTTGAACGTTTTTCAAGTCGCAAAAAACATTGCCTTTTTCGTTTTTTTGCTTGTTTTTTTACTTAAAAAATTGTTGACTTATAGTAAAATATCGGTTATACTTAATACATAATCAGGTATGGGTATAGCCCATGCACCCGCCGTTGATTTTTCCGGCATTGAGGTAGGTGGTTTAATCCTACCTTTTATTTTTTATGTAAATTTGCCATCTTCTTTCGATTTTCCACTTGATTGCTTACAATGTCGATATACTTTACCTCTTATTTTTTCACTCTATTTGATTTTTCTTGTTTTTCCTTAAAAATTGTTGACTTACAATTAAATATAGGTTATAATAAATACATAATCAGGTATGGGTATAGCCCATGCACCCCCGGCTATGAACGCTGGGGACTTTTTTTATGTAATTTATTATAATTTGCCTCGTTTTTTCTTTTTATAGGCATTAAACGACTTTGTATAAACTAAAACATTGAAATCTTCTTATTTTCAGTTCTGACGTCGGAATTTTTCAAAATTTTTCTGAAAACTCTTGACAAATCAAACTTTTTCGCATATACTGAATATGCGCAGGGGCGGTAACGCTCTATAAGTCGGTTAATAGGAACGGTTTATCCGTTCCTTTTTTTATTTCGTCCTTTTAATTTGCGAACCTTTGCCCTGTTTTCTTCGGATGCACTCCCCGCGTTTTTGAAAGAAAGTTTTTTGATTTTTCTTGTTTTCCCCTTAAAAATTGTTGACTTGCCGTGAAATATCGATTATACTAAACATAGAATTTACGCCTGCGAGTTATCTCGACGTGGCAAAGGCACGATTGTGCATAAATTCAACTTAAAGGATTTCCTTTTAGGAAGTCCTTTATTTTTTGTCTTACTTCCCCCACTCTTTGCCCCACTTACATAAAAAAGTGTCGTGATCGATATACTTTACCGCGTATTTTTTTCACCCTTTTTTGATTTTTCTTGAAAAAGCATTGACTTTTTCTTAAAAATGGAATATACTGTAATTGACATTAAGTCAGGAACGTTTCGCGAGCGTTCCACCCCACGTCTTGCTTAACAGCCGGCGTGGTTTTATTTTTTGAAATGTTTTTTCCATTTCTTCACCTTTTTTGATTTTTTTGTGTTTTTGCCTTAAAAATTGTTGACTTGCCGTGAAATATCGATTATACTAAACATAGAATTTAAGCCTGCGATTTATCGACGTGGCGCAGCACGAACGTGCATAAATTCATCGAAAAGGGTTTTCTTTTAGAAAGCCCTTTATTTTTTGTCTTAATCCCCCCACTCTTTGCCCCACTTGCATAAAAAGTGTCGTTATACCACCTCGAAAAAGAAAAAGCTTTAGGCTGCCCCTGTCAGGAGCGTAAGGAGCGAAGCGACGGAATAGCGAGGCACACCTTTCTTGTTTTTTCGCTTATCCATGTTTGCCGAGCGTCAGGGACGACGCAATTTTGATTACAAAATTGCTCGTTAGTGGACGGTTGATAGGGCAAGCAAAAAACCCGATGCAAAAGCATCGGGTTTGTGTATGTGTGAGACTAAATCTCGTTTTTAGGGTATGTGTGTGGGACAAAAAGTATTTTTTAACAAATAAAAAACAGTTAGCATTACACTAACTGTTCTCTTTTTAAGTTGGAAGTTCCTTCTGCCAATCGTTAACCTTTACGGTCACTACAAAACAATAGCTAATTCATTTTGCAGCCTTTAGATCGTGTTGCACTTTCATGACACGTTCCCTATTCGTGTACTACCACGGGTTCAGATTTTATAAGCACATCAAACTTCCAAAAACGGTGCTTACTGTGTTAAACTTTAAGGGCAAACCCAACAATTTCCGATATAAACAGGTCGTGAACCCGATACCGATATTAGCATCTCGGCTATCCTTTTTAAGAAATCGTTATAATTTTTAATCAGGGTCTATAAGCAAAATACTTATAGACCCTGACTTTTGGCTGCCCCTGTCAGGCTCGAACTGACGACACACGGATTAACAGTCCGTTGCTCTACCTACTGAGCTAAGGGGCAATAAAAGCGGCAATTACCTATCCTCCCGGCAGTTCTCTGCAAGTACTTTCGGCGTAAAAGAGCTTAACTTCTGTGTTCGGAATGGGAACAGGTGGATCCTCTTTGCCATCATCACCGCTATGGTTATATATATCGCACACGGTTT